>DATMZM010000057.1:0-4237 GCA_035607445.1 Thermoanaerobaculia bacterium | reverse complement strand
TCCCGACTACGACCCGCAGTTCTCCGTCCTCACCCGGGCGGGCAAGCGCGCGTTCTTCAACGCGGGGTCCCGGCTCTGGACGACCGACGGAACGCCCGCGGGAACCCTGCCCTTCAAGCCCCGGAACGTCTACGCGCAGCTCCAGATCACCGCGCCGATCGGGTTCGTCGGCGGCCGGCTCGTCTTCGGGGCGAACTTCCTGCCCTATCCCTTGCGCTGCGATCCGGGCGACACCGAGCCCTGGGTGACCGACGGGACGCGGCGCGGCACCCGACAGGTCGTCAACCTGAACCCGTTCGTCGGGTACGGGGGCGGCAGCTCGCAGTGCGAAACCGTGGAGCTTTCCTCGTCGCCGAGCCGCGGCGCCGTGCTCGGCCAGATCGCGCTCTTCGCCGCGAACGATTTCCGGCACGGCCGCGAGCTGTTCGCGACCGACGGGACGAAGGCTGGGACGCACATCGTCGCCGACCTCGACCCGAGGCTCGAACGCAATCCGGTGTTCGATCCTCACGACCCGGAATTCGGGCCCGAGCAGATCGGCGTCGGCTCGAGCCCGAGCGACCTCGTACGGTCGGGGAGCCGCGTCTTCTTCGTCGCGGACGACGGGACGACCGGGCGCGAGCTCTGGGTCACCGACGGGACCCGCCGGCACACCCGAAGGGTCGCGGACCTCGTCCCGGGCCCGGGCGGCTCGACGCCGCGCGACCTGGTGGCGGCCGGCGGCGCGGTCTACTTCTTCGCGGCGCGCGGCGCGGGCGAGGGCCTCTACCGGAGCGACGGCACGCAACGGGGGACGACGCTCGTGAGCGACCTCGCGGGGGGATCCCAGGCGCGGGAGCTGACGATCACGAAGAACGGCAGCCTGTTCTTCGTCGCGTTCCACCCGGAAACGGGCACCGAGCTGTGGACCTCCCGGGGCACGCCCGGGACCACCCGTAGGGTCGCCGACCTGCGCCCCGGCCCGCGCGGCTCCCTGCCGCAACGGCTCAAGGCGACGGGCAACCGGCTGGTCTTCGCGGCGGACGACGGGACCTCGGGCCTCGAGCCGTGGCGTAGCGACGGCACCCCCGAAGGGACGGTCCGGCTGGGCGATCTCGCCCCGGGCTCCGCGGCGAGCAGCCCCGGCCCGTTCAGCGTCGCGAATGGCCAGGTCCTCTTCGGCGCGGACGACGGGGAGCACGGTCGCGAGCTGTGGGCGATCCCGTTGCCCAAGGTTTCGGCGATCCGGCCGTGTCGGCCGGCTCGTCCCCGCCTGCCCGATCTGCTCGGAGCCACCTGTATACGATAATTTCCAGTTGATCTCATTATTTTTCGGTGTAAATTGCGCATGCTCGTTACTGACAGAGGCGGCTTGCCTCGACTCTGCGGCGTAGCCGCGCGAATCAAACAAAACGTCGCGGAGGATAGCCATGCGCCGAAGACTCTGCCTGTTTCCACTGTTCCTGATGGGATCGGTCATGCTGGCATGGGGTTGCGCCCGCACCGAGGAAGCCCCGGCACCGGTCGCCGAGGAGGCAAAGCCCGAGCCCCAGCGAGCGCTCCAGCCCAGCTTCAAGCTTCTCGAGACCGTGGGCGGAGAGGCGAACCTGGCGAGCCCGGAGGCTGCGTTGCTCAAAGTCAATCCGGGCAGCGAGGCGCAGGCTCTCGATTACTACAAGAAGATCCGAGCCGCTCTGGTGGACTTTCCGAAGCCCACTCTCACCGACAGCTACATCGCCGACATGCTCGCCTTCTATGGTTTCCCGGCCTTGCTGGCCGAGGATCTGGAGGCGCTGGCCCCGGCGATCCTCATGGACTTCAAGCGCCTGGCCGAAGGCGTCTCCAACAAGCCGGATTTCGAGAAGGCGTACCGGGGCCGGCGCCTGCAGCCGGGTGAAATCCTCGCGACCCGGTTCTTCGCGCCTAAAATCGTCAACGTCCGCGATCCGCAGACGGCGGGCGTTCCCAACGGCGGCTTCGGCTGGCGGAAGGTCCTGCGCTTCCGGGCGCGGCAGGACTCCAAAGCCCGCGCCGTCGGGCTCGACAGCTTCTATCTGCTGTTCAATTTCACGACCAATCAGCCGAAGTTCCCCGAAGGCATCCATGCCGGACAGATTCAAGCTCTGCTGGTGCCCACCTATCCGACCGGCGGCAAGCACAACGACATCTACTTCCTGGTCTACCAAGGCTTGGGTACCGCGACTCCCGGGCAAGTCGGTCTCTTTTTGAGAGCCACGTTCGATCTCGCCGGGGTCGTGCCGGAAGACAAGTATTACGTCCCGACGTCCTGCGGCCAGTGCCATGGCACCGAGGTGGAAAACCAGCCGGGCGGCAAGGTGAACTATCTCGATACCGACCATTGGATCGACCGCACCGGAGACGACTTCCAGCTCGTTCAGGCCGCGGACGTCCTCGTCGATGGAGTCCCTCAGGCGTACGACACCTTCCGCCTGCTCAACCGTGAGATCGAGCAGCAGAATGCCGCGGTCATCACGAAGCCGACCGACGCCAAGTTCGCTCTTCTCGCGGTACGCAAGTGGCTCGAGCTCCACAAGGAAACAGCGCCAGATGCCAACCGGCACGTTCCCGCCCTACGCCGCGGCTTCGCCGAGAATGCCGGCGATCCGGTCTGGACGGCGGGCGGCGATCCGGACGAGAAGCTGTTGCCCTTGCTGAACCAGTACTGTTTCCGCTGCCACAGCTCGGTCCGATATCACGTCTTCCAAAAGGCGGCCGTGATCAAGAGGAAAGCGAGCATCGTCGCTCGAGTCAACAGCGGCAACATGCCCCAGGATCGCCAGCTCGACGGCGCCACGAAGACAAAGCTCCTCGATCTCCTGAAGAAACTCCCCTGACCCACGATCGAACAATCGAACGACACGCCACGACGAAAGAGGACGAGACATGAGTGAGCCGGAACCGCCACCTGAAGCGGAATGCACGAGCTACGCAATCGACATTCGCCCCAAATTCATCGAGGAAGACGTCGAGCACATGAGGGACCAGGTCGGTATGGACCTCGACGATTACTCCACCGTGAAAGACAACGCGGACCTCATCCTCACGCGCCTGAAGGATCCCAACGATCCCATGCCGCCGCCCCCGAGAGGGCCTTGGCCCCAGGCGTGGATCACATGCTTCGAACAGTGGATCAAGAACGGCAAGCAGCCATGACCTTGCCGGCTGCAGCGCGGTAACAGCGCCCGCTCGCCGGCGAGGTTTCGGACCTCGACTCGGCGGCGGGCCCCATTTTCCAACATCTCCAGTCTGTTCGGCCGACGACGGGGAGCACGGTCGCGAGCCGTGGGCGATCCCGCTCGGGGAGGTTCAACAGTAAACTCTCTTCTTCACCGCTCGGAGCGCCGGGGAAACGGCTGGGAAAGCAGGGGCGAAGGCCGCGAGCGGTTCCCGAGGAAGAGAGGGAAGGCATGAGCGACTCCCGCGCCGCCACCTGGCCCCCCGAGGACGCCGGGAAGGCCAATCGAGCCCACGTCGAGGTCTGGGCCCCGGCGCTGATCTGCCACCGCCTCGGGCTTTCCGAGATCTCGCCCGAGTCGCTCGCGATCCTGAACGACTGGCTCGCGGACGCGCGAGTGGGCCTCAAAGGGCTGACCGAGGGACGCGGCTCCTGGAACTGGGGCTGGATGATCGGCGCCGCGCGCGGCCTCTGGCTCGACGATTGGACGGAATTCGGAGCGCTGCTCGAAGCCCAGGCGACCGGCGCCAGCGAGGGGTTCCTCGGCTTGTTCTTCGGCGCCGAGCCCCTGAGCAGCGATTACGACTCGATGCGGATCGCGGCGACCCTGATCGCTCTCGCGCGCGGCCCGGAGGCGATCCGCCCCGCGGCGCTCGAAGTCCTGCGCCGGTGGGTCGGCTTCGCCGCGCTCGGCGCCGTGCCCTGGACCGATGAGACCGAGTACCGGGCCGCGAACGGCCAGAGCTGGTACGAGGGTCCCTCTCTCTCCCCCGTCGGCGAGCGCTCGCCGAAGACCAGCGAGCCGAGCCGCAGCGAGCTGTTCTGCCGCTTCCTGGGCGACACCGACAAAGTCAGGCGCACCCGCCAGGGGTGGGCCTGCGCGGTCGCCGATGCGGTAGGCATGCCGCCGGCTTTCGACTTCGATTGGAACGACCAGGCCGCCTCGGCCTTGAAGCTGATCGGCAACGCCCGGATCTGGAGCACGTTCCGGTTCGTGCGCTACCCCGAGGGCCTCCTGGTCTGGCGGGAGAAGCGCCGCAACACGCTCACCCCCTCCGCCCT
>DATMZM010000469.1:0-4792 GCA_035607445.1 Thermoanaerobaculia bacterium | reverse complement strand
CTCGTCGCGCCGCTCGTCGGCACCTGGTTCGACCACGCCGTCGATTCCGACTTCCGCACCGGGCTGCCGAAGGTCCGCCCGACGCTCCGGATCGCCGGCCGCTGGCCCGCGGACGGCGCCCGGGAGGTCGCGCTCGGCCGCCGGCTCGCCGCCCGGCTCGGCGTCGTCGAGGGTCGGGAGGTCGGGGCCGAGCTCGGCGGGCGGAAGGTGGCGCTCGGGGTCGTCGGGCTCGTCGAGAGCGGCGGCGAGGAGGACGAGCAGGCGTTCGCGCCGCTGCCGACCTTCGCCGCCCTGGGCGCCCGCGCCGACCGCTACACCCGCGGCGAGGTCTTCGCCCTGACCAATCCGGAGGTGCGCGGGCGGAAGGATCCGAAGGCGATGACGCCTGCCGAGTACGACGCCTGGTACTGCACGGCCTACCCCTCCTCGATCGCGCTCCAGATCGGCGAGGCGCTCCCGGGCGCCCGGGCCACGATCGTCCGCCGCATCACGGCGGCCACCGCGGACGTCGCCGGCCGCCTGCGCGCGATCCTCCTGGCGCTCGCCGCGGTCGCCCTCTCGGGCGGCGCGGTGGGCGCCGCGGCGGCGATGACCGCGACCGTGCTCGAGCGCCGCCTGGAGGCCGGGCTCCTGACCGCGCTCGGCGCCCCGCGCGGGAGGGTCGTCTTCTTCTTCCTGTCGGAAGCCGGTCTGCTCGGCCTCGCGGGCGGTTGTCTGGGCGGCGCGCTCG
Source organism: Thermoanaerobaculia bacterium (assembly GCA_035607445.1). Lineage (GTDB taxonomy): Bacteria > Acidobacteriota > Thermoanaerobaculia > Multivoradales > UBA5704 > DASYKS01. Next base: position 4,062 of record DATMZM010000469.1, on the reverse strand, counting down.
GCCTTCTCGCCGGGCGCTGGGTCGGCGGCGGCGCGCTCGGCGTCGCGGTGCCGTATGCCCCCGTGCTCCTCCCCTGGACGGCTCTCCTGGGGCTGCTGCTCGCCGTCCTCGCGAGCCTGGCCCCCGTCTCCCGCGCGCTCGAACGCTACCCGGCGGCGATGCTCAAGAAGGCAACCGCTTGATCCGCACCATGATGCCGCGCCTGGTCCTCGCGAGCTTGCGGCGCCGCCTGCGCCAGCTCGGGTTGATCCTCGCTGCCGTCGCCGTGGCCGCGGCGACCGTCTCGACGCTCGGCGCCTTCGCCGGCCGGGTCCATCGCTCGCTCGGGCGGGACCTCGAAGCGTTCGGACCGAACCTGACCGTCCGGCCGCAGGTCGGCGGGCCGCCGCGGATTCCAGCCGCGGAGGCGGCGCGCGTCCGCGGAGTCCCCGGCGTCCTCTGGGTGCGCGGTGTCCGCGGGCCGGGAGGTGCCGAACCGTCCGGCTTCGCGCGCCTGGACGTCCGGGTCGCGCCCGACCGCCTGAAGGCGGCGGCGGGCGCGATCGAGGCGCGCCTGGCGGGCGTCGAGGCGCGGCCACTGCTGCGCGTCTCGGAGGCGGACGCGCGCGTCACCCGGAGGGTGCTCTCCCTCCTCGCCGCGGTCTCCGGCGTGTCGCTCCTCCTCGCCCTCCTCTCGGTCGCGGCGGCGACCGCGGCGCTCGTCGGCGAGCGGCGGACCGAGATCGGCCTGCTCCTGGCGCTCGGCTGCACGGTGCGGAGGATCGGCGGGCTCCTCGCGGCGGAGATCCTCGCCGCGGCCTGCGCCGCGGCGCTCGCGGGCGATCTTTTGGGCGAGCTCGCCGCGCGCGACCTCGCCCGGCGGCTGCTCGGCCCGGTCGCCGCGGCCTCGGCGCCGCTCGTCTCGTGGGCCGGTCTCTCGGGCGCGGTCCTGGCCGCGGTCTCGATCGTCGGCCTCTCGATGGCCTTCGCGCTCACCCGCATCGGGCGGCTCGACGCCGCGACCGTGCTGAAAGGCGATTGAAGGTGGCCGCGGGCCCGCAGGCGGAGACGCTGGTCGAGATCGAGGGGCTGTCGCGCCGCTTCGGCGCCCTCCCCGCTCTCGACGACCTCTCGCTCGCCGTCGCCCGCGGCGAGTGGCTCGCCGTCACCGGACCCTCGGGATCGGGCAAGACGACGCTCCTCAACATCCTCGCCGGCCTCGACCGGCCGAGCGGCGGCTGCGCGCGGGTCGACGGCATCGATCTCGCCGCGCTGTCCGCCCGCGACCTGGCAGGCTACCGGCAGCGGACGATCGGCCTGATCTTCCAGCAGTTCCATCTGATCCCGTACCTGACCGCGCTCGAGAACGTCATGCTCGCCCAGTACGTCCACAGCATGACCGACCGCGGCGAGGCGGCGGAGGCGCTCGAGGGAGTGGGGCTCGGCGGCCGGCTCCACCACCTGCCGAGCCAGCTCTCGGGCGGCGAGCAGCAGAGAGTCTGCATCGCCCGCGCCCTGATCAACCACCCGCCGCTGATCCTCGCCGACGAGCCGACCGGCAACCTCGACGCGGTCAACGAGGCGGTCGTGATGCGCCTCTTGACCGACCTCCACAAGGGCGGCCACACCCTCGTTTTGATCACCCACGCGCCGGCGATCGCCGCGCGCGCCGACCGCGAGATCCGGCTCGAGCACGGCCGGCTCGCCCGTCCGGCCGAGACCGCCGAGGACGCGGTGCCGATCCTCGCCGAGCTCTGGCGGCTGCTCGAAGAGGACGGCGAGACCGTCTCGGTCGCCCGGCGCGGCGTCGCCGATCTCCTCGCCCGCGGCTTCCTCGCCTTCCACGAATCGCGCATCGCCCTGACCGACAACGGCCGCGCCCACGCCGCTGCGGCCGTCCGGCGCGTGCGCCTGGCCGAGCAGCTCCTCGCCCGCACTCTCGGCCACGCCGGTCCGGACTGCGGCCGGGAAAAGCCGATCGCCGACGGCTTCGAGGACCAGGTCTGCACCTTCCTGGATCACCCCGCCGAGTGCCCGCACGGCCGGCTCATCCCGCCCGGCCGCTGCTGCCTGGCGGGCGCCGCCCTGGCGGCGGAGGGCGAGCGATGACCGGCTGGCTGCTCCTGGCGGCTTTCGCCAACGCCCTTCTCGGCGCCCCCGCGACCGGGCCCGACGAGCAGAGCCCTCGCCCGCCTGCGAGCGCGCCCCGGCCGACGGAGGCGGTCCTGGCCCGCCGCCTCGCCTCGATGGGCACCACCCTCGACCTGACCGTCCTCGCCGTCGACCGCCCGGCCGCGGTCGCCGCGAGCGAGCGGGCGGTCGAGGCCCTGGAGGCTGCGGAGCGGCGGCTTTCCACCTGGCGGGACGACACGGAGCTCGCCGCCGTCAACCGCGCGCCGGTCGGCGCGCCGGTCCCCCTCTCGAAGGAGCTCGCGAGGGACCTCGCCGCCGCTCTCGACTGCGCGCGCGAGACCGGCGGCGCCTTCGATCCGACGGTCGGCGCTCTGGTCGCGGCCTGGGGCTTGCGGCACGGCGGCCGGCACCCGAGCGATCCCGAGATCGAGGCCGCCCTCCGCGCGACCGGATTCGCCTCGCTCTCGGTCGATCCCCAGGCGGCGCCGCCGGTCGCGATCCGCCGCCTGGCGGGGCTCGCGATCGAGGAGGGCGGCTTCGGCAAGGGGGCCGGCCTCGCGGACGCGATCGCCGCGTTGTCCCAGGCGCCGGGAGCGCGCGCCGCCCTGCTCGACCTCGGCGGTCAGGTCGCCGTCTGGGAGAGCCCCGGGAAGATCCAAAAGACCCCGTGGAAGGTCGCGATCGCCGACCCCGACCGCCGCAACCGGCCGGTGCTCGAGGTCGTCCTCGGCGGCGGCTCGCTCTCGACCTCCGGCAACGGCGAGCGCGGCATGATGGTCGGCGGCGAGCGGATCGGCCACATCCTCGATCCGCGCACCGGCCGCCCGGCCCCCGATTTCGGCAGCCTGACGGTCTTTGCCGCCGATCCCCTGCGCGCCGACTGCCTCTCGACCGGCCTCTTCGTGCTCGGCCCCGAGGCGGCGCTCGCGTTCGCCGCGGCGCACCCCGGGGTCGAGGTGATCGCGCTCGTCCGCGATCCGAGCGGCCGGCGCTTGACCGCGCGCGTCTCGAGCGGCCTGGCCGGCCGGATCAAGACGCTCGCGCCGGACGGCGTGAAGCTCGAGATCGCGCGCCCGGGTGCCAAGAAATCAAAGCTTTCCGGAGGGCCGGTCGCCCCGCGCGGGGCGGCTTTCGTAGTGGCAGGAAAACAAAACCGGAGGGGGGCGGGCCCGTGGGTGGCGCCCTGGAGAACCCGCCCCCTTCCTTGACGACACGGCCCGAGGTCTCGGACCGTACCGGAGGAGACTTTACATGATGCATTCGATTCTCGACCCCGAGCGCCCGCTCGGCTACCGCGGCCGCCGCCGTCGCATCCTCGTCCCGGCCGTCTCGGCGCTCGCCTTCGCCCTTCTCCTCGGCGCCTGGGCTCCCGCCCGAGCGCAGTCCGAGAGCGAGCGGATCCGGCAGCTCGAGCGGGAGGTGGCCGCCTTGAAGGCCGAAGTGGCGAAGCTCGGCGCTGCAGGGGTCGCCGGAACGGAGGCCTCGCCCGCGCCCGCCGCCGGCGAGCTGGCCGAGATCGAGCGCAAGATCGACGTCCTCGCGGCGGAGATCGAGAAGCTCAAGATCGGCGAGGCCGCGGTCGCGGCCGACCGCAGCACGAATGGCATGGGCCCCGCGGCCTCCAAGATCTACCGCGGAGAGCGCGGCGTCTCGATCGGCGGCTACGGCGAGGCCTTCTATGAAGGGCCGGACAGCAAGACGGATGACGGCCAGCCCTCCGGAGAGCACGCCGTGACGGTCCTCGAGCGCGCGGTCGTCTACGTCGGCTACAAGTGGAACGACCGCCTCCTGTTCAACTCCGAGATCGAATTCGAGGACGGCGGCGAGGAGGTCTCGGTCGAGTTCGCCTATCTCGATTTCCTGTTCAAGCCCGAATTCAACCTGCGCGCCGGCCATCTCCTCCTGCCGGTCGGTTTTTTGAACGAGCTCCACGAGCCGACGACCTTCCTC
>DATMZM010000454.1:0-4545 GCA_035607445.1 Thermoanaerobaculia bacterium | reverse complement strand
GCTACGCTCCCCGCGGGGTCGAACCAGAAACCCTCGCCGTCCGGACCGCGCTTGGCCATGGCGCGGACGGTTCGCTCGACCTCCGCGCGTTCGGGAGGGCCGATGGGGGGTGCTTCGGCGCCGAGCCGGAACAGCCCGCAGAGCCCGCACATCGCTACCGCGCTCCCCGCGCCAGCTCCGGGTCGGGGCGCGCGGCGAAGACGTAGCCGATCTTCATGAGGCGGCTTTCGAGACCGAGCGCGCGCAGGGTCTTCCGTGCCCAGCGCTGCGGCCAGCGCGGCGAGAGCCCCTCGCTCGGCAGGACCTCGTCGACGACGAAGCCGCCGCAGCGCAGCAGGTACTCGAGCTGGCCGCGCGTGTAGATGATCTCGGTCGTCCCCGTCGCGCGCGAGATCTCGATCGCTCGGCGCCGGCCCGCGCGGAGGCGCCAGGGCAGCTCGGGCTGCTCGATGAGGAAGAGAGTACCGGTCGGCTCGAGCAGCCGGTTCGCTTCGAGCAGGACCCGGATCGGCGCCAGGGCGTGGTGGATGGCGGCGATCAGAAAGACCGCGTCGTAGCTCGCATCCGGACGCGGCACGCGCTCGAAGCTGCTCGCGACGAGGCGGATCTTCGCGCGCTCGGCGCCGCAGGCGGCGAGCATCCGGTTGCCGGTCGTCCGGAGGAACGCGGGGGCGAGGTCGACCGCCGTGACCTCGGAGACGGCCGGCACGCGCGAGAGCCGGGCGGTCGCCCAGCAGCTTCCGGCGGCGAGATCGAGCACGCGGCCGCGCACCCTGGGACCAAGCCGGGGATGGGCGAGCAGCTGCTCGAGCTGGGGTTGATTCCCCGGCTCGTACGCCGCGATGACGTTGAGCCAGGGCTCGGCGTGAGGACCCGGCAGGGCCGCCGCGGCGCGGTCGGCCGAGCCGTCCTGGTACTGCAGGAACTCGGGGTACTCGGGGTCGCGCGGCGTCGGGATCGTCCCGATCTCGACTTCGAGGCCCGCGGTCCCTCCCGGTGTCGTCATCGTTTTTCGGTCGCTCTCGGTGGCGGTCGGCGGAGGAGTCGGTGAGGAGAGATCATCAGCGCGCGCCCGGGCTGCGCGGATCGGTCAGCCGATCGAGATGTCCGGAGAGGCGGTCGCGGAACCGAGAGTAGCCGAACTCCCGCTCGAAGCGCATCCGGCCCGCCTTGCCCATCCGAGCGGCGGTTTCGGGCTCGCCGAGGAGGCGCGCGAGCGCCGCGGCCAGCTCCGCGCGGTTCTCGGGGTCGACGAGGAGGCCCGTCTCGCCGTCCGCGACCACCTCGGCCGCCGCGCTGGCCCGAGCGGCGAGGCAGGGTCGGGAGGCCCGCATGGCCTCCAGATAGACCAGGCCGAAGCCCTCGCCGCGGCTCGGCATCGCGAGCGCCGCCGCGCGGTCGTAGAGAACCCGCAGCGTCGCCTCCGAGACGAAGCCGCTGAACAGGACGCGCGCGGCCACCCCGAGCGCCGCGGCCTTCGCTTCGAGTCTCGCCCGGTCGTCGCCTCCGCCCGCGATCACCAGGCGCGCGCTGGGCAGGCCCGGAAGCGCTTCGAGGAGGGGGTCGTGTCCCTTGTAGCGCTCGCTCGCGTCCATCCGGCCGACGATCAGCGCGAAGCCCTCGCCCGCCCGCTCGACCAGAGCCCGGTCGACTGCGCCCGCCGCCGCCCGCTCTTCGAGGGCGAGCGGCAGGATCTCGGCGGTCAAGCCGGGATGGAGCTCGCGTGCCCGGGAGAGGGTGTAACGGGAGATCGAGAGGCGCACCTCCGCGCCGTCGAGCGCGCGCCTGCGAGCCCGTTCGAGGGGCCGCCAGACCTCGATGCCGTAGAGCATGACGAGGTAGGGAGCCCGGAGCGCCCGCGGCAGGTGGCTTTGCGTCCGCGCGAGCCCCAGCAGGTCGAAGAGGAGCGCGGGCCGGCGCGGTCCGAGCTGGGCGCCCACGGCCGCCGCGGCGAGGCGCGCGAAGCTCCGGCCGAAGAAGCGCCTCCGATCGGGCGGTGCGCCCGCGAGGACCGAAAGCAGCGCCTCGTCCGGCGTGCCGAGCGCGAGCAGGTCGAAGCGCACGCCCCGCGCCCGCGCCCATTCGGCCGCCGCCCGCGCGAGCAGCCGGCCGGCGAGCGCCCTGCCGCCGCCGTCGAGCCTCAGGCCGGCCGATATCATTGTCAGGTCGCGCCGGCGGCCGGAGGGGGGAGATGAGGGGCTCGCGGGCATCGTGTGAGGGAGCGAAGTCGGGTCGGCGGCGCCCGGACCGAACCTCGGAGGGGCGCCGTCGCGCGGGGATCCTCGCAGATGCCCTTTCGAAGACGCAAACCCCGAGAGCCCAGGGCTTCCGTGCCGCCGGAGATCCCGGCGGTGAGGTAGGCTCGCCCCGGTCAACCCGCCGTCCTCCGTGCAGCGGAAAGGAGCCGCCCCATGTCCCAATCCGCCGGCATCACCGGTATCGGCCAGGTCGCCTATTCGGTCAAGGATCTGGACGCTTCGACCGCGTTCTACCGCGACGTCGTCGGCCTCCGGTTCCTCTTCTCCGCCCCTCCCGGCATGTCGTTCTTCGCCTGCGGCGACGCCCGCATCCTGCTCGCGAAGGAGGAGGCGAGCGGCGTGGCTCCGGGCTCGCTGTTCGTCTATTACAAGACCGACGACATCGAGGCCGCCGCCGCTCATCTGGCGGCGAACGGAGCGACGCTCGAGCAGAAGCCCCACTTCGTCGCCGACCTCGGCGACCGCGTGCTCTGGCTCGCCGTCTTCAAGGATCCCGATGGCTACCTCCAGCACCTGATGAGCGAGGTGCCGAAGGGATAGGTGGGGGGCGGTCAGGCCTCCTGTCCGTCCGCCTCGAACAGGTCGGCCAGGAGCGCGACCCGGCGCGCGAGGGAGCGCAGGTTCAGGAACTCGTCGCGGGTATGCATGCCGCCCCCGACCGGGCCGAGGCCGTCGAGGACCGGAATGCGACCGGGATCTGGGAGGAAGTTCGGAAAGGAGATCCCGCCGCGATCCTCTTCGAGCTCGAGCGTCCAGCCCCGCCGGGCGGCGCAGGCGACGGCGCGATCGCACCAGGCGCGCTGCGGGCCGCCGGGATCGACCGGCGGCACGGCGGCGCCGATCTCGATTTCGAGCGCCGTTCCGGTCTCCCGGCCGATCCGCTCCGCGAGCGCAGCGAGTGCGCGAGCCATCTCCTCCCCCTCCTGAGCGCGCAGGAAGCGAAATTCCCCCTCCGCAACCGCCCGCTCGGGCACCACGTTCAGGCGCGCCTCGGTGCCGAGGAGCCCCGCGCTCGCTGCCGGATCGGCGACGAACGCGGCGTCCCCGGCGATCAGCCGCCCGACGTTGATCGTCGGACCGGCGCCGCGGGCCGAGAGCGCCTCGGCCTCCGCGCACCACCGGGCGGCGGCCACGAGCGCCGAGCGGCCCTGCCAGTAGTGGAGGCCGGAATGCGCGGGGGTGCCGGTCGCCGTCAAGCGCCAGTTGCGCATGCCGCGCCGGCCGAGGATGAGGGTCTCGGCGTCGCCGCGTCCCTCGCCCGGCTCGAGCACCCAGACCGCGCGCGCCCCCTCGCCGTAGCGACGGGTCGCGCCGCGCGAGAGGACTCCCCCGACCTCCTCGTCCGGCACGACCACCAGATGGAGGTCCGCGGGCGGTTCGAGATCGCGATGGCGAAGCAGGTCGAGAGCGCCGGCGAACGTCGCGAGCCCACCCTTCATGTCGATCGCGCCGGTCGCGATCAGCCGCTCGCCCCGCCGCTCGGGCGGGATCGCGGAGAGGACGGTGTCCAGATGGCCGAGGAGGAGCAGGCAGCGCTCCCCGGCCGCCGAGCCTCGCGCGTGGAGCACCGGGAGGGGCACGCCGCCCTCGCCGGTCTCGGTTACGACCTCGACGCTGAGCCCGCGTGCCCGGAGCGCGTCGCCGAGGAACGCGGCGACCCGCCCGAGCCCGGCCGGATCGACGCTCGGCGACGAGATCGCGAGGAGATCGGTCAGGAAGCGGAGGGTTCGCTCGAAGACTTCGGGAGGGAGCAGGTCGTCCGTCACGAGCGCTAGCGTAACGCGGAGGAGCGCCCGATCTCACCCTTCGCGAGCAGGAGATCCCAGAGCCGGCGCCAGGTGGCCCAGAAGTGGCCGCCGCGAGCGGTCACGACGCGCTCCGGCGGCAGCAGCCGGGCGAGCAGGCGCTGGCCGCGGCGGAGCCGGTCGCCCTCGCCGAAGGCGAGCAGGAGGGTCGGGTGGGCCGCGGTCGGACCGGCCGACCCGGCATAGCCCTGGAACCAGATCCAGAGCCGGTGGACGTCCTCGCCCGCGAGAGCAGCTTCCGGATGCCAGGCGCGCGGGCCGCCGGCCTTTTCGATCTCTTCGAGGATCTCGTCCTCGCCCAGGTACGGGGCGATCAGCGCAAGGCCGTCGATCTCGCCCGGGCGGTCGCGGGCGTAGAGCGACGCGCCGAGGCCGCCGAGCGAAATCCCGGCGAGCCAGATCGTCTCGACCCCTCGCGCGCGGGCCGGGGCGATCACATCGTCGTGGAGCCGATCGATGATCGAGGCCTCCCGGTAATAGCC
>DATMZM010000441.1:0-13628 GCA_035607445.1 Thermoanaerobaculia bacterium | reverse complement strand
AATCGCCCGGCTCGGCCGCCCGAGAGGACGCTACCGCCTGCGCGAGGGGTCGAAGGGGATGACCTCGGCGAAGCGGCCGGAGGGAGCCCCGGTCTTGCCCGGCTTGCCGTCCTCGATCGCGACCGGCCCGCTCGCCGGCTCGGCTTCGCTCGCCTCTTCTTCGTCCTCGGCGGCCTCGAGCTCCGGCGGTCCGAAGCGGAGGCCGAACTCGGCGCCTGGATCGACGAACGAGGTCAGCGCCTCGTACGGCACGGTCACCCGCTGCCGCGAGGCGTTGAACGAGAGGCTCACCGAGAAGGCATCGCGATCGACCTCGAGATCCCAGAACTGGTGCTGGATGATGATCGTCACCTCGTCCGGGTACTGGTCGCGCAGGAACGGCGGGATGCGCACGCCGGGATGAGCGGTCCGAAAGCTGATGTAGAAGAAGTGCTCGCCCGGCAGCCCCCCTTCCTCGACCACGATCTCGAGGCTGCGGCGGACGACGTCCCGCAGAGCCTCGCGCACCAGCTCCTGATAGTCCAGCCGTTCTCGCGCCATACGGTCGAGCATCGCCGCCTTGGTCGTCCGCTGTCAACTAGGGCGGATCGTAGGTGCCGAGCGGCGTCCAGGGCCCGCAGCGGGCGATCCTCCCCGCGGTCCGGAGCGCGCCGATCACCGCGCCGTACTTGCGGATCGCCCCCTCGCCGTAGTGGCTGCAGGAAGGTCTGAACCGGCACTGCACGCCGAGCGCGGGCATCGCCTTCGAGAGCGTCGCCTGATAGACGTGGATCGCGGCGAGCAGGAGCCGCGCCGAGACCTGATGCTCCGGCGCCCGCAGCTGGTCGAGCGCGAGGAGGGCGAAGAAGGCGATCGCGAAGAGGGCGACGCGCCGGCGCAGGCCGTCCCGCGACGGAGGTTCCGCGGCGCTCGATCCCGTTCCGGCCCCCGGCTCGGCCGGATTCACCATGGCAGCGTTCCCGTCGCCAAGCGGCCGAGCCAGAGAGCGAAGAGGGCGCCTGCGTGGGCGAGCGCCAAGGGGGGCAGGCGCGCGGCCCACGCGCCCGGCACCTCGCCTCGCCTCGCGGCGAGCCACCCCCAGGCGAGCCAGGCCGCCGCGGCTTCGAGAGCGAGGAGGGGTGCGAGCGGATGGGCGGCGACGCCCGCGCGCCAGTGGCCCTTCGCGAGCTGCGCGAAAGCGCGGGTCAAGCCGCACCCCGGGCACGGAATGCCGGTCGTCCGGCGGAAGATGCAGATCGAGTGGCTCGCGCCGCCGGCCGGCTGCCAGGCGTGCAGGACGACGACGGCCGCCAGCCCCGCGAGCCCGGCGAGGGCCCACGGGGCGAGCGGCCGAAAGCGTCCGAGTCTCACCGCGCGGGTCGGATCTCTACTGTCCGACGTGGGCCATCGCGCTGAGCATGGCCATGCCGCCCATGAAGAAGACCCAGACCAGACCCAAGATCAGCAGCACCGAGCCGACGATGCCCAGGATCTTGCCGACCTGGGCCAGGCCCTGGCCGGCCGGCGAGGACTGCCCGGCCTGAATGAGATGGAGCTCCTTGTTGCCCAGGTACCAGGCGATCGGAGCGGCGAGGCCGCAGCAGATCACGCCGACGATCCCGAGGATCAGAGCCGTCGTCGCCTGGCTGCTCGCCTTCGCTTGCGGAGGCTGCGAAATCGGAATCGACATTGTTGGAGCTCCCTTTACGGCGAGTGCTCGAGCGTGGCGGCTCGGAAGCGACGGGTTAGAACTTGTCCGCGAAGTCGCTCAGGCCGGGAATGATGAAGCGCTGCCCGTTGAGCGCCTTCATGATGCAGAGGATGGTCACGATCAGCCAGGCGAGGCTGAGCACCGGGAACAGGAACAGCCCCAAGCAGCCGATATGGCCGATGATCGCCGCCGCGGTCCAGAGGATCGCCCAGGCGACGAGCAGAACGATGCCGTGCTTGGCGTGCCACTGCACCTCTTTGTCGTCCTTCTCCATCACGAACGGGATGAAGGCGAGGATGCCGAGGTACGAGAGGACCAGCATCAGCGTGCGGTTGTTTCCGGCGTTGGCGGCCGGAGGAGGAGGCGGTGGAGGCGCAACGGGCTCACTCATCGCAAACCACTCCTTTCAGAGGTGCAAGAAGGCTTGATCATCCGTCGTTTCGAGCTACGGCCGAGTCTACTACGCAACGCCGCGGGGCGCATCGAAAGCGGCTTCAGGCGACGGCGGGCGTCACACCGAGATCGGCGAGCGCCTCGAGGAGCGGGCCGACCCGCTCCTCGAGGACGGCCAGGTCCAAGCGTACCCTTTCGCCGTACTCCTCCGCCTCGAGCGCGACCGCCGGAGGCTGGATCAGCCTCTTGACCGCGCCGATCTTGTCGTAGGGGACCTCGACAGCGATCCGCACCCGGGAGGCGCGGACCGAGCGCGGCAGATCGACGAGCGCCGCGCGCACTGCGGAAGCGTACGCGCGGGCGAGGCCCCCCTTGCCGAGCTTGACCCCGCCGAACCAGCGGACCGCGACGGCCAGGACGTCCGAGAGCGCCGCGCCGCGGAGCACCTGGAGCATGGGCTTTCCGGCCGTCCCCGCCGGCTCGCCGGCGTCCGACGCGCGCTCGCGCGGTGGGGACCCGAGCCGCAGAGCCCAGCACCGGTGGGAAGCGTCGGGGAAACGCCGCGCAACCTCGTCGAGCGCCGACCGCGCCTCCGGCTCGGAGGCGACGGGACGGACGAGAGCGAGAAAGACCGAGCCCTTCTCGCGGATCTCGGCCTCCGCGCTGCCGCCCGGGATCTCGTAGGAAGGCATTTCCGTTTGTGCCCGCCTGCCCACGGCGCGAGGGCGGCCGATAGATCGTGGCGGCGCGTGCTATTCTAAGGTAGCCATGAAGACCTTAGCTGCAAGGTCCAGCCAGAGCCGATCGTTCGATCGAAACGAAAAGGGCAAGCGAGCGAAAGCTCTCGACCCGGCGCGGACATCTTGGCTCGGCTCCTTTCGGGATCGAGGGAAGATCGTCGGGGATATCGTTTCGCCGGTGTCCCAGGAGTCCGACTGGGACGTTCTCCGTACTTGAGACTCCTCCTCGATACTCACATCTGGCTCTGGAGTCTCCTGGAGCCGGAAAAGCTTTCTCCTGAGGTTGCGTTCGAGCTCGAATCTCCCGGAAATGAGCTCTGGCTTTCCCCGATCACCCTTTGGGAGGTGTTCCTTCTGGCGGAGAAGGGCCGGGTTGTCCTCCACGGGCCAACCGACCTTTGGATCGCGAAGGCTCTCGAAGTGGCGCCCTTTCGTGAAGCCCCTCTCACTCACGAAGTAGCGATCCAAAGCCGCAAGATCGACCTCCCGCACCAGGATCCCGCGGATCGCTTCCTGGTCGCGACCGCTCTCGTCTACGAGCTGACCTTCGTAACGAGCGATGAAAAGATTCTCGGCGCGAAGCCCGTACCGCTCCTCGCCAGTTGACCGGTCTCTACTAGCGGCCCGCCGCCGCCATCACCCGATCGTAGATCCCGCGATAGCGGCCGACGATCACGTCCTGGGAAAAGCGCTCGATCGTCGAACGCCGGCTGGCTTCGCCGAAGGCTCGCCGCTTCGGCTCGTCGCGCAGCAGCTCGAGAGCCGCGTCCGCCATGCCCGCGACGTCGCCCACCGGGCGCAGATAGCCGGTTTCGCCGTCGATCACCACCTCGGGCAGGCCGCCGGCGTTCGACGAGATGACCGGCACCTCGCAGGCCATCGCCTCGAGCGCCGCGAGGCCGAACGACTCGGTCTCGGAAGGGAGCAGGAAGAGGTCCGCTCCCACCAGCACCTCCTCGATCAGAGGCAGGCTGCCGATGAAGGTGATCGCGTGGCAGAAGCCGCTCTCGCGGCAGGCCTGCTCGACCTTCGGCCGCTCCGGGCCGTCGCCGACGAGGATCAGCCGGGCCGGGATCTGAGCCCGCACGCGGGCGAAGATCCCGACCACGTCGAGCACGCGCTTGACCGGCCGGAAGTTCGAGATGTGGACCAGCGTCTTCTCGCCCGGCTGCGCCCACCGCCGCGCGCCGAGAGAGCCCCGTACTCCTTCGAATCGCCGCGGGTCGATGAAGTTCGGCACGACGTCGATCTGTTTGGTCGAAATGCCCAGCTGCTCGACGGTCTCCTTGCGGAGAGCCTCCGAGACGGCCGTCACCGCGTCGCTCTGGACGATGCCGTAGCGGGTCGTCTCGAGATAGCTCGGGTCGTTGCCGACCAGGGTGACGTCCGTGCCGTGGAGGGTCGTCACGACATGGAGCGGCTGGGGCGCGAGGATCTGGCGCGCGAGCACCGCCGAGACCGCGTTCGGCACGGCGTAGTGGACGTGCATCAGCTCGAGCTTCTGGTGCCGCGCGACCTCGACCATCTTGGTCGCCAGCGCCTGCGAATAGGGCGGGTATTCGAACAGCGGGTAGCGCGGGACGAGCACCTCGTGAAAGAAGATCCGCGGGCTGGTGAAGGCCAGGCGCTGCGGCTGCGCGTAGGAGATCACGTGGACCTCGTCGCCCCCCTCGGCGAGCGCCATCGCGAGCTCGGTCGCGACGATGCCCGACCCTCCGTAGGTCGGATAGCAGCTGATCCCGATCTTCAACGAACACCTCCCGGCAGGACGGCGAACGGATCGCCGACGGCGAGCGGCAGCGGGCTCCAGAACGGCTCGCCGAACGTCGCGCCGATCAGCAGGCCGAAGTGGCGCGCCCGCCCTTCGACCGCGAGAAAGAACTCTTTGGTGGACACCTTCGTGACCGGTGCCGGCGAGGCGCCGCCCGGCTCCGCGCGCTCCTCGGGCGGAGACCCCGGCTGATAGAGCTGGCTCCGGTGGGCGGCGAGGGACGCAAGCTTGGCCTCCCAGGAATCCGTGACGTCGACCACGAAGCGCGGCTCGAACGCGTCGTGCTGCATGTAGGAGAAGACCGCCGCGGGCCGGTGCGGATCGCCCCTCTCGGGCGCCCGGCCGGCCAGCCCGGCGTAGAAACAGGCGGCCTGGACCAGGCGGTGGGCACGGCCGTGGTCCGGGTGGCGGTCGTAGGGCGTCGGCCCGAGCACCAGGTCGGGCTTGAGGTCGCGCAGCACCGCGATCAGGGCGTCCTCTTCGGGCACCCCATCGCGCAGAGAGCCGTCGCCGCAGTCGAGAAAATCGAGGTAAACCGCGCCGAGCGCCGCCGCGGCCTGTTCCGCCTCCCCGCGCCGCTCTTCCGCCGTCCCGCGGGTGCCCGCCTCGCCCCGGGTCAGATGGAGGATGCCGACCCTCCGCCCCGAGCGCGCGAGCCGAGCCACGGTGCCCCCGCAGCCGAGCTCGACGTCGTCCGGATGCGCGCCGATCGCGAGCGCGTCGAGCTTCATGCCGCGCCTCCCGTTCCCGCGGGCGGGGGAGGCGGCAGCTCGATCACCTGGAGCGCCGTGGGATCGAGATCGAGCAGCCCCCAGAGCGCCTCGCCGAACGCCGGCCCCAGCCGGGCCGCGAACTGGGCGGCCGAGAGCGTCCGCTCCTGCGGCTTGCCGAACGGCCGGAGGAGGTCGCCGAGCTGCGCGAGCCGCCGGGCCTCGACCTCGTTGCGCCGCATCGCCGCGGCGCGCACCTTTTCGGCGAACAGGTCGAGGGCGCGCAGCGTCTGCTCCAAGGTCTTCTCGAGCGGCTTCTCGAGGTTCGGATCGATCGCCGCCGCGCGCGGCTTCAACCCTTCGAGCTCGGCCGCGATCCTCTCGCGCACCGGATCGACGAAGTCGCCCCCGGAGCGCGCCGCGAGCCGCCGCTCGAGAAGGTCGGGATCGCCGAGGAGATCGGAGGCGGTGAGCGCCTGGGCGGCCAGCTTGCCGCGGGTCGCCGCCTCGAGCACCAGCACCTGGGGCCGCAGCGCGACCGCGGGCGCTGCGCCGAGAGCGCGGTAGGCCGGAGCGACCTGCGGGATGTAGGAGATCTCGCCCGGGCCGAGCAGCAGGACCGAGGTGCCGAGGACGGAATCCTGGATCGCCGGCCGCGCGAGCACCCCGGGGCTGACGACGCCCGGGTTCTCCTCGATCGCCGCGAGCAGCTCGGCGACCGGCCGTTCCTCGTCCCGGCTGCCGCGGAGCACGAAGCGATCGCCCTCGCGCCATTCGATCCGCCGCCGCTCGCCGCGGGTGTAGAGAAAGAGCGGGCTCACGCCCCGCTGCGGCGTCACCTGGAGCCGGAACGAGCGGCGCTCGATCTCGGCGTCGGTCGCCGCGTAGTCCGCTTCGAGCGCCGCCCGTTCCTCGACCAGCCGGCGCAGGAACGGCTGCTCGGCCTGCTTGAGCTCCGGCAGCATCGCGTCGAGCAGCAGTGGACATCGCGGCCCCAGCAGGTGCGCGGCCAGGCGGCAGAACGCCTCGCCGAAGCGCGCCTCCGGGCGATACCAGCGCGCGAGCGCGTCGCGCCAGGGGGCGTAGGTCTCGCCCGGAAACGCCTCGGCGAGCTCCGCGTGGATGCGCGCCATCTCCGGCCCGAACGTCCGCGTGCCGAGCGGAGCGAGCGGCGACGGATCCTCCCCGAGGTCGAAACGGCGGAGGCCGGACGGTGCCAAGAAGGTCGCCTGCGCGACCTCCGCCCAGTCGTGGTCCTCGGTCGCGACCCAGAAGACGGCGACCGCCGGCTCGCCCTGCGCTTCGAGATCCGCAGCCCAGCGCGAGGCCGCGACCATCTTCGAGAGCGCGTAGAGCGGGCCGCCGAACAGCCCCGGCTGCTGGCCGGTCGCCACCACCCGCGCCCGCGGATCGGCGAGCTTCCTCGCCAGCGCCTCGGCGTCCGGATGGCCATAGGCGCGGTTCGCAACCCCGAGCGCCGCGGCGAGGACCCCCCGATCCGGCGTCGGAAGGGGAGGGAGCGGGGGAGGCGCGCCCGGCCGCACGAAGCGGAGCGGAGCGAGCAGGTCGAGGTCGCGCCCCGCGAGGAAAGCCTCCGGCAGCGGAGGCAAAAGGCTGAGAGCGCCGAGGTCGAGCCGTTCAGGCGGGCTTGCGACCGACGAGGATGAGGCGTTCGCTATCACGATCGTAGGGGTCTCCCCGGAAGTTGCCATAGAGGTCGCCGAGCGCGAGCCCGGCCCAGCGGAGGCCCACCGAGACCTCCTCCGGTTGATACGCGCGCACGCTCTCGAGATACGCCCGCGCCGGCCCGTTGTTCGCCGGACCGTTCGGCACGACGCGGATCCGCTTGTTGATCCGCTGGGTCGCCGCGTCGTACCAGCGGTCGATCTCGACCCTCCGCCCTTCCGCCTCCTGCACCTCGTGCGGGGTCAGGTTGGCGATCGCGGAGTGCGGGTTCATCAGGTCGATCAGGAAGCGCCCGCCGGGCGCCAGGATGCGGACCATCTCCTCGAGCACGCGGAAGTTCTCCCGCTCGCCCTCGAAGTAGCCGAACGAAGTGAAGAAGTTCAAAACCCAGTCGAAACTTCCCGCGGCGAAGGGCAAGCCGCGCATGTCGCCGGCTACTCTCGGCACCTGGGCGCGCGCGAGCATGGTCACCGAGAGGTCCACGCCGAGCGTCCGGTATCCCCGCCGCCGCAGCGCCGCCGTGTGCCGCCCGGCCCCGCAGGCGAGGTCGAGGACCGCCCGCGGGTGCGCGCCCGGCCCGCCGAGCACCCGCTCGACGAAATCCACGTGCGCCTCCGCCTCCTGGTCGTCGCGATGGGCATACAGATCGAGGTAGTCCTCGCCGAACCACTCCCGATACCAGGCCATGGGGCCGGATGATACTCGGAGGACCGGGGGGGCAGGCCGGAAACGAGGGGCCGGCCGCCCGCCGCCAGGCGAAGTGGCCGCGGGCGGCCAGCGCTCGCTCCCGATCCGCCCGGCGCTTTTCGGCAACCCGAATCGTTTCAGCCACTTGACCGAAAAACCCCGCCGGGCGTCGAGATTGCTCTCCCCGCTCCCCGCCGGCGTCCATCCCGGGCGCTCGACGGAGTGAGGAGATTTGGCGATGCGCAGACATCGAGCTTTGGGGATCGCCCTGCTGGCGGCCGGGGTGATCGGGATGATCGGAGTCGTGGCCGTGGGTCCCGCGTGCCGGGTCGCGGCGGCTCAGGACGAGGCGCAGCCCTGTTCCCCCGTTTGTCCGAATGATCCCTGGGGACCGGAGGAGATCGAGGGCGTGACCCTGCAGGACGGCTGCACGGTCACGGTCAGCTTCAACGTCCGCTTCACCTGCGGGACCCACACGGAGGTGTCGATCAACTCGATCCAGGCCTACCCGGGCAACCCGAGCCCCCTTTGCGACTATCTGAAGACGGCTCCGATCGCGCCGATCCTCGACGCCGTGACGGTCCAGCTGTTCAAGGACAACCCGGACGGCGACATTCCACCGACCAAGCCCGGCTGCATGTCCATCTGGCGGGTCGTCAAGGGCTCGTGCTGGAGCCGGCTCTCGCTTCCCGGGACGATCCCGGTCACCGAGCTCACACCCTGCACCGAGACCGCCTGCTGCCAGCGGCCGTTCAAGGTCTGCCTGAAGACCACGGGCGCGCGCACGGCGACGCGGGAGTCGTACGCCGGAGGCTACCCCGAGACCTGCCCGGTCTATCCGCCGCAGTACGGCAGCGCCTGCGAGCCCGTCTGCCAGGATCAGTAGCAAGGCTTTCTCCTGCGCCCGCCGGGAGGTCGCCTCCGCCCGGCGGGCGGGCTCGCCGCGCTTTTACTTCGCCCACTCGGGCCCGTAGATCACCCGCTCGAGGACGAGCCCGCGGGCCGGCGCCGTGGGGCCGGCTTCACCCCGTTCCGCGCCCTCGAGCAGGCGGGCGAAGCTCGCGACGGTCCGCCGGCCCGTGCCGACCTCGATCATGGTGCCGACCAGCCCGCGCACCATGCCGCGGAGGAACCCCTCGCCGATGACGCGGAAGCGCAGCTCGTCCCCCTCCTCGGTCCAGTCCGCCGCGTCGATCCGGCGATGGCGGTCTCCGGGCGCCGCTCCGGCGAGCGTGAAGGCCGAAAAGTCGTGGTGGCCGGGGAGGAGGGCCGCCGCCTCGCGCAGGCGGCCGGGATCGATCTCGCGAGGCGCCGGGACGGCGAAGGGCGCGTCGAGCGGGGAGAGGACCTCGGCGCGGCTCAGGCGGTAGCGGTACTCCTTGCCGAGCGCCGAGCGGCGGGCGTGGAAACCGGCCGCCATCTCCCGCGCCGCGAGAACGCGGACGTCCCCGGGCAGATGGTGGTTGGTGCCGTGGACGAGGCCGCGGAGGGGAAAAGGGCGGGCGAGCTCCAGATGGGCGGCCTGGCCGCGGGCGTGGACCCCGGCGTCCGTGCGGCTCGCGCCCGTGATCCGCGGCGTCTCGTCCGCGGGGAGGCCGAGCAGCCGGCCGAGCGCCTCTTCGACCACCTGCTGGACGGCGAGCGCGTTCTCCTGCCGCTGCCAGCCGGCGTAGCGCGTGCCCCGGTAGGAGAGGATCAGGCGGACGACCATCCCGTCCTCCCCCGCGACCCGAGCAGGGTCGCGAGCTTGATCAGGGCGAACGGTCCCCAGATCGCGAGGTAGACCCAGGGCCAGAGCGGCACGCCGGTGAGCGCGGGAAGGTAGGCGAGCGGCGCGAGCGCTCCGAGGAGCAGCCAGCTCTTCTCCCCCCGGAGGGCCGCCCAGGGGAGCACCCAGAGGAGATACCAGGGATAGACCGTCGCCGAGGCGAGGAGCAGGCGCCCGAACAGGCGGCCGGTGCCCGCGATCGGATCGCGCTCCCGGATCGAAGCGGCGACCGCCGCGAGAGCGCCGAGGGCGAGGAGCACCTTGGCGAAGAGCTGGGGATAGGCGTAGGGATAGAAGCGGTTCCACGAGGCGTAGTCGTGGGTGCGCTCCTTCTGCGCGTCGAGAACGGCCTTCGCGGCGCCCGCCGCGTCGAGCCGGTCGAGCAGGCGCCAGAGCGGCTCGTAGAGCGGGCCATCGAACTCCCAGTGCAGGCCGTAGATCTTCAAACCCGGCGGGATCCCGGCGAGCTGGCCTCCGGGTCCGCCCGTGCCGAGGCTCGCCGCGACGGGCGCGAGAGCGAGCGCCGAAAGCCCCAAGGCGACCGCCAGGAACCGCCACGGCCTTCCGCTCTGGCGGGCCCACATGGGAAGCGCCGCGGCCGGGGCGAGCTTCGAGAGGATTCCGGCCGCCGCCGCGAGGCCGGACCGGACCGCCGCCTCGCCTCGAGGTTTGGCACAGAGCGCGTAGACCGCCGCGACGGTCGCCGCCACCCCGAGCGCATCGACGTGCCCCATGCCGGCGACCTCGAGCGCGACGAGCGGGTTCCAGGCGTACCAGGCGACGCGGGCCTCCGGGAGCCCGGTCCGGCGGGCGAGGGCGAGGAGCAGCGCGCAGGCTGCCAGGTCGGCACCGGTCGCGAGCAGCTTCCAGACGGTGAGCGAACACGGAAGGCGGGACGCTATACTGAACGCCGTGATCGCGAGCGGCGGGTAGACGGTCGGCACCTGGCGGTGGTCGAGGCGGCGCCAGATGTCGTCCCTGAGGGGCGCGAGCCGCGCGGAATCGGGAGCGAGGGCGTACGGGTTGCCGCGGGCCGCGGCGACCCTCCCGTCCCACAGGTAGCGCCAGACGTCGGCCGAGAGCGCCGGGGGCAAGCTGAGGAGGGGCAGGCGCAGGAGGATCGCGCCGCCGAGGATCAGGCCCCCGAGGGGACGGGCCGAAAGCTCGAGACCCTCGAGACGGCGCACGGCCGGAACGAGCGCCGCGGCGCCGAGGGCGAGCACGAGGAGCGTCGAGACCGGATGGCGCCTCGGATCGTGGAGAATCGAGAGGGCGAGAGCCGACACGAAGAGCGGCACGACGGCGGCGAGCGGGCGCACGCGACGGACCCAATCCGCGAGATCGAGTGACGATGCACCAACCTTGGGCAACGGCCCTCCTTCGGACCTACTACGCGATCTTGGGGGTCCTCTCCCTCTACGGTGCCCATCGACTGCTCTTGGTGATCGATTTCCTGCGGACGCGGCGGCGGGGGCCGAAGCTCCCCCCGGCTCCCGCCGAGTGGCCCCTGGTGACCGTGCAGCTGCCACTGTACAACGAGATGTACGTGGCCTCCCGGCTGATCGATGCGGTCGCTGCGCTCGACTATCCGCGCGATCGGCTCGAGGTCCAGGTGCTCGACGACTCGACCGACGAGACGACGGCGATCGTCGCGCGGCGGGTGGCCGAGCACCGGCGCCTCGGGCTCGACGTCCACCATCTCCACCGGAGCGACCGCGGAGGCTTCAAGGCGGGCGCTCTCGAGGCCGGTCTCCGCGTCGCGCGCGGCCGATTCCTGGCCGTGTTCGACGCCGACTTCGTGCCCCGTCCCGACTTCCTGAAAGCGTCGATCCCCTACTTCACCGACCCCGAGCGCGGGGCCCAAATCGGCATGGTCCAGGGCAGCTGGAGCCACATCAACCGCGGCTTCTCGCTGCTCACGCGGATCGAGGCGATCCTCCTCGACGGTCATTTCCAGATCGAGCACACGGCCCGCAACCGCATCGGCTGCTTCTTCAACTTCAACGGTACCGCAGGGGTCTGGCGGCGCGAGGCGATCGAGACCGGCGGCGGCTGGCAGCACGACACGCTGACCGAGGACCTCGACCTCTCCTATCGCGCGCAGCTCGCGGGCTGGACGTTCCTCTACCTGCCCGAGCTCGACGTCCCGTCCGAGCTGCCGGTCGACGTCCACGGCTTCAAGAGCCAGCAGTACCGCTGGGCGAAGGGGTCGATCCAGACCGGCCGCAAGCTGCTCGGCCGCATCCTCCGCGCACCGCTCCCCCTGCGCGCCAAGCTCGAGGCCTTCGTCCATCTGACCAACAACGTGAGCTACGCGCTGACGGTCTTGGTCGCCCTCCTGATCTTTCCGGCGATGCTCGTCCGCCGCACCTGGACCGTGCCGGTGATCCTGTTCGTCGACCTGCCGCTGTTTCTGGCCGCGACCGTCTCGGTCGTCGTCTTCTACCTGGTCAGCCAGGTCGCCCAAGGGCGCGGCTGGCGCGGCCAGGTCCGCTACCTGCCGTCGCTTTTGGGCGTCGGCATCGGCCTCTCGCTCAACAACGCGCGCGCGGTCCTCTCGGGCCTCTTCCGCGACGGCGGCACCTTCCACCGGACGCCGAAGTACCAGATCGAGCGCCGCGGGCAGGACTGGCAGCACAAGACCTACCGCGCCGGCCCGTCGCGGCTCTACCTGCTCGAAGGGGTGTTCGCTTTCTACTTCCTCGGCTGCACGCTCTTCGCGATCCGCAGGGGGATGTGGCTGTCGCTGCCGTTCCTCTATCTCTTCTTGCAGGGCTACACGTACATGTTCGTGCTCTCGGTCCTGCCCCTCCTCGGCCGGCGCGCCGGGCGCGCGGCGCCTCCCCTCCCGCTCTCGGATCCGCAGGCCGAGCTCTGAGAGCCATGAGCCTCGACTTGTCGACCCTCGAGCGGATCGACCCGGCGGTGATCGCCCTGCGGGTGGCCTCGCCGCGCGACGCCGAGCTGCTGCGGTTCTGGCGCTCGGAGCCCACCGTGCGCCGCTTCCAGCCGCTCAACGATCTGCCGACCTCCCAGCTGCGGGCGGACCTCGCCAACCAGCGGATCGCGGACCTCTACCGGGGGCGCGGCGACAAGTTCCAGTGGATCGTCGAGGTCGGCGACCAGCCGGCCGGCTGGATCACGCTCGTCGTCGGCAACTGGGAGCACGGTCTCGCCGAGGTCGGCTACGCCCTCTCGACCCCGTTCCAGAGCCGCGGCGTCATGCGCGCCGCGCTCGGCATCCTGCTCCACGACCTGTTCACGAACACGCTTCTCGAGCGCATCGAGGCCCGCTGCGCGCTCGACAACGTGGGCTCGCAGCGCGTGCTCGAAAGCAACGGCTTCGTGCGGGAAGGGACTCTGCGCGGCTATTTCCGGCTGCGCGGCCGGAGGGTCGACAACTACCTCTACGCGAAGCTCAGGGCCCGCGACCCGGAAGGCGAAGGCTGACTACAGCATCTCGAGGTTGGCGAACTTCGCGATCAGCTTGCGCTTGCCGGCCTTGTCGAAAAAGACCGTGATCTTCGCGTCCTCGTCCGAGCCTTCGAGCTCGAGCACGACGCCCTGGCCAAGGGTGGGGTGGCGGACCCGGCTGCCGCGGCGGACCGCGCGCCGGGGCACGGCGTCCGGATCGGGCACGACGGTTCTCTCGCGGTAGCCCGAGGGTGCGGAGGGCGTGCTCGGCCCTCTCGGCGACCCGCTCGCCGGCCGGCCGTAGCTCCGCTCGAAGGTCGGGCTCGCCAGGCTGGGCGACGCCCCGCTCGAACCCTGGCCGAAGTAGGAGTAGATCCTCTGCGCCTCCGGGTTCCGCCGCTCGGCGAACAGCTCGGGGCTCTGGGTGACGAGGAGGAGCTCCTCGGGCAGCTCGGCGAGGAACGGCGATTCGAGCTGGTCCTGGTAGCGGCCCGCGATGCGCCGCCGCCTGCAGGTCGTCAGGTAGAGCCGCTCGCGGGCGCGGGTCATGCCGACGTAGAGCAGCCGGCGCTCCTCCTCGACGTCCTCGCGTGCGCCCTGCGAGTTGAAGTGGGGGAGCAGGCCGTCCTCCAGGCCGGTGACGTAGACCGCCTTGAACTCCAGCCCCTTGGCGCTGTGCAGGGTCATCACCGAGATGCCGCCACGATCGGAGCGCAGTGAATCGAGGTCGGTGACCAGCGCCACGTGGTCGAGGAAGCCGGTCAGCAGG
>DATMZM010000431.1:0-13762 GCA_035607445.1 Thermoanaerobaculia bacterium | reverse complement strand
GTGGATCGTGCCCGGCCCGAGAAGGTAGGGCTCGCCCCAGGCGGTCAACCTCGGGACGTCGGTGGTGAATTTGACGATCGTGGTCTCGAAGCCGGGAAGCGCTCCGAGGCGCACCGCGGGGGTCTCGGTGGCTCGGGCGATTTTCACCCCCGCGAACGCCGTTTCGAGATCCTTCCGGAGCCCCTCGGTCGGGCCGACCGTGCGGACCAGGAGGTCGGCGGTCGCCGAGTCGGCGATCACGTTCGAGGCCCTTCCGCCTTCGATCTTGCCGACGTTGATCGTCGTCTCGCCCAGGATCGGATCGGTCGGGAGCGGCACCTGGCGCATCCGTTCGATCGCGGCGAGGAGAGCGTCGATCGCGGAGCGGCCGAGCTCGGGGTAGGCGGAGTGCGCCGCCTTGCCCTTCGCTTCCAGGCGGTAGAAAAGGGTGCCTTTGGAGCCCAGTGCGAGCTTGTTCTCGGTCGGCTCGCCGTCGATGAGATAGCGGGTGCCGGGTGGGTTCTCGAGCGCGAACCGGTTCGCGGCCTCGGCTCCCGCGCTGTCGGTCTCCTCGGCGACTACCACCAGCAGACCGAAGCCCGTTCGGTTCTCCGCCAGCAGGGCCTCGATCGCTCCGAGCATCGCGGCGAGGATCCCTTTCGCGTCGCAGGCTCCGCGGCCGCGGATCTCGTCCTCGGTTTCTGACGAGGGGAAGTACGGCGGCACGCAGTCCATGTGAGTCGAGAGGACGACCACGGGCTGGCCCCAGCGGGCGAAGAGATTGAAGCGCTCGCCGTCGACCGGCAGCCTCTCGACCGTGCCGCCGGTCCGCTCGGCGAGCTGCATCAGGTCCTCGAAGAGCAGGTCGCCGACCTCATGCTCGCGGCCGGTGGTCGAATCGACGTCGATCAACCGGCGGGTGCGGTCGAACAGGCGGGCGGGGAGATCGCTCGGCAGGGCCACGAGACGGATAAGATAGCGCGCCATGATCGGAATCGATCTCGCCGGAAAACGGGCGCTCGTCATGGGCGTCGCCAATTCGCGAAGCCTCGGCTGGGCGATCGCCGAGCGCCTGCGCGACGCGGGAGCCACCCTCGCCTTCAGCTACCAGGGGGAGCGCCTCCGGGAGGATCTCGAGAAGCTCACCCGCGACCTGCCGGATACCCTCCTCGCGCAATGCGACGTGACGAACGAGGCCGACCTGACCGCGCTCTTCGGCCTGCTCGGCGAGCGCTGGGGGGGCCTCGACTACCTCGTTCACGCGATCGCGTTCGCGCCGCGCCCGGCGATGGACGGCCGCTACATCGAGACCACGCGCGAGGATTGGCACACGGCGCTCGAGGTCTCCGCCTATTCGCTCGTCGCGGTCGCGCGCCACGCCGAGCCGCTCTTGAATCCGGGCGGCTCCCTCGTGACGCTCACCTATTACGCGGCGGAAAAGGTGGTGCCCAAGTACAACGTCATGGGCATCGCGAAGAGCGCGCTCGAGGCGAGCGTCCGCTATCTCGCCTACGAGCTGGGCAAGAAGGACGTGCGGGTGAACGCCGTCTCGGCCGGCCCCGTGCGCACGGTGGCCGCGCGCTCGATCCCGGGCTTCATGAAGATGTACAACAAGGTGGGAGGCATCGCGCCGCTCGGGCGCAACGTCACTCACGAAGAGGTCGGCAATCTCGGCCTCTATCTCCTCTCCCCGCTCGCCTCCGGCACGACGGGCGAGACGATCTACGTCGACGCCGGCTTCCACGTCATGGGGATGGAGCTCGGGGACGAGTAGTAGACGATCCCCCTGAACCCCATAGGTAGGGGGTGAAGCTCGGCTCCGCCCCCGTCCCTTGTCCGTTGACCGCCGCCCGGTGAGGGGCCTAAGATCCCACCTCAGCCTTCTCGACCCAAGGATTCGTTCGCGTCCCGCGAGTTGTCCACGTTGGCTCGGCCATGATCGCTTTCGTCTTCGACCGCCGCTCCCTGATCCTGCTCGCCGCGGGCGGGCTGTTCCTCGCCCTGGTGCTGGTGGCGTTCGGCTTCCTGCTCGGGATCGGCTTCGGCGTGCCCGGTGGCGCTCCCGGACATTCGGAAGTGGCCCAGACGGCTCTCCCGGCCTCCTCCGGGACCGCCGCGGGGTTCTCGGGCGGCGCGTCCGAGCCGGCGAGCGGAGCCG
This sequence comes from Thermoanaerobaculia bacterium, assembly GCA_035607445.1. GTDB lineage: Bacteria > Acidobacteriota > Thermoanaerobaculia > Multivoradales > UBA5704 > DASYKS01. Next base: position 11,625 of record DATMZM010000431.1, on the reverse strand, counting down.
AGGCGCTGGCGGATCTCCAGTCGCTGGACACGAGCACGGATCCGGCGGATGACGCCGCGGCGGACGACACGTCCGATCTCGTCGCCGCGCCGGAGGAGGGCGATCCGGATCCGCTGCCCTATACCGCGAGCCCCGGCGGCGCCACCTCTCCGATGCCACCTCCCCGGGCCTCGGCCTCCCGCTGGTTCCCCGAGGCCGGCAGCGCAACGCCGCCCGCGGAGCCTTTCAAAGAAGCGCCGCAGTCGGAGGCTCCCGCCGGCGAACGCGACCCGCTCGTGCCGACCGCGCCTCTCGTTCCGGCTCCCGCCGAGTCGCCGGCCTCCTCGTCCGGCGAATCGGCCTCGGTCGCCGCCGCGGCGCGCGAGGACAGGATCCAGGAGGAGGCGATCTCTCCGCCTCCCCGGATCGCTCCCGCGGCCGTGCAGGAGGGCGCCCGCTACGCGGTGCAGGTCGGTGCTTACCGGGAGCGCGGCAACTGCGACGCCATGGTCAAGAAGCTCGCCGCGCACGGCTTCGACGCCTACGTCGTCGAGCTCGGCCGGGCGGGCCAATCGGCGCTCCTGGCCGTCCGCATCGGCCGCTATCCCGACCGGGCGACGGCGGCGAAAACGGCCTCGACGCTGCGCGCTCAGGCCGGCGTGTCCGCGGTCGTGCTGGCGGGCGGCGGCTGAGCCCGAGCTCTTCTCCTACCGGTTGAATTTCGTGATCGACACCGCGAGCAGCCAGGCCTCGTTGCGGTAGAGGCCGTTCAGGCCGTCCGGGTTGGTGAACGTGAACCGGTTGTCGTAGCGCTGCCACTGGAGCGCGATGTCCAGCCAGTCGAGACCGTAGCCGGCGGCCACGGTCGTGCGGTCGGCGTCGACGAAGAAGGGGCTGAGCGAGCCGTCTGGCTGCGGCGTCTTCTCGAGAGCGGCGCCGAAGCGGAACTGCGAGCCGCCCTCGAGGGTGTAGCGCGCGCCCAGCCGGTAACTGTAGGCGTCGTCGTAGGTGCCCTGGAGGACGTAGCTGAGCGACGGCTTGGTGAGGAAGGCGACCCCCACCCCCTGGAACCGGCTCCACTGGGCCCAGCCGAGGTCGAACGACGCCTGGAAGCCTTCCTTGTGCCCGACCGCGATGCCGAGCGCCGCGGTCGCGGGGAACCGGATCTCGCTCGCGATCGGGAGATCCGTGCCGAGCGGCAGCGAGGCCGAGACCAGCTGGTCGAGCTGCGCGTTGCCGGTCGCGATCTGATTGAGGCGGGCCGAGCCCTGGTAGGTGACGTCGATCGGGCTCCGGTACGAGAGCCCCCAGGAGAACGTCCGCGTCAGCCGGTTGAGGATGCCGACGTTCCAGCCGAAGCCCCCTTCGAAGTCGGTCCCCGCGTTGATCGAGGCGACGTCGCGCGGCAGGCCGGTGACCGGGTCGGGGAGCTGGATGTTGCGCGTGTTGGCGAGGTCCGAGCTGCGGTAGATGGCCGCGAGACCGATGCCGAGTCGGGGCGAGACCTTCCAGGAGAACCCGGTCGTCAGGTCGTAGGTGCGCAGCTGCGAGGTCAGCGAGATCGCGCGCCCGGGAAAGGTCGTCGGATTGCTCCAGTCGGTCTCGAAGCCGAACGGGGAGTCGACGCCGACGCCGATCTTCGCCCGGGTGCCGAACGGCAGCGCCAGGTAGGCGTGCGGATAGAGGTCGCGCACGACCTCCTGCTGTCCCGTCGTGCCGGCGCCGATGCCCGGCGGCCGACCCTGGTACTGCGAGCGCTGGAGCGAGTAGGCCGAGGCGCCGGCGGTGAGGATCTGGTTGTCGAGCAGAGCGAGCCCGCCGACGTTGTAGTAGAGGGCGGAGGGGTCGTCGACGGCGAGCGCTGTGTAGGCGCCGGCGAGCCCCATGGCCTTCACCCCCTCCTGCTCGGTGGCGAAGCCGGACGCGCGGGCGGCCGAGGCGAGGAGGGGCAGGGCGAGCGAGAGGGCGAAGGCGCGGCGGATTCCGAGCATCGAGCGGAGCTCCCTTGGACTGGTCGAAAGAATCGAAGTGAGTGGATGCCGGAAAACCCGGATGAGCCGTCGCTCGGAGGAAGGTCTCCGCCGGAAGCTTAAGGCGGCGCCGTCACCGTGACGAACTTGACCACGGTGTCCGTGCCGCCCGCGTTCGTGGCGTTCAAGGTGACGCTGAAGGTCTTGGTCTGGCCGGGCATCACGCTCGCGTAGGTGTGGGTGGGCGAGGCCGCCGTGCTGGTGTTCGCGGTGCCGCTCGACGGATCGCCGAAGTCCCACAGGCGCGAGGTCGGCGAGTTGCTCGAGACGTCGTTGAACGCGACCATCAATCCGAGGATCTCGAAGGTGAAATCGGCCTTCGGCTTGGGCGGCGGCGTGACGACGCAGCTCGTGTCGTCGGGCTGGTAGGTGTAGCTCATGGGCAAGGTGTCCGAGCAGCCGGTGGCCGTCGAGGTGACGGCGACGTCGACCGCCTTCGGCTTGTTGCGCTTGCCCTGCATGTTGTGGCTGTCGGTGCAGGTCTCGGTGTCGAAGGTGCCGCCGAAGGCCGGCGCGGTGACCGCGATCGAGCTCGCCTGCGCCGACGAGACGGTCGCGGCGGCGCCGTTGATCGTCACCCGGGCGGAGCTGTCGAAGCCCGTGCCTTGGAGGGTGACGGTGTTGCCGCCCCCCTGCGCGCCGCTCGCGGGCGAGAGGCTCGAGATGTTCGGCGTCGGCGCGGTGTAGGTGAAGTTGATCGCGCTCATCGCGACGTCTCCCGTGTCGAGCCGCCGGACCGTGAGCGTGCCGCTCGGCGGCTGGCAATTCGAGACGGTCACCGGCACCGTGATCACGTTGAGCTGGGTCCCGGTCGAGGGTCTCAGAGTTTGCACCGAGCCGCCGAATTGGACCTGGAGGGTGCCGGCGAAGCCGCTGCCTTGGATCGTCACCGGGGTGCCGCCGGTGTAGGGGCCGGACGTCGGCGACATCGAGGTCACGAACAGGCCGGCGCCGGTATAGGAGAAGACGCCGGTGCCGACCGCGGTGTCGCCGGTGTTGACGTTGCGCACCTGGACGCTGACCAGCTGATTGGCGAGCGAGAGGCCGACGCCGGTCGCGCTCGGCGTCGTGGCGTGGATCGTCGTCGAGGTCGCCGACTGCACGGTCGCGGCGAAGCCCTGGAAGGAACCGCCCGACGAGATGCCGAAGAGCACCTGCACGGGGGAGATGAAGCCGTTGCCGGTGATCGTCACCGGCGTGCCGCCGGCGTTCGGGCCGGACGAGGGTGTGACCGAGAAGACCGCGACCGGCTCCTGGACGTCGCCGCCGGAATAGGTCCAGGCGCTGGTCAGCGTGTCGGTCGTCGAGCCCGACTGGCCGAGCGCGTTGGTCACCGCCACGTTGACCGCGAGGGTCGAGCCTTCGGCGACCGGCTGGGTCGACGCCGGAACGGTCGCCTGGATCGTCGTCGAGGTCACCGTGCCGACCCGTGCGACCGCGGTGCCGAACGTGACGCGCACGGGGGCCTGGATGCCGCTGCCGGTGATGGTCACGGTCTGGCCGCCGAAGGCGTTGCCGAAGTTCGGCGAGATCGAGAGCAGGAAGAAGGCCGGCTGCTCGACGGTCTGGATCGGCACCGCGAGCTGGCCGATGCTCTGCTCGACCTGGGCCAGGAGCTGCGCGGTGCCGGTCGCGCTGCCCGGAAACAGGCTGGTCTGGGCCGTGCCCTTGGAGAGCGTGAGCGTCACGAGCTGGACCGGGGTGGTCGCCGTGCCGCTGCCGAAGCTGCCGAGGCTGGTGTTGAGCGAGACCTGGGTGCCGTCGGGCGGCGGCTGGTTGTTGTCGTTCCGGCGCACGGTGACCGTGATCGTCGCCGGGGTCGTGGCGCCGACCGCGAGGGTCGACGGATTCGAAGCGATCGTGACGGTGAACGGGGTGTTGCCGGTCGGCGACGGCGCATCGGGCGCGACCGGATTCGACGAGTTGCAGGCGGGCAGGCACAGCAACGCCGCGCCCAGGGCGCCCAACCCGAAACGGAGTCCGAAACCGCGGAGCCTCATCTTAGCGGTGCTTCTTTCGCTTCCCAGCACGGTCCAGCCTGGCCTGCGCGTCGCGAGAGGCGAAAGTAGCTCTTCACCCGGCGAGCGTCAAGAGCGCAGGGCGGCGGGAGGGGAAAAAACGTTATTCCGCCGGGGCGCAGCTCCCGCGGCGGACTCACCTCCCGCGAGCCTGTGATAGCTTCGGGCCGACCTTCAAAACGGAGAAAGCGTTGTGGCGCGGACTGTCGCGCGGTGTACGGGAGTGCAGATCCCCAGGAGCGGCCAGGGCATCCTCACGCGCCTTCTCAGGCGGTGCCTGCCGGTCGTCTGGGTCGGGCTCGCTCTGGCGCTCGCAATGGGGCTCGGCGGCTGTAGCAAGCTGCCGCCCTGGCGCTCGTTCTTCGGCGGCCGGTTTCACTTGGACGTCAGCGTCGGGCAGGGGATCAACCAGAACAGCCCCGTGCCGGTCGAGGTGCTGATCGTCTACGACGGGGCTCTCTGGAAGTCGATCTCGACGATGAGCGCCTCCGCCTGGTTCGCCGGGCGCACGCAGTTCCTGCTCGATCATCCGGCCGGCAGCGGCTACCAGAACCAGATGTGGCAATGGGTGCCGGGCCAGACGGTGCCGCCGCAGCGCCTCGAATACCGGCCGGGGGTCAACGGCGCCGTCGTCTTCGCCGGTTATTTTTCGCCCGGCGACCACCGCGCCATCTTCCTGCCGTTCCGGGACTACGCGCTCACCCTCGGGCTCACCGACTTCACGCTCGTGCAGCGCTGAGCGCGGCGGCGATCGTCAGCGAGAGACCATGTCCGCGTCGCCTTCCATTCCGGCCGACCCCCTGCTGCGCTTTCGCCGCTACGCAGGGGAGCTGACCGAGATCCTGGACGAGCTCGCGGCCGGCACTCTCGGCGGCGCGAACGCTTCGGCGCCCGCGGTCTACGACGAGGTGCGCCTGCGCCTGACGCCCTACCTCGCGCCGGCGCCCTCCGGCGTGGCGGTCGGCCCGAACTTCGAATCGGCGCGCTACCTGATGGCGGCGTTCGGCGACGACGTCTTCGAAAATCTCGACTGGCCCGGTCAGGTCGCCTGGCAGCGCGCGCCGCTCGAACAGCAGTATTTCAACACGACCGATGGCGGCACGGTCATCCTGCAGCGCATCGACCAGCTGCTCGAGGTGCCGAGCCTGCGCTCGGTGCCGATGGCGAAGATGTACCTGATCGCGCTGGCGCTCGGTTTCCAAGGGGACCTGCGCGGCACGCCGGGCGGCAGCGCCAAGCTCGCGGCGCGGCGCGGGGGTCTCGGCGCGCTCGTCGCGGCGGCCGAGCCGCCGCCTTCGGGAGCGGGCGGCCGCCTCTTCCCCGACGCCTATCGGCACACCCTGGAAGGCGGCAAGCCGCGCCGCTTGCCGCGCCTCGCCGGCTGGGCCGCAGCGGTGCTCGCCATCCTCCTCGCCTGGTGGGCCCTCTCGTGGCCGCTCTGGCACGACCGGACCGAGGACCTGCGGACCGTTCTGCGCGGCCTGCTCGCGATTCCGAGCGTGGGGGCGGCGCCCGCGGCATCGCCCCCGCGGCCCTCCTCCGGTCGATCCGGCCCTTCGGGTCAGGCTGCCCCCACACGGTCGGGGCCACGGCCGGCAGGCCGAACCGGAGCGGGGGAGGCGGGATGACCCACCTCGCGAGCTACCTCCCGCTCCTGCTCGCCGCGACCGTGGCGCTCGGCCTGCTCGTCGTCGCCGGGCTCGCTCTCATCGCCTCCCGCGGGCGGCTCGACGGCGGCCTGCGCGAGATCGCCGACGATCCGGCGACGACGGTGGTCGATTTCAGCGGCGAATCCGCCGACTCCGAGATCCGCGCCTCGTTCGCGCAGGCGGTCGAGCTGCTCTCCCGGCTGGCGCCCGGGCGGGGCGGGCGCTATCGCCTGCCCTGGTTCGTGATGATCGGCGGCTCGCCCGAAGCGAACGCGGAGCTCTTGGCCTCCCTCCGCATTCCCCTGCCGTTCGGCGCTCCCGAGCCGCCCTCGGCGCGCTCGACGCCGCTCGGCTGGTGGATCTTCGACCGCGCCGTCGTGCTCGAGGCTTCGGGCGCCGCGACCGCCCAGGCGGGCGACGGCGCGCCGGCCCCGGGCGCCTGGCTCGAGCTCCTCCGCTGCCTCCGTGCGACCCGCCCCGAGCGCCCGCTCGACGGGCTGATCGTGGCGATCCCCGCGGCCGACCTGGCGGACGGCGACCCGACCTCCGCCGCGGTCAGCAACCGGGCGCAGCTGCTCGCGGCGCGCGCGGCGCAGCTGGTCGAGCACCTCGGCTTCCGGCTGCCGGTCCACGTCGTGATCGCCGACGGCGAGAACCTGCCCGGCTTCACCGAGACCGCCGCCACCATCCCGGCGGACCAGCGCGGGCAGATGCTCGCCTGGGCGAACCCGAACGCCCTCGAGTCCGCCTTCACCCCCACCTGGGTGACCGAGGCGGTCACCGCGCTCGTCCGCGGCTTCGCGCGCCACCAGCTCGACGTCTTCGCCGAACCGACCCTGCCGCCCGACGTGGGCCCGTTCTATCTCTTCCCGCAGCAGGTGGGGTCCCTGGGCGACGTCCTCGCCGTCTACCTGACGCGCCTCTTCCTGCCCACGGCGGAGGCCGAGCCGTCGTTCTTCCGCAGCCTCGCGCTCTGCGGCAAGGGGAGCGATTCGGCGTTGGCCTCGGCGCCCCCCGCCGGGTGGGACGGCGGACCTCCGGCGCCCGAGGTCCTCTACGCGGAGGACCTGTTCGCCGCCAAGATCTTCCCCGAGCGCGCGCTCGCCCGGCCGGCGGGAACCGCCGAGAAACGCCGGCGGACGGCGTTGCACGTCCTCGAAGGGCTGGCCGCGGCGAGCGCCCTCGCCGCCGTGATCGGATTGATCTTCGGGCCCGGCCTGGTGAGCAAGCGCGCCGATCCGCTCACCTCCTGGTTCGGCCTCGTGAAGACGCGCCTGCCGGCCTCGGCCGCGCCCGGCGATCGCAAGCTCCTCGAGGACCTCGCCGCCTTCGACACCCTGCGGGTCGAGACCTGGATGCTCCCGGCCTCCCTCGGCAGCGGCCTCGACCGCGAGGTGCGCGACGGCGTCACGCGGAGCCATCAGGGGATCTTCCTGCCCGACACCCGCACCTCGCTCCTCGACCGCCGGAGCGCTCTCGTCGACGGCCGGCTGCCGCGCCCGGCCCCCAAGCCGCCGGCTGCGGGGACGGCTCCCGCGCCCGGCTGCCCGAAGCCCTCCCCGCAGAGGCCCGCAGGCGCCGTCGTCGCGACGCCCGAGTTCCGCGACCTCTCCGCCTTCTCCGTCGCGCTCACCGATCTCGAAGGCCAGGTCGGCCGCTTCAACGGCTTTACCACCACGGGCTGGCCGCGCCCGCGGCAGCGGCTGGCCGATTTCCAGTCGCTCTCCTCCTACGCTCTCGGCGTGCCGTTCGAGCCGCCCACCGCCTCCGCGCGCGCCGGCCAGGCGGCGGCGCTCGCCGAGGCCGACCTGCCGCCCGAGGCCGCGATCCCGCTCGCCGTCGATCCGGAGGTGCAGGGGCGCGCCGCGACGCTCTCGAACGCTCTCTTCCACGAGGTCTTCTTCGACAGCTACGTCCGCCTGGGCGCCGAGCAGCTGGCCAAAGACATCGACGCTCTCGGCCGGTCGCAGGGTTCCGGCGGCCAGGCGTTCCGGCAGCTCCGCTGCCTGCTCGACGAGATCCAGGCGTACGAGAAGACGCTGACCCGCCCGGACCAGCAGTGGCTCGTGGCTTCGTCGTTCAGCCCCGGCGCGGCCTACCGGGCGACGCTCGCGAACCTCGGCCGGTCGGCCTGGCTCGGGCCGCGCTTCGCCCCGACGGTCGCGGCGGCCGGCAACACCGGATTCGCGCGCATGCAGGACGCCCTGGTCGCGATCTCCTCCGATTACGTCGGCCCGATCCTGGCGAGCCAGAACGGCAAGCCGCAGCTCAAGCTCGCGCCGGAGATCGGCCTGCTCGAATCGGCCATCCAGGGTCTGCTCGGCGAGCCGTTCGTCCCGCAGACGCCGCCGCAGCCCTGGATTCCGGAGATCCCGCCGGGCCAGTGGCTGATCTGGGATTCGGCGCGCCTGACCGAGACCGCGGGGCTCGGCGCGGCCTACGACAGCTTCCTCGGCAAGGGGCTCCAGCTCTTCCCGGCCTCGCTGCGCCCCGCGGCCCGCGACGCCGCCCACAACCGGCTGAGCCTGGACGTCAGCGACGGCCTCGCCGCGGCGCAGACCTTCGTGCCGGCGCCCAACCCGAGCAGCTCGGCCCTGCTGGAAGTCGAAGTGCAGAACGAGGTCTCGAACTTCTCGGCCGCCGCCAAGCCGCTCGGCACGATCCTCGACGACGGCGTGCGCCTGAACCTGCGCTGGGGCGTGCCCGCGCTCGCCAACTTGATGGGCCAGCAGGCGAACGAAATCCTCGGCCGCAACTACCGCCTGCTCGTCGCCTCGCGCCTCTACGAGCCGCAACGCGGCAGCCTCAAGGAGTGGCCCGGCAGTCCGCCCCCCTCGCCCACCGCCTTCGGCGTCACGAGCGCGAGCGCTTTGAAGGGCTACCTGAGCGCCCAGCGCGGCCGGGCGAGCGAGCTCGCGGACAACTATGCCCAGCCGGTGCTCACCGGTCTGGCGCCGGCCCAGGCGCTCCAGCCGCCCATCGCCTCGCTGCCCTGGGTCGCGCGCTGGAACGCGATCCTCGCCGCTCTCGCCGCCGCCACCCAGCAGACCGCGGGCGGCTCGGTGACCGATCTCGAGAGCTTCATCTCGGGCCCGATGGCGCAGATCACCGTGCTCTCCTGCACCGGCGCGCTCGCCGGCGGCGGACCGGGCGTCCAGGACTTCTTTAGCGGCCGCGAGAGCCAGCTCTGGGCGGTGCTCGAGGATCGCTGCCGCGAGCTGGTGGCCGAGAACGGCCGGCGCGCCTTCTGCCAGCTGCGCGCCTCCTTCGGCGACGAGCTCGCGAACCAGTACCCGTTCGCCCGCCGCGACCCGCTGCGGCTGGGCGCCGAGGCGCCTCCCGCCGCGGTCGCCCGCTTCTTCGCGGTCTACGACCAGCAGCAGCCGTACATCGCGCAGGCGCCGGACAGCGCGTTCGGCTCCTCGGCGACCGCGGTTCGCGGCTTCATGGACGATCTGGCGCAGGTGCGCGCCTTCTTCGCGCCCTTCCTGGCCGCGCCGGGCCAGCCGCCGACGTTCGATTTCAACGTCGTCTTCCGCGCCAACCGCTCGCGCGAGCAGGGCGGCAACCAGATCTACAACTGGTCGCTCCAGTCGGGCGACCAGACCATCGCGACGACCAACCCGGGAGTCCCCTCGGCCGGCAGCAGCGCGAGCTCGGGCGGATCGAGCGCGGGCAGCGCCGCGAGCGGCGGAGCGAACGGCCCGGCGTCCACCACCCTCGGCCGCTGGACCTTCGGCGAGCCGCTCAACCTCGCCTTCACCTGGGCCGACGACTCGCCCTGGCAGCCGGCGCAGAGCGGCCAGGAGCCGCACGCCGCCGTCCTCACCCCGGGCGTCGTCACCTACACCTTCAAGAACGCCTGGTCGCTCCTCGCTCTCCTGCACGACCAGGCCTCGAGCCCGGAGGATTTCGCCGGCTTCACCGATCCCGACCCGCAGACCCTCCGCTTCCGCATGGCCACCCAGCCCGTTCTCGGCGGCAGCCCCGGGACCCCGGTCCGCGTCTACGTCCGCCTCGAGCTCCAGTCGCCGGACCAGAAGACCCGCCTCTTCTACCCCGCCACCTTCCCCGCCGACGCCCCGCCCTTCACCTGCGGCGGGAAGTAGATCAACAACTCGTAGTCCGGGTTCAGCCTTGGGGAGCAGCCTCCCCGGTCCGATCGGCTGACCCGTCGCCGGCCGGCAGCGGAGGCAGCTCGGGCGCCCGGCCCACGACCAGGAGCGTCAGATCGTCCTTGATCGGCTCGTCGCCCATGTGCTTGGCGGAGGCTCCGGAGATCCGGTCGTGGAGGATCTCGGGGGTGCCTCCGGCCTCGATCAGGAAGGCGAGGCGCTCGTAGCCGAAGGTCGCTCCGTCGTCGGTCGTCGCCTCGGGCAGGCCGTCGGTGTAGAGAACGAGGAGGTCTCCGGGCTCGATCGTCGTCTCTCCCGAGGGGGCCGAGAAGCGATCGACGGCTCCGAGCGGCAGGCTGCCGGCTCCGATCTCTTCGATCCGGCCGTCGGCGCGGCGGAGGTAGGGGAACGGGTGGCCCGCCGAGACCCATTCGAAGCGCCCGGTCTCGGGCGTCAGCAGGCCGTAGAACAGCGAGAGAAAGGTGTGCCGGCGGCGCTTCCTGCGGAGAGTCCGGTGCAGCAGAGCGGCGACCGCGAGCGGCGCGGGATCGATCTCGAGAGCGGTGCCGATCGTGGCGTTCGCGATCGCCATCACGAGCCCCGCGGCCATGCCGTGCCCCGTCGCGTCGCAGACCAGGAGCGCCAAGCGGCCGTCCGGCAGCGCGCAGACGTCGTAATAGTCGCCGCCCACCTCCTGCGCGGTCCTGTACGAGTGGGCGAAGCGGTAGCCCGGGACGTCCGGCATCTCGCGCGGCAGGAGGCTCGCCTGGAGGTCGCGCGCGACCTCCAGCTCGTCGCGGAACTGGATCCGGTCGACCAGCTCGAGGGCGAGCAGCAGGCAGAGGCCGAGGATGCTGGCGACGAACCAGAGGGGCGAGAAGTCGAGCTGGACCGCGCGCTGGCCGACGTTGAACCGGAAGTCGGTGCGCGAGAGGACCGCCGCGAGGAGCGAGAGGGCGAAGAGGGCGCGCCGGGCCGGGGTGAGCTTGTAGGAGAGCCCGAGGAAGGCCAGGCGGGCGCCGTTGATCAGGCGATGGAGGCCGCGGCCGCTCGCCTTGCTTTCCTCGTGGCCGCGGGTCAGGACGTCGTACGCCTTCGCCGCGTCGCGCTCGAACAGCCGGCGCAGCTCGCGGGTGCTCATGCCCGCGGTGTAATTGCGCAGGAAACCGTTGGTCTGGTCGGCGAGACCCCGGACCCGCTCCTTGCGCGCCTTCCGTCTCGCTCTCGCCATGCCGGAGATTCCTACGTTTCCGCGCGCTTCGGGTTGCGGTGCCTGCGGCAGCCGGCGCCGGGCTCCCCTCGCGCTCGCCGGTCCTCCCTCGCCCCCCTCCCGCCCGATCGGATCGAGCGGAGGAGGGGCGGAGGGGAGGGTGCCTAGCCGCCCTGCTTGGCCGACCAGGGGGGCACGACGCCGTTCGTCCGGGCGTAGGCGATCGACTGGCCGAGGTGCTCGTGGATGTGGTTCGCGAGGAGCATCAGGACCGCGCGGGCGGACATGTCGCGGCCGAAGAGCGAGACGCTCTTTTCGAGGTCGGCGTCGGACATCTTGGCGACGGAATCGCGCACGAAGTCGAGCGACGCTTTGAGCGTCGCGATCGCCGCAGCCTTGTCGCTCGGCGAGCTCTCGATCTTCCGGGGGTCGATGCCTTCGGGCGGCTTGATGCCGATCGCGGCGGGCAGCCCGTAGTCGGCGGACGCGATGTGCAGGCAGACCTCGCCGTAGGAGCGGACGCCCTCGCCCGGCCGCCAGGCGTACTTCTCGGCAGGCATGGCCTCGGCGAGGTCGAGCAGCTCCTTGGCGACGTGATCGTGGAGGCCGATGAACTCGGCCCGG
>DATMZM010000124.1:0-2338 GCA_035607445.1 Thermoanaerobaculia bacterium | reverse complement strand
CCGCGGCCCTCTACCTCGCCGGGCTCGACGTCGCGGCGGTCGATTGGCGCGGGGGCGATCTCGCCTTCGCCGATCTCCTGCGCGCGGAGCTGCAGGCGACCGACCGGCTGATCGGAGAGGCCCGGCCGGGCTTCGACACCGTCGCGGTCGTGATCGATCCCGGTCGCCGGGGCCGTCCGGAAGGACGGGACGGGCGCGTCGTCCTCTGGCGGACCGCGGGCTGCGGCGGTCGCGCGCGGATCCTACCGGGAGCGGTGGCCTCGGGCCTCCTGCGTGCTCTCGGATTGCCGCAGAGCGCCGAGCTGCCGGATCCGCCCGGCGCCTGCCGCTGGACCCCGGCGCCCTCCCGGATCGCGACCTATGGCTCGCCCGCTCCGAAGAGCGCCCCGGCGCGCGAGAGCGGCGAATATCTCGAAAACCTTCGCTCCCTGGGGTATCTATGAGACGCCGGGAATCGGCGCGGTCGCTTTCGTCCGTGCGCCGGACCGGCCGAGCGCGGCGTCCGCGAACCCCGGGGAGCCGACCGAAAGGAGACGAAGCGATGAAACCGCGCAAGATCCTGGCGACTTTCGCCCTCTTCGCCGCCGGTGCAGCGGCCCATGCGGCGAACGCGATGGGCGGTGCGTCGGGCCCTGCCGAGCGAGCCCAAGACGCCGGCCCCGCGGCCTCCGAGGCCCTCGCCCCGAAGGCCCCCGCTTCCGCCCCGGCCCCCGCTCGCTTCGAGGCCCCCGCGGCGCGCCGGGAGGATCACGTCGACGAGCTGCACGGCGTGAAGGTCGCCGACCCCTACCGCTGGCTCGAGGATCCGGACTCGGCCGAGACCCGCTCTTGGATCGACGCCGAGAACCATCTCACCTTCGGCTACCTGGCGAAGATTCCGGCGCGCGAGCCGCTCAAGAAGCGGCTCACCGAGCTGTGGAACTACGCGAAGTTCGGCGTGCCGGTGAAGCGGGGAGGCCACTATTTCTTCACCTGGAACGACGGCCTGCGCAACCAGGCGCCGATCTACGTCCTCGACCGGCTGGACGGCGAGCCGCGCCTGCTGCTCGATCCGAACGGCCTGTCGGCCGACGGCACGGTGGCGCTCAAGGACTTCGCGGTCAGCCACGACGGTCGCCTGATGGCCTACGGGCTTTCCTCCGCCGGCTCGGACTGGGAGATCTGGAAGGTACGGGACGTCGCGACCGGCAAGGACCTCGCGGACGAGCTGCGCTGGGTCAAGTTCTCGGCCGCGGCCTGGACGCTCGACGACGCCGGTTTCTTCTACAGCCGCTTCGCCGAGCCGCACGCCGGAACCGAGCTCGAGGACGCGAACTACTTCCAGAAGGTCTACTACCACCGGGTCGGCACGCCGCAGGCGGAGGACCGGCTGGTCTACGAGCGGACGGATCAGAAAGAGCTGGGCTTCATCGGCACGGTGACCGACGACGGTCATTACCTCGTGATCACGGTCTGGCGCGGCACGGAGATCAAGAACGGCTCCTACTACCAGGACCTCACGAAGCCCGGCTCGCCGGTCGTCCGCCTGCTCGACACGTTCGACGCCAGCTACGGGTTCCTGGGCAACGACGGGCCTACCTTCTTCTTCCAGACCGACCTCGCCGCGCCGCGCGGCCGGGTGATCGCGATCGACGTCCGCGACCCCGATCGGTCGAAGTGGCGCGAGATGATCCCGCAAGGTGCCGACGCGCTCCAGGCAGCCCGCGCGGTCGGCCCCGGGTTCGTCGGTCTCTACCTCCACGACGCCGCGTCGCGGGTCGAGGTCTTCGATGCCGCGGGCAAGTCGAAGCGGGCGGTCCAGCTGCCGGGGCTCGCCACGGTCGACGGATTCCTGGGCGAGCGGGGCGACGACGAGACGTTCTACTCGCTCGAGAGCTTCAGCCGTCCGGCGACGATCTACCGCTACGACCTCGGCACGGGAGCGAGCACGGTCTTCCGCGAGCCCAAGCTCGGTTTCGATCCCGACGCCTACGAAACCCGCCAGGTCTTCTACCCGAGCAAGGACGGCACGAAGGTGCCGATGTTCCTGACCGGCCGGAAGGGCTGGAAGGAGGACGGCAGCGCGCCCGTCCTCCTCTACGGCTACGGCGGCTTCAACATCTCGATCACGCCGGACTTCCACGTCCGCAACCTGGTCTGGATGGAGCGCGGGGGCCTGCTCGCGATCGCGAACCTCCGGGGCGGCGGCGAGTACGGCGAGGAATGGCACCTCGCTGGAGCCAAGCTCAAGAAGCAGAACGTCTTCGACGACTTCGCCGCGGCGGCCGAATGGCTGGTCAAGAACCACGTCACCACGCGCGAAAAGCTGATCATCGACGGCCGGAGCAACGGCGGGCTC
>DATMZM010000385.1:0-3023 GCA_035607445.1 Thermoanaerobaculia bacterium | reverse complement strand
ACCGCGGCGACGCACCAGCGATCGAGGATCGCCGGGTCGATCTCCGATCCCGTGGGAAGGGAAAGATGTCCGCGGCGGAGCGCGTCCAGCGCGAACGCGCCCTGCTGGAGGATGGCGGAGGAGAAATCGCGGATCTTGTAGTGCCAGTGGCTGCGGTCGAAGTTGCCGAAGAGGGGCGAATCCGGATCGCGATCCATCTGAGTGAGCGCGCGCGGCAGCTGGCTCTCGGCGTACGACCGAAGAGCGCGCTGGACGGTCCCCGCCGGAGCCGTGGCATCCGCGGGCTTCACGGGGCCTCCGTTCCGGCGCGCGCCGCGGTTTCCATTCCCTCCGACCCCTCCAAACACCCGGCGCGGCCCGCGATCTCCGCCCAGCGGCCCGGGTTCCGGTGAAAACTGAACGCGACCTCGGCGAGCCCTTTCCTCTTGGTCGGCTTCGAGATCGACTTCCATCCCTTGCGCAGAGCGTTGAACGCCGGGCCCACGATCCCGAGCGGCAGCCGCGCGACGAGCGAGCGCGCCCATCCTTGCCGGCCGAAACGGAATGAGCCGCTGATCACGGTCTCGACGATCCGCCGCCCGTTGTCGATCGCCTCCGGGCGATAGCCGTAGTCGGGAATGGGCACGCCGCGGCGCGCCTGCGCGTCCAGGCGGAGGAAGGCGCCGCGCTTCTTGAAATCGATCATGTGGCCGTGCATCGCGGCGGCAGTCTGCCAGTCGATCGCGCGGAGCGCGAGCCTGCCCTCCGCGTGCATCTCCCCGAGCAGCGCCTCGGCCTCCGCGCTCCGCGCGACGACCACCGAATGCCCTCCCCCCGCGCTCTCGAGCTCCGGCGCCCAGGCGTCGCCCACCGAAAGGTCGGTCGCCTCGTTCGTGAAGTCGGGAATGATCTGGCAGTTGCGCGAGATGAAGAACGGGATCAGGTAGTTGTAATAGAACTTGTGCGCCGAGTAGACCCGCCCGTCCGCGGTCTCGACCCGCAGGTACCCCGGCCATTCGCCCGCCCGCCATTCGAGCTTCGCGATCGCGACCTCGTCGCCCACCCCATGGCCGCGCAGGAACGCCCGCACCGCGCCGTGGTACATGTTGGTCCCCGTGTAGGGCCCGGCCACGAACACCACTTTCTCGGCCGCCGGGTCGCCCGCGGCCTGGAGCATGCGCAAGGCGGCCACCTGCTCGGGCAGGCCGACGAACGCGAGCCGGCCGGGAAACGCCGCCATCTCGGGGAGGATCGAGAGCATGGGCGTCACCGCGTAGACGCTCTGCGCGGCGGCGAGAACCTCCTCGCGCGTCCGCGCGATCACCGGAGTCGCGGCGTCGGGGGTGACCGCACCCTGCCGGAGAACCACGGCCCCGTCGATCCGGCCGGTCGCGAGCAGATGGATCAAGACGCTCGAGATCACCCCGCCCGAAGCACCCCGGCGGCGGATCGCCTCGTCTCCCGCATGACCGATCCACATCTTGCGGAACGGGCCGAGCAGCCAGTTGTCGGGGGTGCGCCCGAGGAAGTCGAACAGCTCCGGGTACGGGATGCCCCGCCCCGGGCAGATGGCCCAGGCGAGGTCGAGGCGGCCCTCACCCTCGATCCCTCTCCCAGCCCCCGAGAAGCCCACCTTCCGGGAGAGGGACGCCCCCGCCCGAGAAGCCTCCGCGGCAGCTTGAGCTTTCCCCTCTCCTCCCGACGGGAGGGCTTCTCGCTCCCCCTCGTTCCCTCTTCCAGCCCCCGAAAAATCTACCTCCCGGGTTTGAGCTTCCCCCTCTCCCGGCGGGCGGGCTTCTCGGGGGTTGGGAGAGGGGGACCGAGGGGGTGAGGGCTCCACCCCCCACCACCGCGGCAACGGACCCCGCGCCGTTTCCTCGAACCGCAGGAGATCCGGCGCCAGCCCCACGCAGGCCCCGCAGTGCAGGCAATTGCCCGGCTCGAGCACCTCGCGCTCGAACCGCGACCAGGTCTCGGTGACGCTCAAGAGCGCGGGTCCCGATTGGATTCGTCTGCGCCGCTCGGTCCGCCCGGTCCGATCACTCCGCTCGGCGCTTGCAGGTCGAGGCGCCTCAGGCGCAGCTGGATCTCTTCGAGCAGGCGACGGTTCGCGGCGAGCAGGTCGGCCACGAAGCCGAGGATCCAGGTCTGAAAGCCGATCAGGGTCAGGATCGCGGCGAGGATCAGCGACGGCGCGCGCACCCGGGTCGAACCCTGGAGGAAGAAGATCAGCCAGCGCACGAGCAGCAGGAATCCGGGCACGATGAACACCGTGCCGGCCCAGAAGAACGACTTGAGCGGCCGGTAGAGCAGGAAGATCCGCAGGATCGTGAACACCGACCGGCGCACGTAGTCCGAAAGCCCCTTCACCAAACGCGAAGGGCGCAGGTCCGGGTTCGTCCGCACGGGCACCCAGGTGATCGGGATGTTCTTCTGCCCGGCCTGGATGATCGTCTCGAGCGTGTAGGTGTACTGCGAAAAGACGTTGATCTGGAGCGCGGCGTTGCGCGACAAGGCGCGGAAGCCGCTCGGGCTGTCGGGAATCGTCGTCCCGCTCGCCCGCCGCACGACCCAGCTGCCGAGCTTCTGGAGCAGCTTCTTGAGCGGCGAGAAATGCGCGGTCTCGTCGATCGGCCTCGCGCCGATCACCATCTCCGCCTTGCCGGCGAGGATCGGCTCGATCAGCTTCGGGATGTCCGCCGCGTCGTACTGGTTGTCCGCGTCCGTGTTGACGATCACGTCCGCCCCCGCCCGGATCGCCGCCTCGAGCCCGGCCATGAACGCCCGCGCGAGCCCCTGGTTCGTCGCGAAGCTCACGACGTGATCGACCCCGTGCGCGCGCGCCACCTCGACCGTCCGGTCCGTCGAGCCATCGTTGACGATCAGCCACTCCACCTGGTCGATCCCCGGAAGCGTCCGAGGCAAGGCCGCAAGAGCGGTCGGAAGCGTCGCCTCCTCGTTCAAGCACGGGATCTGGATGATCAGCTTCATCGGGATGGGTCCGGGTCGGCCGCCTAGCCTATCGCGGCGCGAGGAGCCCCGGC
>DATMZM010000142.1:0-3492 GCA_035607445.1 Thermoanaerobaculia bacterium | reverse complement strand
CCAGGTTCATGCGCGCCAGCTCGAGGACGGCCAGGAAGCAGGCGATCGCCTCGGCGCGGCAGGAGAGCCGGCGGAGGTCGTCGAGCAGGTCGTAGGGGCGCGCGGCGGAGAGCACGCCCATCAGGCGGTCGAACTGGCCGCGCACCGAGAAGGTCTCGCCGGCCAGATGGAGCGGCGGCGGATGCTCCTTGTCGAAGCGGAGGAGGACGTTGCGGAAGGCGCCGAGGAGATCGAAGAGCGAGATCTCGCCGAGGTCGATCGCCGGCTCGTCCTCTTCCGGCTCCGGCCCGAGGTCGACCTTCTGCGGCTTCCTCGGCCAAACCCCGGCGCGCAACCGATCGACCTCGCCGAGCGATTGCGCCGCGTCCTTCAAGCGCCGGTACTCGAGCAGGCGCTTGACCAGCTCCTCGCGCGGGTCCTCCTCGATCGGCTTGCCTTCGAGGTCCTTCGGCCGCGGCAGCAGGAGGCGCGACTTCAAGTGGATGAGCAGCGCCGCCTCGTAGATGTACTCCGCCGCGACGTCGAGGTTGAGCTCCTCCATCAGCGCCAGGTACTCGTGGAACTGGTCGCAGATCGTGGCGACGGGGATGTCCGAGATCTCCACCCGGTTGAGCTTGATCAGGTGCAGGAGGAGGTCGAGCGGCCCCTCGAAGACCGGCAGATGGACGCGCCACGAGTCCGGCAGGAGCCCGGGCGTCGGAACGTCGGTGCGGAAGTCCTTGCTCACGCGCCGGCCCTCGGCCCGAGGTGGTCGAGCTTCATCCCGGCGCGGGCGAGCTCGAGCGTCTCCCGGGCGATCGCGCGCGCCCGTCTCGAGCCGTCGACGAGGACGTCCAGGAGAGCGCCGCGGTCGCCGGCCAGCTCGGCCCGCCGCTTCTGGATCGGCGCCAGGAACTCGATCATCCGCTCGGCGAGCAGGCGCTTGTCCTCGACGCAGCCGATCTCCGCCGCGCGGCATTGCCGCTCCACCCGTTCCTGCAGCTCGGGCGGCGAGAGGAGGCGATGGAACTGGAACAGGTTGCAGACCTCGGGCCGGCCGGGGATCACCTTCCGCACCCGTTCGGGATCGGTGAACATCTCCATGCACTTCTTGCGGATCTCGTCGGGCGTGTCCGAGAGATGGATCGCGTTGCCGTACGACTTCGACATCTTGCGGCCGTCGATCCCCGGCACTTTCGCACTTTCCGTGAACAGGCCCCGCGGCTCGGGGAAGGTCTCGCCGTAGAGGTAGTTGAAACGGCGGGCGATCTCGCGGCTGATCTCGAGATGGCTCGCCTGGTCCTCGCCGACCGGCACGAAATGGCCGCGGTAGATCAGGATGTCGACCGTCTGGAGCACCGGATAGCCGAGGAAGCCGTAGGTGTGGAGGTCCTTGTTCTCGATCTGGCCGAGCAGCTCCTTGTAGGTCGGCACGCGCTCGAGCCAGCCGAGCGGCGTGATCATCGAAAGCAGGAGGTGCAGCTCGGCGTGCTCGGGCACCATCGACTGGACGAAGATCACCGAGCGCTCGGGATCGAGCCCGGCGGCGATCCAGTCGGCGACCATCTCCAACGTGTTCTCGCGGATCTGCGAGGTGTCGGCGTAGTCGGTGGTCAGGGCGTGCCAGTCGGCCACCATGTAGAGGCAGCGGTAGCGGTCCTGCAGCTCGACCCAGTTCTTGAGCGCGCCGAAGTAGTTGCCTAAGTGGATGCGGCCCGTCGGGCGCATCCCCGAGAGGACGGTCTGCCGTCGAGGTTCGGTTGCGAGGTCTGCCATGGCTCCGATCGCTCCGGCCGCCTAGATGTTGATGAGAACCGAGAGGACGACCAGGAACGGAATCAGGAGAACCCAGAGGAGGGGCGAAAGCGCCAGGCCGGCGCCGATGATGAAGCCGTAGGGCCGGAGCGCGGCCAGCCGCGGCACCCAGCCGGGCGGCACCACCTGGAGCAGGACCATGCCGCCGTCGAGCGGCGGGAACGGCAGCAGGTGGAAGACGACGAGAAAGCCGTTGATCACCGCCGCCTGAGCGAGGGTGAACAGGATGGGAAAGCCGCGGACCGCGAGCACCGGCGCCGCGGGGTCGCGGATCGTCCCGCCGAGGAGCGACAGCTGCGCCGCCTGGCGCGCTTCGGGCCCGAGGACGTGGACGACGATCGTGAGCGCGAGGGCGGCGACGAGGGCGAACGCCGCGTTCGCCGCCGGACCGGCGAGGGTCACCCGGAGCGAATCCCAGCCCGGGCGGCGCAGGTTGCGCGCGACGACAGGCGTCGGCCGCGCCCAGCCGAAAGCGACCGGCAGGCCGAGGGCGACCACCGCGGCCGGCACGATCACGGTGCCCAGGAAGTCGAGGTGCGCGATCGGGTTGAGCGTCACGCGGCCGAGAGCGCGCGGCGTCGGATCGCCGAGCAGCTCGGCAGCGCGCGCGTGCGCCGCCTCGTGGATCGTCGCCGAGAGGAGCACGAGGAGGAGCTGGATCGCGCCCAGGAACAGGAGGTTCGCGTCCATCATCGCGCGGCGCTCCCCGAGGCCGGGGCGGCGGCCGAAAAGCTCGCCGGACGGGGCGGCGGCGGCAGCGTCTCGGTGAGCCCGCTCCAGAGGCCGCGCGCCTTCGCCCGCACCGAGCGCGCGTTGCCGCGCGGCAGCTCGCGCGCGAAGGCGACCGCCAAGGCGGCGAGGTTCGCCGCCACGAACGCCGCGAGGGCGAGCGGCCCGCCGTGCCGGCGGACGTAGATCGCGTTGCTGCGCCCGGTGTGGAAGGTCTTGCCCGGCGTGTAGCCGCCGCCGGTCGAGGCCGCCACCTTGTGCCAGATCCGGCTCTCCGGGACGTAGCGGAGGCGGAAGCCGAGATCGAGAGCGCGGCGGCACCAGTCGGCGTCGTCGACGTTGATGAAGTAGACCGGATCGAGCGGCCCGACCGAGAGGAGCGCGTCGCGCGGGATCAGCAGGCAGCAGGTGGTCAAGTACGTCACGTCCGCGCCGCGGTCGAAGCGCGGGCCGTCCTTCTCGCCGCGGCCCAGCTCCTCGGTCACCGTCTCGCGCAGGCGCAGCCGCCCGCCCGCGGCCCAGAGGCGGTCGGGCGGATCGAAATAGAAGATCTTCGGCCCGGCGGCGCCGACCGCGGGATCGGCGCAGGCGGCGAGCAGCGGCGCCAGGAAGCCCGGATCGACCTCGACGTCGGTGTTCAGCAGCAGCACCCAGCCGATCTCGGGATCGGCGAGGGCGCGCCGGATGCCTGCGGCGTTGCCGCCCGCGAAGCCGAGGTTCTCGCCGGTCTCGATCACTTCGAGGCCGGGGCGCGCGCCGCGCAGGCGTGCGACCGAGCCGTCGGTCGAGCCGTTGTCGACCACCAGGCAGCGCAGCCGCGCCGAGCGCTCCGAGCGGTCGAGCGAGGCGAGCGTCGCGAGCGTGTCCGCGGCGCCGTTCCAGTTGACCAGGACGACCGCGACCGGCGCTTCGGCTCGGCGCTCGCCGCTCAAGCCGTGGCCTCGGGCGATGCGGGCATCGCAGGTGTCG
>DATMZM010000204.1:0-4759 GCA_035607445.1 Thermoanaerobaculia bacterium | reverse complement strand
GCGCGGCCGTTCGCCGTCGCGGCCAACCGCGGCAGCTGCGAGCCGGGCAACGCGACGAGCGAGCGGGTGCCGGCGGAGGTGCCGTCGGTCGACCAGACCATCCCGCCGGCGGAGAAAGCCAGCCGGTTGCCGAGCGGGATCATGTGCCCGCCGTCGCGCGCGGCGCCGATCCGCCGCGTCCCGGCCATCGTGCCGTCGCTCGAGAAGAGAGCGCCCGAGGCGCCCCCGCCGTCGGCGAAGAAGAAGATCCGGCCGGAAAAAGCGGTCAGCTCGCGCGGCCGCGCGGCGCCGATGCGCACCCGGCCCGTGCCCGCGGGCGTGCCGTTGCTCGTCCAGAGCTCGTTGCCGCGGTCGCGGTCGAGGACCAGGAACGACCGGTTCGAGCCCGGCGGCGTGAGAACCTCGGACAGCCGGTCGAAGAAGGTCGGGTTGGTCAGCCGCCGCGTGCCCGCCGCCGTCCCGTCCGTCGTCCACAGCGCGCAGGTCGCGCCGGACGAGCCGGCGCAGCCGGTGAAGTAGGCGCGCGGACCCGCGGCCAGCAGGGGAGGGTTGACGAAGAGATTGGCCGGACCGAGCCGGACCGGATCGCCGGGGATCCCGGCGGTCGACCAGAGCGAGCCGTCGGGCCCGGTGGCGAACACCACCCGCGCTCCGACCCGGACGAAGCCGCCCGGCCCCGAGCCGTCGCTCATGAAGCGGGGATCGATGTCGGCGACCAGATAGGGAGTCGCCGCGAAGCCGGGGGCGGTGAGCCCGCCGAGCAGACCGAGCGCAGCGAGGAGGGGAGGGAGCAGATTCTTCTTCATGTCGACCTTGGACACCCCGATGGCGCGCGGGTGTGAGAGAAGTTTTCTCGTTCTGGAGCGATCTTCGCGAATTATCTCATGGCCGGGCGGCTCACGGCTCGATCGCCCACAGCTCGGGTCCGTGCAGACCGTCGCTCCAGCCGAAGAAGACGCGCTCCCCGACTTGAACCGGCAGAAAACCCGAGGATTGCGAGGGGCCTCCCGGGAGAGCGATCGGCAGGGTGCCCGCGCTCGTGCCGTCGCTCGCGAGGAAACCGGAATTCGTGGCGATCACCAGGCGATCGCCGAGGACGGCGAGCGAAGACGGCTGGATCCCATGATCGGCGGCGTCCCGCGCCGCTTCGGTCCCCGCGGCGGTGCCGTCGGTCGCCCAGAGCTCGCCGAACCGTCCGGCGAACCAGAGGCGATCCTCGAAGAGGACCGGCTGCGGGAGCCTCTCGAATTCGACCGGACCGACGATCCGGGTCCCCGCGGCGGTGCCGTCGCTCGCCCAGAGAGCCCCGCCGATCCCGTGCCCGAACCCGAAGAGGAGGAGCCGTCCGCCGAGGCCGAAGAGCGACCAGCCGCGCACGGCGGGGTCGGAGAGGTCGAGAGGGCCGACGGGTCCGGTTCCGGCCGCCGTCAGATCGGTGTGCCAGAGCGTCGCCTGGCCATCCCCCACCTGCCCGGCGACGAAGAACATCTCGCCGGCGACCGCGACGAGATCGCTCGTCGCCTGGGCGAGCGGCTCGACGAGGAACGGGTAGACCTCCGCGAGGGACCTCGTTCCGCCGGGCGTGCCATCCGAGATCAGCAGATCCTCGCCGCCCACCGCCGAGAGCACGGGGACCACCAGCCGGCCGCCCACGCCGAGGAGGACCGGCGGCGCGAATTCGGGCCGGAACGGGTCGGGCGGCACGAGGTCGGTCAACCGGAGGGTGCCGGCGGGTGTGCCGTCGGTCACCCAGAGCTCGGCGCCGTGCGCCGGGTCGGTCCCGACGAAGAAGACGCGGTCGCCGACTCGGAGGAAGCTCCCATTCGCCGTGGTGCCCGGGGGAAGGAGAGGCCCCGCCGTCGCCGGGTCGCCGCCGGTCGCGGTCACCAGATACGGGTCGAAGTTGCCGTCCCGCCAGAAGAGGAGCAGTCGCCCGCCCGCCTCCGTCGCTCGGATGTCCTTCCCTTCGTCCGGCTCCTCCGCAGGTTCGAGGGCTCGGCTCGTGCCGAGATCCGTGCCGTCGGACGACCAGAGGGCCCGCCCGCCAGCGTCGCTGGCGAAGAAGTAGCAACGCCCGCCGGCAGCGAAGAACTCTAGGGGATTCGAGCCGAGAAGATTGTCGGAATCGACGTCAGCGATCAGCCGGCTCCCGCCGGCCGACCCGTCGGAGATCCAGGGCTCGACCCCGTGCACTTCGTCGACGCCGGGGAAGACGATGCCGCCCGCGCCGAACGGCGCGCCGAAGAGAAAGCCGAACCCCAGCGCCGCGACCGGCCGGGTCCCGGCAGGGGTGCCGTCGCTCGCGAACAGTCTCGAGCCTCCGCCCCCGGACGCCGAGGTCGAGGCGCCGAAGTAGACGCGGGGGCCCGAGACCACGAAACCGGCGGGTTGACCGAAGCAGAACCCGCGGCAGGCGTCGACCAAGAGGCGCGTACCGGCCTCGGTCAAGTCGCTCGTCCACACCTCGCGGCCGCGCGCCGGGGTCTCGCCGGCGAACCAGATCTTGCCGAGCGCCACCGGACCGAGGGAAAAGGCGCCGCTGCACGACCCCGGGCAGACGTCGCGCACCCGGCGCGTGCCGGCGGGCGAGCCGTCGCTCGCCCAGAGCTCGACGCCGCGGGCTTCGTCGCCGGCCAGGAAGGCCACCTTGGCGCCGAGCTGAAGGAACGTCGGCTCGCCGCCGCCGAACGGAGCCTCGAGCAGGCGGCGGGTCCCCGCTGCCGTGCCGTCGCTGGTCCAGACTTCCCGGCCGGTCTCGGGAAAGGCGAAGAAGAACCCGCGGGAGCCGGCGACGGAGATCGGCGACGGCAGGTCCTGGACCGCGGGCACCACGGCGAGCGGGCGCGGAGCGGTGGTGCCGTCGGTCGACCAGAGCCCCAGCACTCCCCCGCTGCGCCGGCCGAAGTAGAGCAGCCGATTGCCGGCGACCGCGAGACCGGCGCCGTCGATGGTGTTGTCGAAGCGCCGCGTGCCGGCAGGCGTGCCGTCGCTCGAGAACAGCACCCCGTGCGCCGTTCTCGTCTCCGCGATGAACCAGAGTCGTCCGCGAAACCAGGTCAGGCCGCGCGGGCGGGAACCCAGGAAGCCCGGCACGACGTCGGCCGCGCGGCGGGTGCCGGCCCGCGTGCCGTCGGTCGACCAGAGCTCCGAGCCGGCATGCCCGTCATCGAAGGCGAGATAGGCCCGGCTCGCGCCCGGCGGCGTCAGGATCTCGAGCCGGTCGTTGAAAACGAGCGAGTCCGCGACGCGGATCGTTCCTTGCGGTGTTCCGTCGGTCGACCAGAGGCCGCACCCGAGCCCGGTCGCGCAGGCCGCGAAGAAGGCTTTCCCGAGGGCGGTCGTGAAGCCATGGAAGATCCCCAAGGCGGGCAGCCCCAACCCGACCACGCCTCCCGGAGCACCGGTCGTCGCGTAGAGCGATTCGTCCGGGCCGGCCGCGAACACGACCCGGTTGCCGGCGCGGGCGAATTCACGCGGCCCCGAGCCGCCGCTCATGTAGCGGGGGTCGATGTCCTTGACGAGGTAAGGGGAGAGCGCGAGGGCTGCCCGGGATGCGAGGAGGAGGACTGCGAGAAGGGGAAGGATGTGTCGGCGCATGATGACCTCGGACACGACGGATCGCGCAATGTGGTACCTGCGAACAAAGGGAGATCCGAGTCTACCCGCGATCTCCCCTTCGTTCCGGCGGCCCGTCCCGCCCCGGCCGGAGCTCGTCACGAAGCGCCCGCGCGGCACGAAGGAGGGCGGCGGCGCTACGGCCGGAGCGCCCAGAGCTCCGTGCCGGTCGAGGCGCCGTACCAGGGGAAGAAGATCCGGTTCCCGGCGCGGACGAGCGGCGAGGGCTCCGCGCCGGGGCTCGGCGCGAGCCGCCGGACCGTGCCGGCCCGCGTGCCGTCGGTGTCCCAGACGCCCGTGACCGTCGCGAACGCGAGGCGCCCGCCGAGGACGTCGCCGAACGCGGGGTCGAGGACCTCCGAGCCGTTCGGGTAGGTCAGCCGGACGGTCCCCGCTTCGGTGCCGTCGGTCGCGTAGAGCCTGCTGTCTTCGCCGCGGAAGGCGAGCCGGGCGCCCCAGGCAACTGGGGTGGACCCGAGGCCCGCCCTCCCGCCGGGGACCAGGCTCGCGCCGTCGGTCGAGAGGAACCCCGACTCCTCGGGCGAGGAGTAGAAGAGGAGCACGCGCGCACCGAGCGGCAAGAGAGCGACCTCGCTCGTCGCTCGTCCCGCGCGGTCGGCGAGCGGCCCGACGATCCGCGTGCCGCCGGTGGTCAGGTCCGAGACCCAGAGCGCCGGCTCGGTGCCGACCTCGGACTCCTCGCCCGAGACGAAGAAGAACCGGCCGCCCAGCTCGACCACCTCGCTCGACAGCTCGAAGAACGGGGCGACGAGCGCCGGGTAGACGTCGGCCAGGTGCCGCGTGCCGCCGATCGTGCCGTCCGAGACCCAGGGCTCGAACCGGCCGAGCTCGTCGGCGGCTGAGAAGGCGACGCGACCGCCAAGGGCGCGCAAGCCCTGGCGCTTCTGGCTGCCGCTGTCGGGAAAGGGCTCCGGGTTCGCGAAGTCGGAGAGGCGCACGGTCCCCTCGGGCGTGCCGTCGGACGTCCACAGCTCGCCGCCGTGCGCGGAGTCCGCGGCCACGAAGTAGAGCCGCGAGCCCACCACGCTCAGGATCCCGCTCGCGCGCAGGTCGCCGCCGGCGAGCCGGACGGTGCCCGCGGTCGTGCCGTCGCTCGCCCAGATCTCTCCCTCCTCGAACCCGG
>DATMZM010000470.1:0-5276 GCA_035607445.1 Thermoanaerobaculia bacterium | reverse complement strand
ACGACGCCGCGCTCTTTCTCTTGCGAGCCGTAGAGGAGAACGATCGGGATGCCGGTCGAGTCGGCGTACTTGACCTGCTTGCCGATCGACTTCTCGACGCCGAGGTAGAGCTCGGCGGGGATGCCGGCGCGGCGCAGCTCGAAAGTCATCGCCAGGCTCTCCGCTTCGAGCGCCGGATCGATCCGCGCGACGAGCACCTGCGAGGTCGATTTGCGCCCCCCGGCCCGCCCGAGGTGGACGAGCGCCGCGAGCAGGCGGTCGACGCCGAGCGACGCGCCGGTCGCCGGGATCCGCTCGCCCCGGAAGCGCATCACCAGGTCGTCGTAGCGGCCGCCTCCGAAGACGGAACCGAACTGCGGCGCGTCGAGCAGCACCGCCTCGAAGACCGGACCGGTGTAGTAGGCGAGGCCGCGCGCGATCGAGAGGTCGAGCACCGTCTGGTCCTCGGCGTACCCTAAGCTGTAGAGATGGTTCGAGATCCGCTCGACCAGGTCGAGCTCGGGCGCCGCCTCGGCCAGGCCGGAGAAATACTCGCGCAGCTGGGCCAGGACCTCGCGCCGGTCGTCGGCGCGGATTTCCAAGAAGCGCTCGATCCGCTCCACCTGGCCGCTCGCGAGGCCGAGGCCGCGGATTGGGTCGCCCGACTCGTCGACGTAGCCTACGGTCAGCTCCTTCTTGACTTTGTCGAGGCCGATCTTGTCGAGCTTGTCGAGCACGCGGAGCACGTCGACGCCCTCTTCGGCGGGGATCTCGGACTGGCGGAGCAGGAGATCGAGAATGCGGCGGCTCGAAAAGCGCACCTGGTACGGCCCGGCCCCGATCGCCGCGAGCGTGTCGCACATGCCGGCGATGATCTCGGTGTCCGCGATCTCGGATTCGGTGCCCACCGAGTCGAGGTCGAACTGCGTGAACTCGCGGAAGCGTCCGGGCCCCGGCTTGTCGGCCCGGAAGACCGGTGAGACCTGGTAGCGACGGAACGGGCGCGGCAGGTCGGGATACTGGGCGATGACGCGCGCGAGCGGCACGGTCAGATCGAAGCGCAGGCCGAGCGGCTCCTCCTCCGGGCTCACGACGCGGAAGATGGTCTGCGAAACCTCCTGGCCCGCGCTGCCGCTGAGCACGTCGAGATACTCGATCGCGGGGGTCGCGAGCGGCACGAAACCGTAGGTCTCGTAGACTTGGCGCGCGGCGTCGAGGACCGCCTGGCGCGCCAGCATCTGATCGGGCAGGAGATCGCGCAGTCCACGCGAGAGACGCGGCTCAACGGTGACCGGATCCGGCATGTCCAGACCTTTCGATCGCGAAAAGGGTTGAAACGGAAAGCGAGGCCTTCGGGGGGATGGCACCGGCGATGGGGGTCGAACCCATGACCTCCTGATCCACAGTCAGGCGCTCTACCACTGAGCTACACCGGCCCAAGGCCGCGAATCCTAATGGCTGCTCGCCGGAGCTGTCAAAGCGAACGGTCGCGGTTTCGCTACGCACGGCGGCCTCTAGAGAGCCCGGAACAGGCACGACGCGAAGCGCTCTTCCGCGTCGCTCCAGGAGCGGGCGAGGGCGAATCCCGTCGCCCGGGCGAGAGCGCCCATCTGGTCGAGATCGAAGCGGTAGGAGTTCTCGGTATGGATCGTCTCGCCGGCGGCGAACGGGACGGTCAAATCGAGCCCGTGGATCGCCACCTCCTGCGCGCGATCGCTCTCGAGATGCATCTCGATCCGCGCCCGTTCCGAATCGTAGCGCGCCCGGTGGGCGAACGTCCGGAGGTCGAAAGTGCCCTGAAGCTCGCGGTTGATGCGGCCGAGGAGATTGCGGTCGAACGCGGCGGTGACGCCGAGCGGATCGTCGTAGGCGGGCAGGAGCACGCTCGGCGGTTTCTTCAGGTCGACGCCGAGCAGAAAGCCGTCGCCCGGGGCGAGATGCGAGCGGATCTCGAGGAGGAAGGGCTCCCGCTCCTCTTCGAGCAGGTTGCCGAACGTCGAGCCGAGGAAGAGGACGAGGGTGGCTCCCGGCGCCGGGACTTCCCCCCGCGCTTCGGCCGCCGCCAGCCAACCGAGGGCGGGCGCGAACTCGCCCGCGACGGCGACGATCGAGAGCTCCGGATAGTCGAGCGAGAGCGTCCTGCCGCTCCCGAGAAGGGCGCTCGTCGAGACGTCGATCGGCACGTAGAGCAGCTCGCCCTGGCGGGCGATCGCCGCCTCGATCAGCACGCGGGTCTTCTCCGAGCTGCCGCTGCCGAGCTCGACCAGGCGGATCGGGCCGCCGAAGGCGCCCACCAGCTCGCCGGCCAGCTCGGCGAGGATCGCCCCTTCGACCCGCGTCAGGTAGTACTCGGGCAGGGCGCAGATCGCCTCGAACAGCCGGGAGCCCAGCTCGTCGTAGAGGTGCTTGGGCGGCACGCTCTTGGGCATCGCGGAGAGCCCGCGGGCGACGTCCGCCGCGAACGTCGACGCCGCGCCGGGAAGCCGGTGCAGCTCGAACTGCAGGTCGGCGCGCGACGCCGGGATCGTGGCGGTCTCTCTCATGAAGCGGATTCTCTCCTGAAGTTGCCGAAGGACTCTGTGCGACCGGGGCGGCCGCTGTCAACGGCTCCCCCGATTCCCAGCAGATCGCGGGCCAGCTCGACCGGCATCTCGCGGCCGGTCATGCGGCGGAACTGGCCGAGCGCCTGGGAGAGGAGGACCTCGCGGCCGTCGATCGGGACCGCTCCGCGGGCCGCCGCGGCGGCGAGGAGCGGCGTCGGACCGGGCGATCCGGCGAGGTAGACGAGGTCGACGACGATCGCGCCGGGGCGCACGCTCGCGATGTCGAACGGCGGCGGATCGCCGGGTGAGCGCCCGAGCGCGGTCGCCTGGATCAGGATGTCGAAAGCGCCCGCGTCGAAGCTCTCGATCGGCAAAAACGGCAGCCGGAGGTCCTCCGCCGCCAGCCGTCCCCGCTCCTCGCTCCGGTTGACGAGCGTCACGCGCGCTCCCGCGGCGGCGAGCCCGACCGCTGCCGAGCGCCCGGCTCCCCCGGCACCGACCACGGCCGCCTTCTGTCCGGCGACCTCGAATCCACGCGCGCGGATCGGCAGCACGATCCCCTCAGGATCGGTCGACTCGGCCTCCCACACGTCGCCCTCGAGGACGAGGGTGTTGGCCGCGCCGATCCGCCCCGCGAGCGGGCTCTCCGCCCCGGCCACGGCGAGCGCAGCCTCCTTGTGCGGCGCCGTCACCGAGAGGCCGCGGAGCGGCAGTCCGATCTCGGCGAACGCCGTCCCCTCGACCACCTCGAGCCAGAAGTCGCCGAACGAGTCGACGTGGAACGGCAGGTAGAGCGCCGGAATGCCGAGCGCCCGGTAGCAGCCGTTGTGGAGGCGGGGAGAGAGCGAGTGGAGCACCGGATTTCCGACGATGCCGTAGAGCGCCTCGACCGGCGGCAGCTCGGGCAGGCCGTAATCGGCGCGAAGCTTTGCGATCGACAGCTGGCCTGGCGCCCCCGGAACCTCGCCCGCCGCGCCGTAAACGAAGCGCGCGCCGAGCCGGGGCGCGACCAGCCGCGTCCAGACGCCGGGGAGCCCCGAAGCGAAGGCAGCGACGTCTCCCCGCCCGGCTCCCGCGAGGAGCAGGAGCGGCGCGAAGGCATCGCCCGGCTGGATCGCCGCCGGGATCAGCTTGTAGAGGAAGGCCGGCGTCTCGAGCATCCGGCCGAGGCATGCCTTGAGGTCTTCGAGAGCGGTCGGACCGCCATGCCAGGAGACGACGCGCTTTTCCGCCGGGACCGACCGCAGAACCTCCGGCGTCAGATCGCGGTCGGCCTCGAGATCGATCAGGTCGTAGCCTGCCGCCGCCTCGATCAGCCTCCTGCGGCGCCGCTCGGGAGAGTTTTCGCCGCCTCCCCCCTCCGCGCGGCTGCGCAACGTATAGAGAAGCCGCCCCGGGAACCGCTCGCGGAGCGCGGCGGGGCTCAAGTCCCCCACCAGATCCCCGCGCACCTCGAGCACGTCGGCCTCGCGCGCCAAGCGATCCAGGTTCGCGTCGCCCGGCGCTGCGGTGAGCGTCGCGATCAGGATCGCTCGTTCGGACGAGCTCAAATCCAGCCGCCTCGCAAATGGTTGAAGTTGATCGCGGCAAGGCCTTTCTTAAGCGAAGCCAGATAGAGAACCGCATCGCAGGTAAGGATCGTCACGCCCTCAACCAACAGGTTGGCCGAGTCGGTAAGCCCCAGGAATCGGAACTCTTCCAGGGCCACCACCGCCCTAGAGGGCAGGTAACGCTCGTTGAGCTTTCCGGCAAGCGCCGCGAGACCGAGCCGCAGACGAGCCTTGACCTCCGTCGAAGCGGAGTCTTGGTGAACCGCCAGATTGCTGACTTCGGTCAGGACGTTCGGCGTCGTGACGATCCCGGAGAACTTGTCGAGGAGCGAGCGAAGCCGATCGTAGTCCTCGATCGTGAAGTCTCTGAGGCGTTTGTGTCTTTCGATCAGGCGGCGATCGACCGAACCGACGACCAACAGGACGAGCAACATCGAATCGACGAGGACCCGTCCTCCAAGATTCGCCGCCTTTCTGCGGTCGCGCCTCACTTCCAGATCTTCATCGAGAGAACCTTGCCCGTTCGGGCATCGACGTCGAACACCTTGTACTCCCGCCCGACAAGATCCTTCGGTTGGAGGTTCAGAAAGTCGAGATCGAGTGCCCCTTTCGTCCTCTTCGGCGGCTTTGCCAGACCCCGGGAGAAACCGAGGGTCACCAGCCACTTCCGCTTGCGCTCGTCGAATCGGACTTCTTCGAGTGCGAGCTGCTCGAGTTTCGGACCGAGCAGATCCTGGGCGTAGCTGCTCGCCGCTTTGACCGCCTCTTTCACATCGACCATGGCTCCGGTACCTCCTCTTGCGAGCCCCCTTCGAAGTCTAAATCAACTCGAAGCATGGTACTGGAGATGCTAATCTCACCGAGGCATTCACCCTCCGACCGAACCCATGCCCGCCCTCCTCTCCGACACCGAGCTGCTCTCCCGGATCGTGGCGTTCGACACGGTCAGCTCCAACTCGAACCTTCCCCTCGCGGACTTCCTCGCCGACTACCTGGATCGCCCCGGCCTGCGGACCGAGAAACACCCCTCGCCGGACGGCGCGAAGGCGAACCTGGTCGCCCGCGTCGGGCCCGAGATCGGCCCCGAGCGCGCCGGCCTCGCCTTCTCCGGCCACATGGACGTCGTGCCGGCGGGCGAGCCGGGATGGGAGAGCGATCCGTTCACGCTCACCGACCGCGGCGAACGGTTGGTCGCTCGCGGCGC
>DATMZM010000136.1:0-2525 GCA_035607445.1 Thermoanaerobaculia bacterium | reverse complement strand
CGCGATCTCCTCCTCGGGGATCTCGATGCCGAGCTCGATCTCGAGCTCCGAGATCAGGCGCATCGAGTTCATCGACGTCACGCCGTAGGCGTCGTCGAGCCGGGCGTCGAAATCGAGCCCCGCCGGATCCAGGTTCATGATGCGGGAAAACCGGTTTCTCACTTCCGCCTCGATCTTCGGCTCCATCTCGTTTCCCCTTCTCGATTCCCGATTCGCTTCTTTCTTCCGGATTCTTTCTTTACATGCAGATCTCGCTCGCGCCGTCGGTGACCTGGCGGGCGAAATAGGCGAGCACGTCGCCGCTCGGCGCGAGACCCAGGCGCTCGGCGGCGTCGAGATTGATCCAGCCGACCTGGTTCGGGTGCAGCTCGCGCGGGATCGCGGCCGGCGGCGTGCCGTTGAGGATGCGCGCCGCGGCGTCCCCCGACTGGCGGCCGAGGAGCGTCCAGTCGGCGCCGATCCCCGCCAGGATGCCGCGCGTGGCGATCTGGGCGTTGTTGTTCCAGATCATCGGCAGCCCCTGGCGGCCGGCTTCGAGGAGCCGTTCGACCGCGCCCGGGCAGTGGAAGTTCTCGTTGTACGGCATGACCAGGCCGTCGCGCGGATCGACCTCGTCGAGCGCGGCATCGAGCTCCGCGACGTCGGTATAGACCAGCTCGCGGTACTCGAGGTCGACGACGTAGCCGAGCCCGGCGAGGGTCTTGAAGCCGATCTGGCTCTCGGTGCCGTCCCGGCCCGAGAGCCAGACCCGCCGGCCGGCGCGCTCCGCGGCGCGGCGGTGCAGCTCGCGCATCTCCGGGCGCACGAAGACGGTGCCCTCGAAAAACGGCACCCAGACCCTCCGGATCCTGGGCAGGAGGGTGCGGACGATCCGGAAGTTCTTGTAGCTGCCGGTGAACGGGAGGGCGAAGATCTTGCCCGTGACGTTCGGCGCGGCGCAGGTCGTGTCGGCGATCCCTTCCGGGTGCGCGCCGAAGTAGACGATCGGGATCTCGGACGTCGCGTCAGCCGCCGCGACCGCGTTCGGCGTGCCGATCGCGTAGAAGAGGTCGACCCCGCCCGCGCTCACATCGACGGCGAGCCGCCGCGCGGCCTCGGCCATCGCGTCCCGCTCCTCCTCGTCGACGACGATCAGCTCGAAGTCGCGCCCTTCGCGCAGGCCCGCCGCGGCCAGGCGCTCGACGAAGCCGCGGATGCGCAGCGTGTCGCGCCCGAAGACCGGGGGCAGGTTGTACGAGTTGAGGACAGCGATCCGCCGCATGTTCTCCCCGCTCCGTCCGCGCCCTACATACAGGGTTGGACGGCGTCGCCGCGCACTCGGAGGTCGAAGAAGTTTAGCACCTCTTCCTCGGGGTCGAGCCCCAATCTCTCCGCGGCGTCGAGGTTGATCCAGGCCATCCGGCCGCGGTGGACCCGGCGCGGGATGTCGCTCGGCTTAGCTCCCGCGAGGATGTCGGCCGCGATCTCGCCCGACGCGCGCCCGAGCTCGACGAAGTCGGCGCCGACGCCTGCGAACCCGCCCATCGTGGCGGTCTGCGGGTTGTTGTTCCAGACCAGAGGAATGCCGAGCTTCGCCGTGACCTCGAGGAACGCCTCGGTCGCGCCCGGGGGATAGAACGGCTCGTTGTAGAGCATCAGGACGCCTTCCTGCGGATCGATCTCCGCGAGCGCCTCGGGGATCTCCGCGGCGTCCTCGTAGACCAGCTCGCGGTATTCGCGGCCGACGACGTAGCAGAGCCCGGCGAGCGTCTTGAAGCCGATCCGCTCGCCGCTGCCCGCGAGCCAGACCGGGCGATCGGCTCCGGCCGCGTCGCGCGCCGCGGCGTGGAGCGCGCGCATCCGGGGCGTCACGAAGCGGGTCCCGGCATAGAAGGCGACCCAGACGGCGCGCGCGCGCGGCACCAGGCGGGGCAGGAGCCGGAAGCTCTTGTAGCCGGAGGTGAGCGGGACGTCGATGATCCAGCCGGTGACGTTCGGCGCCGAGCAGGCCGCGTCGCCGATCCCCTCCGGATGCGCGCCGTAGTAGACGATCGGGATCTCCGTCGCGATCTCGGCCGCCGCGGCGCTCACGGGGGTGCCGAAGGTATGGAGCAGGTCGACCCGCTCCGCGGCGAAGCGCCGGGCCGCCACCTCGACCTCCGCGGCGCTCGCGGCGTCGACCAAGTCGATGTCGATCTCCTTGCCCTCGCGCCAGCCGCGCCGGGCGAGCTCCGCGACGAACGCCCGCATGCGCAGCGTCTCCCGGCCCGGCATCCGGGGCAGGGTGTAGGCGTTGATGATTCCGATCCGGCGCATGGTCGGTCGTACCTGAGTCGCGGGAAGCGGCGCGATTCTAGAGCCGCTTCCTCGCGCCCGCAATTGACAGCTGGCGGCGACTCCGGCGACCATTCCGCCTCGCATGCCCCCGGCATTTCGCACTCTGGTCGAGGCCCTCGAGGTCGCCGCCGCCGCGCGCCCCGTGCCGCGAGTGGTCCTCCTCGGCTCCGACCTCTCGGCCCGCCCGGTGCCCTACGACGAGCTGTACG
>DATMZM010000273.1:0-3219 GCA_035607445.1 Thermoanaerobaculia bacterium | reverse complement strand
TCGGGGAAGCGCGCGAGCGTCTCGCGCGGCCCGGCGCCCAAGCGCAGGCGCTCGCCGAGCCGCGCGCGCGCCTCGCCGGACAGATCCGCGGCGAGCGCGAGCCAGAGCAGCTCGTCGAGCCGGACCTCGGGCCGGTCGAAGCCCTGGAGCCGGAACCAGTCGAAGGCCGAGACCGCCGCGCGCAGCCTCTCGCGCGTCGCGACCGGCAGGATCCGCTCGGGCGCGAGGAGCGGATCGAGAGCGGCGAGCAGGCCGAGCGCCGCCAGGCGCTCGAGGCCCGAGAGCGCGATCCCCTCGTCTCCGAGCAGGAGATCGAGCTCGGCGCGCAGCCGCGTGCCGGAGAGCCGGTCGAAGGCCCCCTCGGCGAGCGCGACGCCGATCAGCCGCTCGGACTCGGGCGCCAGGTGAAAACCGAGCCGCAGCTCGAGCCGGACCGCGCGCAGCGCCCGCGTCGGATCGTCGAGGAACGACAGGCTGTGGAGGACCCGGAGCGTCCGCTCTTCGAGATCGCGCCGGCCGCCGAAGGGATCGAACAGCTCGGGCCGACCGGCCGGACCGAGCCGGATCGCGAGGGTGTTGATCGTGAAGTCGCGCCGGTAGAGATCCTGGCGCAGCAGCGAGCTCGCGACCTCGGGCAGAGCGGCGGGAGCGCGGTAGAACTCGCTGCGCGCCGTCGCGACGTCGATCTCTCCGCCCTCTCCGCCCTCTCCGCGGTCATCCGGCAGGATCCGCGCGGTCAAAAACGCCTCGTGGACGCGCACCGAGGCGCCGAGATCGCGCGCCAGGGCGCGAGCGAAGCCGGGGCCGTCCCCTTCGACCACCAGATCGAGGTCGCGGGGAGCGAGGTCCGAGCGATCGAGGAGCAGGTCGCGCACGAAGCCGCCGACCAGGTAGACCGGGACGCCCAGGTCCCGCGAGACCGCGGCGATCCGCTCGATCCGGGCGCGCGAGGCCGCGCCGGCCCTCTCCGCGAGGATCTCCCCCATCTCCCGCCGCCCGCCCCGAGGGGAGCCGACGTTGCGCGCGAGCGCCTCGGACTCGGGATCGCCCGCCAGGTCCAATCGGGCGCCGAAGAAGCGGAGCAGCTGCATGCGGGTGACCAGGCCGAGCGGCCGGCCGTCTTCCGGATCGCCCACCAGGACGAAGCGCGGCTGGCGTTCGAGCATCCGGCGCCCCAGCTCCTCGGCCGGAGCGCCGGGCGCCACCCAGGCGAGGTCGCGGGTCATCACCGACTCGACCGGCCGGCCGCCCAGGCGGTGCTGGAGCGCGGCGTCGAGCAGCTGGCGGGTGACCGCGCCGAGCGCTCGGCCCTCGGCGTCGAGCACCGGCGCGGCGTTGACCCCTCCGACCTGGAGCCGCTCCTTGGCTTCGAGCACCGTCGTCCGCGGCTCGAGAGCGACGCGCGCTTCGACCATCAGGTCGCGAGCGCGGGCGGCCGGGGGCAGCAGGTCGGGCAGAGCGGCGAGCAGACGCTCCCGCCCTTCGACGAGCGTCCCGGGGAGGCGGGCCGAGGCTGCGGTCGCATGGCCGCCGCCGCCGAGCGCTCCGAGGATCCGGCCGAGATCGACCCCCGGCGCGTCGCCGCGCGCGATCGCCTGCACCCGTTCCGCCATCCCGAACAGGACGAAGAGGAGCGGCAGGCCGAAGATGTCGAGGGTGCGCGAGACGAGGGGTGCGAGCTCCTCGACGTAGGCTCCCAGGTCGACCTCGGCGATCCCCACCCGATGGCCGTGGATCCGATGGACTTCGAGCGAGCGGGCGATCCGGTGCAGGATGTCGAGCCGCTCCGGATCGAGAGCCGCGCTCGCGAAGCGGCGGACGACCGCGAGGTCCCCGCCCCCCCGCAGGAGCCCGGCCGCGGCGTCCAGATCGCGCGCGCTCGTCGTCGCGTAGGTGAGCGCGCCGGTGTCCTCGTAGATCCCGAGGAGGAGGAGCGTCGCCTCGATCGGGGTCGGAGCCAGGCCGCCCGCGGAAAGCACCTCGGCGAGGAGCGTCGCGGTCGAGCCGACGGCCGGATCGACCCGGCCGCCGCGGACCTCGAGATCCCCTTCCGCGTGGTGGTCGTAGGCCCAGACCTCGATCTCCGGACGGTCGGCGAGCCACTCGCCGAGGACGCCGATCCGGTCGCGCTGGCGGACGTCGCACAGGATCAGCCTCTCGATCGCCGCCGGGTCGATCTGCTTCTGCCGCAGCTCGGCGAAGTCGACGAACCCCGCCGCGAGGAGCCGCCGCACCGAGGCCTCCCGCGAGCCGGGAAAGAAGACCTTCGCCTCCGGATGCAGGCGGCGCGCCACCAGCACCGAGGCCAGGGCGTCGAAATCCGCGCCGACGTGGGTCGCGAGAAGCTCCATCGCGCGATTCTACGCGGGAGCCGATCCCCCACCCCGATCCTCGCGAGATAAGCTTCCGCCATGTCCAAATCCCTCGGCCGCAGCCGCTCGGCGATGAAGCGCCGCTACTCGAAGCCCGGGAGCGCCCCCGGCATCCTCACCGCGCCGCCCGGCGTCGAGGGCGAGGCGCGCGTCAAGCTGATCGCCTACGGCCCCGAGCACGTCGAGGAGCGGCAGGTCGAGAACCTCGACGAGGCGTTC
Organism: Thermoanaerobaculia bacterium; assembly: GCA_035607445.1. Taxonomy (GTDB): domain Bacteria; phylum Acidobacteriota; class Thermoanaerobaculia; order Multivoradales; family UBA5704; genus DASYKS01. The sequence continues at coordinate 628 of DATMZM010000273.1, read as the reverse complement.
CGCGCGACCGAGGGCCACGCCGTGACCTGGATCGACGTCGAGGGGCTGGGCGACATCGGCCTGATCGAGCGCCTGGGCAGCCATTTCGGGTTCCACCGGCTGGCGCTCGAGGACGTCCTTCATTGCGGCCAGCGGCCGAAGGCCGAGCACTACGACCAGCACCTGTTCCTGATCCTCCGCTCGCTCCACCTCGAGCGCCGCGAGCTGGTCGGCGAGCAGGTCAGCCTGTTCCTCGGCCGCGGCTTCGTGGTCACCTTCCAGCAGATCCCCGGCGACTCCTGGGAGGGCGTGCGCAACCGGATCCGCCAGGGGCGCGGCATAATCCGCCAGCGCGGCGCCGACTACCTCGCCTATGCGCTCATCGACGCCCTGATCGACGAGTTCTTCCCGGTCTTGGAGCACTACGGCGAGGAGGTCGAGCGGCTCGAGGACACCCTCGTCGAGAAGGCGACGACCGGCCTGCTCGGCGAGATCCATCAGATCAAGCGCGACCTGCTCACCCTGCGCCGCGCGGCCTGGCCGGAGCGCGACCTGCTCAATTCGCTCCTGCGCGACGGCTCGGAGCTGATCGCGGACGACACCCGCGTCTTCCTCCGCGACTGCTACGACCACGTCGTCCAGACGATGG
>DATMZM010000389.1:0-3253 GCA_035607445.1 Thermoanaerobaculia bacterium | reverse complement strand
CTATTCCGAGACCCGCTATCCCGAGATCTTCGGCTGGAGCCCGCTCGCGGCGCTGCGCCTCCGGGACTGGAAGTACATCGAAGCGCCCCGGCCCGAGCTCTACGACCTCGCCCGCGACCCTCGGGAGAGCCGCGACCTCGCCCGCGCTTCGGGCGCCGCCGCGCGCGCGCGCGGATTCTCCGCCCGCCTCGCGGGGATCGAGGCGAGCGCCGTCCGCGCGAAGGAAGCTCCGGTCGACGCCGAGACCGCGGCCCGCCTCGCGAGCCTGGGGTACGTCGCGGGCGGACGGAGTCCCCGGCCGGCGGCGCCCGCGGCGCGGCCCGACCCCAAGGACCGGATCGGCCTGTTCCAGCGCTTCGAGGCGGCCTACGGCGCTCTCCGCTCGGGCGACGCCGACCGGGCGGTCGCCGAGCTGCGCGCTCTCGCCGCCGCCGATCCCGGCAACCCCACCTTCAGAAGCCGCCTGGCGCAGGCCCTGCGCGAAGGGGGCCGGCCGGCCGACGCGATTCCGGTCCTGCGCGAGGCGGCCGAAGCGGCGCCGGGCGACCCGGACGTCTGGTACGACCTCGCCGTCGCCTTCCAGGGCGCCGACCGGCGGAGCGAGGCGCGGACCGCGATCGAGCGCGCGATCCAGCTCGACGACGCCCGCCCCGACCCCCACAACACCCTCGGCGTCCTGCTCCTGGCCGAAGGACGGATCGACGGCGCCCGAGCCGAGTTCGAGCGCGCCGTCGCGATCGATCCGCGGCATGCGACGGCGCTCAACAACCTGGGCAACACCCTGCGCGGTCTGAACCGGCCGGCCGAAGCGGAGACCGCCTACCGGCGCTCGATCGCCGCCGCTCCCGGGTACGCCGAGCCCTGGAACGGGCTCGGGACCCTCCTCGTCGCCGGGGATCGCGCCCGGGAGGCCCTGGCCTGCTTCGATCGCGCCCGCTCTCTCGCTCCCGCCGATCTCGAGATCCGGCTCAACCGCGGCATCGCGCTCGAGGTCGCGGGCGACCGGCAGGGCGCCGCCGCCGCCTATCGGGATTTTCTGGCCGCCGCCGGCGGGTCGCCGCAATGGGCCGACCAGCGCCGCGCCGCCGCCGCCCTCCTCGCCCGCCTCGGCGGAAGCCCCGGAAGCGAGCCTCCCGCGGCGCGCTGAAACGGCGACGACGAGGCTGGGACAAACCCCCTCGACCCTCCCCGCGGGTTCGCGTAGTCTAAGCCCCAACGTCCCCTGACGTTTTTTTCCAAAGGAGAATGTAGCGATGACAGGCAAGGCACACCACGTGCGACGCTGGCTCGCCGTCCTCGGCGTCGCCGCGGCCGTGTTCGGGCTGTTGGCCCAACCGGCCGCCGCCCAGTCGGCCGCCTCGACCCTCAACGGTCGCGCTCTCGACGAATCCGGAGGCCCCCTCCCGGGCGTCACCATCACCGCGACCAACACCGAAACCGGCTTCAGCCGCCTGACCGTCACCGGCGGCGACGGCGGCTACCGGTTCGCCGGCCTGCCGATCGGTACCTACAAGGTCGCCGCGGAGCTCGCCGGCTTCTCGACCGTGACGGTCGAGGGCGTCCAGCTCCAGGTCGCCACCGAGCGCAGCCTCGACATCACCTTGAAGCCGGCCGCGGTCGAAGAGACGATCACGGTCGTCGACGAGGCGCCGCTGGTCTCGACGACGCCCTCGATCGGCGCCGTGATCAGCCAGCAGGAGCTCGAGAACCTGCCGCTCAACGGCCGCCAGTTCGCGAACCTCGCCGTGCTGGCGCCGGGCACGACGCTCGGCTACAACACCGACCCGACGAAGCCGGGCCAGCTGGTCGTCCAGCTGAACGGCGGCTTCGGCCGCAACGTCAACTACGTGGTCGACGGCGGCGACAACACCGATGACACGATCGGCGGCGCGCTCCAGAACTTCCCGCTCGAGTCGGTCCAGGAGTTCAAGATCCAGACCCAGCAGTACAAGGCCGAGTACGGCCGCACCACCGGCGGCGTGCTCTCGGTCGTGACCAAGACCGGGACCAACGAGTTCAAGGGCAGCGCCTACGGCTTTTTCCGCGACAAGAGCCTGAACTCCGAGACCGAGACCGAGAAGCAGTCCGGCGCCGGCAAGCAGCCGTACAAGCGCAAGCAGTACGGCATCTCGTTCGGCGGTCCGATCGTTGAGGACAAGGCGCACTTCTTCGCCACCTACGAGAAGACCAAGCGCGACACCGCCTACACGATCAACACCGGCGGCGTCCTGCCGAACCTCGACGGCCAGTCGGTCGCGGTGCCCTTCGAAGACGAGCTCGGCCAGGCCAAGGTCAGCTGGGATCCGTCGCCGAAGCAGTTCCTGCAGGTCCGCTACGGCTTCCAGAAGAACACCGACAAGTACGGCCAGGGGCCGCTGACGGCGCCCTCCGCGCTCGGCACGGTGACCAACGACTACAAGTCGATCCTGGTCGGCCATACGCTGCAGCTCGGCGCGGATGCGCTCAACGAGGCGGTCTTCCAGTACACCAAGTTCGCCAACTCGATCACCGCCGACTCGAACGATCCGTTCCTCTACTGGCCCTCGGGCGTCACCCAGGGTCAGAACATCAACACCCCGCAGACCACGAACCAGAAGAAGTACCAGTACAAGGACGACCTGAGCTTCTCGCGCACGATCGGCGGCAAGCGCCACGACTTCAAGGCCGGTCTCGCCTACATCGACGAGCCGACGCTCGGCGGTGACTTCACGACCGGCACGAACGGCCAGTTCTCCCTCGTTTCCGACGCCCTGGGGCTCAATTCGCCGGTCGCGGACATCACCTTCAACGGCGGCACGTCCCAAGACGTGACCCCGGTCAAGCAGTACGGCGGCTTCTTCCAGGACGACTGGTCGGTCAGCAGCAACCTGACGCTCAACCTGGGGCTCCGCTACGACTACAACGACGGCTTCGACCTCGACCAACGCGCGAGCGGGCTGTGGCAGACGCTGTCGACGCAGACGAGGTTCAACGAGGGCTACCTGCGCGCTTTCCAGGGCGGCAAGGGCGGCAAGCTCAAGAACGACACGAACAACTGGGCGCCCCGCCTCGGCTTCACCTGGGACGTGAAAGGCGACGGCAAGCAGCTGCTGCGCGGCGGCGCCGGCCGCTATTACGACTTCCCCTACACCAACGCGACGATCCTGTTCCCGGCCCTCGCCGTTCAGTCGGCCACCTTCGGCGCCGTCTACAACGTCAACAACCCGAACGGCATCCGCAATCCGGACGGCACGTTGTTCCGGGTCGGCCAGCC
>DATMZM010000150.1:0-5994 GCA_035607445.1 Thermoanaerobaculia bacterium | reverse complement strand
GGCTCTGGGAACGCGCGCTCGGCATCGCCGAGATCGGCGTCCACGACGACTTCTTCGAGCTCGGCGGGCATTCCCTCCTCGCCACCCAGATCACGGCCGACGTCCGCTTGCGGTTCGGCGTCGACGTCGAGCTGCGGCCGTTGTTCGCGACGCCCACCGTCGCGGGAATGGCCGGCGCGATCCGTGACCGTTGGGCCGCGATCGCATCGGCCGTCGCGGCGGGGGAGGAGGCGCCGGCGATCGACGCGGCCTCGACTCTTCCAGCGCTCGTCCCCGACCCGGCGCATCGCTTCGATCCCTTCCCGTTGACCGACGTCCAGCAGGCCTACTGGATCGGCCGCAGCGGGGTCTTCGAGCTGGGCGGCGTCGCGACGCACATCTATACCGAGATCGACGCCGGTCGGATCGATCTCGAGCGGATGACGCGCGCTTGGCGCCTCCTGGTCGACCGCCACGACATGCTGCGCGCGGTGATCTCGACCGACGGCCGCCAGCGGGTGCTCGAAAGCGTTCCGCCGTACGAGATCCGCGTCGCCGACCTGCGCGGCAAGGGGCCGGATGGCGTCAACGCCGGTATCGGCGAGGTGCGGCGCCAGATGTCGCATCAGGTGATTCCGGCCGATCGCTGGCCGCTCTTCGAGGTGCGCGCCTCGGTGCGCGACGGCGAACGGGTGCGCTTTCACATCAGCTTCGACTTTCTGATCGGCGACGCCTGGAGCTGGCAGCTGCTGACCCGCGATCTCGTGCAGCTCTACCTGAGCCCCGAGGTCGAGCTGCCGCCCCTCGAGGTCACGTTCCGCGACTACGTGCTCGCGGCGCTCGCCTTCGAAGAGACGCCCGCCTTCGCGCGCGACCTCGCCTACTGGCGCGCGCGCCTGGCCGATCTGCCCCCGGCGCCGGAGCTGCCGCTCGCCCACAACCCTGCGGCCCTCGAACGCCCGCGTTTCGTCCGGCATTCGGCGACGCTCGCGCGGGCCGACTGGCAGCGCTTGAAGGAACGGGCGAGCCGCGCGGGATTGACCCCTTCGGCCCTCCTTCTCGCGGCCTATTCCGAGGTGCTCGCGGCCTGGAGCAAGAACCCGCGCTTCGCGGTCAACCTGACGCTCTTCAACCGGTTGCCGATCCACCCCCAGGTGGGCGACGTCGTCGGCGACTTCACCTCGCTCACGCTGCTCGCGATCGACGCCTCGATCCCGGGGTCGTTCGTCGAGCGGGCGAAGCGGATCCAGGACCGGCTCTGGGAGGATCTCGACCATCGCGCGGTCTCCGGCGTCCGGGTCTTGCGCGAGCTGGCGAAGAACGGCGCCGCGCGGGCGCTGATGCCGGTCGTCTTCACGAGCACCCTCAACCTCGTCCGCCCCTGGGAGGGCGACGACGAGGAGGATCAGGAGACGCTCGGCGAAGAGGGCTACGGCATCAGCCAGACGCCGCAGGTCTGGATCGATCACCAGGTCGCCGAGGAGCGCGGCAAGCTCACCTACAACTGGGACGTCGTCGAAGAGCTGTTCCCGCCCGGTCTGCTCGCCTCGATGTTCGACGCCTATCGCCTCCTGGTCGAACGGCTCGCCTCGGAAGATCAGGTCTGGAGCGAAACGCGGCTCGACCTCGCGCCGCCCGAGCAGATCGCCGAGCAGGCGGCGGCCAACCGGACCGAGGCGACGTTCCCCGTGGGCGCGAACCTCCTGCACCGGCTGGTGGCCGCGGTGCCGGACGAACATCCGGCGATCGTGGCTCCCGGGCTCCGCCTTGGCTACGGCGATCTCCGCCGCCGCGCCCGGGGCCTCGGCTCTCGCCTGCGGGATCTCGGCGCCCGCCCGAATCGATTGGTCGCCGTCGTGATGGAAAAGGGCTGGGAGCAAGCGGTCGCGGTGCTCGGCATCCACGAAGCCGGCGCCGCCTACCTGCCGATCGATCCCGACCTCCCGGCCGAGCGGCGCGCCTATCTCTTCGAGAACGGCGAGGTCGAGATCGCCGTCGTCCAGCCCGAGGTCGAAGCGCGCATCGCGGCGGCCGGGGAGTGGCCGGAGGGTCTGGTCCTCGTCGCCGTCGCGGCCGAGGATACCGTGGCGGATCTGCCCGCTCTCGAGCCGGCGCAGGCGCCGGCCGACCTCGCGTACGTGATCTTCACCTCCGGTTCGACCGGCCGGCCGAAGGGCGTCATGATCGATCATCGCGGCGCGGTCAACACGGTGCTCGACGTCAACGCCCGCCTCGGGCTCGGCCCCGCGGATCGCGTGCTCGCGCTCTCGGCGCTCTCGTTCGACCTCTCGGTCTGGGACATCTTCGGCACCCTCGCGGCCGGCGGCACGATCGTCTATCCGGCGGCCGACCGCGCGCGCGATCCGGAGCATTGGGCGGAGCGCGCGGAGAGCGAAGGGGTCACGATCTGGAACTCGGTGCCGGCCCTGTTCGAGATGCTGGTCGAGCGCGCCGAGGCGGAGAAGAGGCCCCTGCCGGCCACTCTGCGTGCCACGATGCTCTCCGGCGATTGGATCCCGGTGTCGCTGCCCGGCCGGGCGCGGGCGCTCTTGCCGAATGGGCCGGACAGCTTGCGCCTGATCAGCATGGGCGGCGCGACCGAGGCGTCCATCTGGTCGATCTGGTTCGAGATCGGCGCGGTCGATCCCTCGTGGCGGAGCATCCCCTACGGCCGGGCGATGGCGAACCAGAGCTTCCACGTCGTCGACGACCGGTTCGCCCCGCGGCCGACGTGGGTGCCTGGCCATCTCGCGATCGGCGGCATCGGCCTGGCTCTCGGGTACTGGCGCGATCCGGAGAAGACCGCGGCCAGCTTCGTCGTCGATCCGCGGACCGGCGCGCGCTACTACTGGACCGGCGATCTCGGCCGCGCGCTGCCCGGAGGGGACCTCGAATTCCTGGGCCGCGAGGACTTCCAGGTCAAGATCCGCGGCTTCCGCGTCGAGCTCGGCGAGATCGAGGCCGCCCTCGCGCGGCAACCGGGAGTGCGCGAAGCGGTCGTCCTCGCCCGCGACGGCAACGCACCCGGAGAGAAGCGGCTCGCGGCCTTCCTGATCGCCGAGCCGGCCATCGATTCCGAGCCCGCGGCGCTCGAGGTCTCCGAGCTGCGCGCCGCCCTGCGCGCCGCGCTGCCCGACTACATGGTGCCGTCGAGCTTCACGATGATCGACGCGTTCCCGCTCACGGCGAACGGCAAAGTGGATCGCCGGGCGCTGCCCGCGCTCGCCGGGGATGCCCTGGGCGAGGAGAGGCAATACGTCGCCCCCCGGAGCGACGTCGAGGCTTCGCTCGCCGCCATCTGCGCCGAGGCCCTCGGCGTGTCGCCGCTCGGCGTGCACGACGATTTCTTCGCGCTCGGCGGCGACTCCCTGATGGCGATCCGCGCCGTCTTCCGCATCCGCAAGGCGGTCGGCGTCGAGCTGCCGGTGCGCACCTTCTTCGATCGGCCGACCGTCGCGGGCCTCGCCGAAGCGGTCGAAGACCTGATCCTCGCCGAGATCGAGGCGATGTCCGAGGCAGAGGTCGAGGAGCAGCTATGAACCCCGAAACGCCGCGCGATCCCGAGAAGCGGGAAAGCTCCGAGCTCGATGCGCGCCGCGCCAAGCTGTCGCCCGAGAAGCGGGCCCTGCTCGAAAAACGGCTGCGCGGTCTGTCCGACGCTGCCGCCGAGGTCGCGAGCGCGGGACCCGCAGAAACGCGTCCGGAGGCGGTCGCGGCGGCGCCCTTGCCGGATTTGGCGCCGCTCCTCTTCGCCGGGGAGCCGGGCGTCTCGCCGGTGCCGGACGACGTCTGGCGGACGCTCGTCGAGATCGGGTTTTCGGAAGCCGCGAGCCTCGCGCAGCTGCCCGAGCTGCTCAAGGACGCCACCCTCGAAGCGTGGCTCGATCGCCAGGCCGCCGCGATCATCGGCGTCGTCCTCGCCCGGCTCGGCCTGTTCCAGCAAACGGGGGAGGAGCACTCGGCCGACGAGCTGATCCGCAACCAGGGCATTCTCGAGAAGCATCGCAAGGTCCTTCGCCGCTGGCTCGAAACGCTCGCCGACGAGGGGCTGCTCGAGCGTCGCGGAGGCTCCTATGCCGCTCTCGAGCCGATCCCGCCCCCGGCGCTCGCCGCCGTCGTGCCCGAAGAGCATCGCGCCTACTACGGCGAGAACCTGCCGAAGATCCTCGACGGCTCGAAGCACCCGCTCGAGTTCTACCTGCCCGACGGCGCGTCGAAATCGGTCGAGGCGAGCTATCGCGAGCAGCCCATCTTCCGCTACTGCAACGGCATCGCGGGCGCCGTCTTCGCGGCGCAAGCGGCGGCGTTGCCGGAGGGGCGGCGCCTGCGGGTGCTCGAGGTCGGGGCCGGTACGGGCGGCACGACGGCTTCGCTCCTGTCGCACCTGCCGGCCGACCGGGGCATCTTCCTCTTCACCGACGTCTCGAAGTTCTTCACCGACCTCGGGGCGAAGAAGTTCGCGGACAGCCCGGTGCTCCACTCGCGCGAGCTCGACCTCGAGCGCGATCCCGAGGCGCAGGGATTCCCGGCCGGCGGCTTCGACTGGATCGTCGCCGCGCACGTGCTCCATGCGACGAAGAGCATCCACACGACTCTCGCCCACGTGCGACGTCTGCTCGCGCCAGGCGGGGTGCTCCTCCTGCTCGAGGAGATCCGCTTCCAGCGCAAATATCACTTCACGATGGGCTTCCTGCCCGGTTTCGACAGCTTCGAGGATCACGACCTCCGGCCGTTCCACCCATTGTTGCCGGCGGCGACCTGGAAACGCGAGCTGCTCGCCCACGGTTTCGCGGATTTCGCCACCTTCACCGAGCCCGGTTCGGCGGCCGACGTGCTCGGGGTGGACGTGATGCTCGCCCGCGCCGATTCCTCGGCTCCGGAGGCCTGGCGGTAATGCCGGAGGGCGATCTCGCGGCCCGCCGCGGGCGCCTGACAGATGCGCAGCGCGCTCTGCTCGAAAGGCGCTTGAAGGGATCGACGGGAAGCGCCGCGGCGGAGGAAACCGAGGCGATCCCGCGGCGCGAAGGAAGCGGACCGGCCCCTCTCTCCCTCGCCCAGGAGAGGGTCTGGTGGTTCGCGCGCCGCCATCCGGAATCGCGCGTCGGCAACGTCTACCACGCGATCGGCCTCACCGGTCCGCTCGCTCGCGAGGCCCTGCGCTCAGCGCTCGCCGCGCTCGTCGCGCGCCACGAGGTGCTCCGGACGCGCTTTCCCGAGGTCGACGGCGCCCCGGTGGCGATCGCTTCCGGCCCTCCGCCCCGCCTGCCGATGGTCGATCTCGCGGCGCTCCCTCCGGCGCCGCGGACGGAGGAAGGGCTGCGCGCGATCGCCGAGCTGGCCGCGCCGCCGTTCGACTTGGAACGAGGTCCCGTCCTGCGCACCGCGCTCCTCGCGCGCGGCGCCCGCGAAAACGCTCTCGCCCTGGCGGTCCACCACATCGCGATCGACGGTTGGTCGCTCGCGCTCCTCGCTAACGAGATCGCGGCGCTCTACGAAGCCTTCGTCTCCGGCCGGCCTCCCGCGCTGCCCGAGCCTCCGCTCCAAGCGGCCGACTTCGCCAGCTGGCAACGCCGCCAGATCGCGACCGGCAAGCTCGAGGACGAGCTGTCCTGGTGGTGCGAGCGGCTTTCCGGTGCCGAGATCGCGCGCCCGCCGCTCTGGCCGCGACGTCAGGGGGCGGCGGGAGGCCGCGTCGCCTTGAACCTCGACGCCGGCCGCGCCGAGGCTCTCCGCGCGTTCGCCCGGGCGGAGCGGGCGACGCCTTTCCAGATGATCCTGGCCGCGTACCAGGCGGTTCTCGGCCGCCGCTTCGGGATCGACGACGTGATCGTCGGAACCCCCTTCTCGCTCCGCGGACGCCCGGAGGTCGCGCGCCTGGTCGGCTTTCTGTTGAACCTCCTCACTCTGCGCACGGACCTCTCGGGGAATCCGACCTTCCGGCAAGCGCTCGATCGCACGCGGGAGACCGCTCTCGGCGCCTTCGCGCGCCGGGAGGTGCCGTTCGAGCTGCTGGCT
>DATMZM010000186.1:0-6946 GCA_035607445.1 Thermoanaerobaculia bacterium | reverse complement strand
TATTCCCCACTGCTGCCTCCCGTAGGAGTCTGGGCCGTGTCTCAGTCCCAGTGTGGCCGATCACCCTCTCAGGCCGGCTACTGATCGTCGCCTTGGTGAGCCATTACCTCACCAACTAGCTAATCAGCCGCGGGCTCCTCTAGGAGCGCTAGCATGCAAGCAGAGGCCAGCTTTCTTGCCGAGACATCATCCCGGCAACGTATGCGGAATTAGCCCGAGTTTCCCCAGGTTATTCCCCACCCCAAGGCAGATTACCCACGTGTTACTCACCCGTTCGCCGCTCTCCGGTGGCCGAAGCCACCTTCGCGCACGACTTGCATGTGTTAAGCACGCCGCCAGCGTTCATTCTGAGCCAGGATCAAACTCTCCAGTTTGGATCCTTCTCGCCGGGACTGGCTAAGAGCTTCCCGGCGACTGTTTCGGAATACTTCGCTCGCCACGCCGAAGCGGAGCAAGCGAGAAGTGGTCGTTGACCCTTCCTCTATTTAGTTTTCAAAGAACCGACTCGATCTCGCCCGTGAAGGCGAAACCCCATTCTAGCCGTCCTGCCATCCCTGTCAAGTCCGGAGACAAGCTCGCGGCTCGTCGATCGCTTGGGCCGACGAGCCGGACTTCTCGGGTTGTCGCAGGAACCTGCTTCCAGCAGGAGACGCGATCCAGGACCTCGGACCGCGAAGTGCAACGGCGGCGAACTGTAGTTCGGCGGCCTCCGGCTGTCAACCCCTCATCGCTCGATGCGGAGCGGGCTCGCGGGACCCCGTCGCTGCACTGCAAAGAACTCCGCCCTTCAAGAGGCGCCCCGGTCCGTTTCCGGTCGGGGAGGCGTAGTGTAGGTGGCCCCTCCCCCGGTGTCAACCCTCGGCACCCTCGGCTCCCCCCTCGGCTCGACACCCCGTCCGGCCCGATCGTCATCTTCGACCGCGCCGAGGGCTCGCGCCTCGCCGTCGAACGCCAGGCGGCGGCCCTCGATCCGCCAGCTCTCCGCGAGGAGCCGGCGAAGGGCTTCGGGATAGGCGCGGTGCTCTTCGGCCAGGATGCGCCGGGAGAGGCTCTCCTCGGTGTCGCCGGCCGCGACCGCCACCGCCCGCTGGACCACGATCGGCCCGGTGTCGAGACCCTCGTCGACCAGATGCACGGTGCAGCCCGTCACCCGGGCGCCGTACTCGAGCGCCTGGCGCTGGGCGTCGAGGCCCGGGAAGGCAGGCAGCAGGCTCGGATGGATGTTGAGGATCCGGCGCGGGAACGCCGCCACGAAACCCGGCGAGAGCAGGCGCAGATAGCCCGCGAGGCAGACCCATTCGACGCCCGCTTCCCGCAGGGCCGAGATCAGCCGCTCTTCGTGCGCGCCGCGCGGGAGGCCCCGGTGATCGAGCGCCCAGGTCGGAAGGCCCAGCTCGCGAGCCCGCTCCAATCCGGCCGCCTCGGGCACGTTGCTCGCGACGAGCGCGATCTCGGCCGGCACGTCGCCGCGCGCCATCGCGGCGTGGAGAGCGAGGAAGTTGCTGCCGCGGCCGGAGAGGAGGACGCCCACCCGCGCACGGGTCCCCGCGGCGGGCTCACCCATCTTCGTCGCCTGCCGGCCACGCTCCGAGGTCGTAGACCACTCCCGAGCCCCCCTCCTGGACGCTCCCGATCAGGAAGACCCGCTCTCCGGCGCCGCGGAGCCGAGCGAGCACCTCCTGAAGCGCCGCGGGGGCGACCGCGGCGATCATGCCGATCCCCATGTTGAAGACGCGGAACATCTCGTCCGACTCGACCTCGCCCGCCTCTTGAAGGTAGTGGAAGATCTCAGGGATCTCCCAGGAGCCGACCCGAATCTCGGCCCTCAACCCGCGCGGCTGGGTGCGCGGCAAGTTGTCCGTGATGCCGCCGCCGGTGACGTGCGCCAGGCCGTGGAGGCCCGGGTGGCGCAGGAGCGGCCGGAGCACCGACAGGTACGACCGGTGGACGGCGAGCAGCTCCTCGCCGACCGTCCTTTTCTTCTTCTTGGCCCAGGGGGCGCGGTCGCCGGGAGCCAGACCGGCGCGCTCGAACAGGATCCGCCGGGCGAGCGAGTAGCCGTTGGTGTGGAGACCGCTCGAGGGGAGGCCGACGAGGAGGTCGCCGGCCGCGACCCGCGAGCCGTCGAGCAGGTGCGGCCGGTCGACGAGACCGACGATGAAGCCCGCGAGCTCGTAGTCGCCGGGCTGGTAGAAGCCGGGCATCTCGGCCGTCTCGCCGCCCAAGAGCGCGCAGCCGTTCTCTTTGCATCCGGCGGCGACCCCGCCGACGAGCTCGGCCATCTTCTTCGGATCGAGCTTGCCCGCGCCGAGATAGTCGAGGAAGAAGAGCGGCTCCGCGCCCTGGACCAGGACGTCGTTGACGCAGTGGTTGACGAGATCGCGCCCGACGGTCGAGAAATCGTCCATCCTCCGGGCGACCGCGAGCTTGGTGCCGACACCGTCGGCCGAGGCGACCAGCACCGGCTCCGCCATCCCGGTCAGGTCGGGCCGGAACAGGCCGCCGAAGCTGCCGATCTCCGACAGGACGCCCGGCGTGAAGGTCGATCGCGCGAGCTTCTTGACCTTTTCGAGGCCGCGTTCCTGGGCGTCGATGTCGACCCCGGACGCGGCATAGGCGCTCGATTTCGCGGTTCCGTCCATGGCCTGTCGCTTCGGTCGCGACTATACCAGCGGGGAATCGAGCGGCGCCCCGCCGGAGGGCGGCGTGATTCCCCCGTGAAACAGCTTGGTATGATCGGCTTCCAGGCGATCTCGATGTCCCGCGGCGACTCGCACCGAGCGAGCTGGGAGCACGCCATGACGCGAAACAAGTCGCGCAGTCGAGCGTAGGCTCTCCCGGAGACCCCGATGCATACGGAGAGGATCGCGATCATCGGTGCCGGCTTCTCGGGCTTGGGAGCCGCGGCCGCACTGCGCCGTCACGGCATCGCCTACGACCAGTTCGACGCCAACGCCGAGCTGGGCGGCACCTGGTACCACGGCGCGTACCAGGGCGTTCACACCATCACGTCGAAACGGGTGACGCAGTTCGCCGATTTCGAGATGCCCGCCGACTACCCCGACTTCCCCAGCCGCGAGCAGGTCCGCGCCTATCTCGAAGCCTTCGCCGATCGCTTCCGGCTCCGCGAAGACCTCCACCTGGCCACCCGCGTCGAGTGGATCGAGCCCGCCGGCGGCGAGCGGTGGCGCCTGCGGTTCGCGTCCGGAGACGAGCGGATCTACCGGGGCGTCGTCATCTCGAGCGGTCAGCTCTGGGACCGGCGCTATCCCGACCTGCCCGGCCGGTTCGACGGCGAGACCCTGCACTCGGGCGAATATCGCGACGCCGAGCAGCTCCGCGACAAGCGCGTGCTCGTCGTCGGGGGCGGCAACTCCGCGGCCGACATCGCGATCGACGCCGCGGCGGTCGCGGCGGTCGCGCACGTCAGCATGAGGCGCGGAACCTGGTACCTGCCCAAGAGGCTCCTCGGCGTTCCGACCGATGAGCTGCTCCAGCTCGGCCTGCCCCGGCCGATCGAGCGCGGGCTCATCCGCGCTCTGCTGCGGCTCACGATCGGCCGCTACGAGTCGTACGGCCTCGAGCGCCCGCGCGAACCGCTCTTCTCGACGCGCCCGACCATCAACGACCAGCTCCTGTACTGGATCCAGCACGGAAAGATCGAGGCCCGCCGCGGGATCCGGCGCCTCGACGGCAAGCGGGTCGAGTTCGCCGACGGCCGCGCCGGCGAGTACGACCTGATCTGCTACGCGACCGGCTTCCGGGCCAGCATTCCGTTCCTCCGCCCCGGCATCGTCGCGTTCGAAAACGACGTCCCCGACGCCGTCGCCGGCCTCTACGCGCGCCATCACGCCAACCTCTACGTCTTCGGGATCGGCAAGCTGATGCCCATCCCCCGCTATGGCGTCGGCCCTCCGCTCACCGCCGGGGCCGAGCTCCTGGCCGTGTCGATCCGGGAGCAGCGGCATTTGCGCCGCCCGTTGGGCGAGATCCTCGCGCGGCTCGGCATGTCGCCTCGCCCCGACCGCCTGATCGATCCGCGGACCGCCATGCGTCTGATTCCGATCCTCACCCGCTGCCTCCCCTGGCTGCGCCGGATCGAGGGCCTGCTCTTCGGCAACGCGGCGCCCGAGCCGACCCCCGGGCCGGTGGAGATCGCATGAAGGTCGAAACCGCGCTCCCCGCCACGGACCTCGAAGCGCCGCCCGCCGCCCGGCCGCAATTCGTCGCCGGGCACGGCCTGCGCCTGATCGCCGACGACGGCTCGGAGTATCTCGATGCCGTCTCGGGGACGTTCAACGTCCCCCTCGGCTACGACCACCCCGAGGTCGTCGACGCCGTCATCGCCCAGCTGCGTCGCTGCGCCCACTTGAGCTCGACGTATTCGGGCGCATTCGCCCAGCAGGTGCTGGATGCTCTGCTCGAGATCGCCCCCCCGGGGCTCGGCGCGGGCTGGATGCGCGACCTCGTCGGCTCGACGGCCAACGAATGCGCGGTCAAGATCGCGCAGAAGGCGACCGGAGCGAGCGACGTGGTGAGCTTCCATCTGTCGCATCACGGCCAGACGCTCTTCACCACGGCGATCTCCGGCAACGCCTTCCGGCGCAGCGGCTTTCCCGACGCGGTCAGCCCGCATTCGATCAAGGTGGCGCCCCCGTACTGCCTGCGCTGTCCGTTCCATGCGACCTTTCCGAGCTGCGGATTCCGCTGCGTCGAAGCGGTCGAGGACGCGATCCGTTACGCGAGCAGCGGGTCGGTGGCCTGCCTGATCGTCGAGCCGGTGTTCGGCAACGGCGGCAACATCGTTCCGCCGCCGGGTTACTTCGAGGTCCTGAGCGAAGTCTGTGCCCGCCACGGCGTCCTGCTAATCGCGGACGAGGTGCAGACCGGGCTCGGCCGAACCGGCTTCCTGTTCGCCGCCGAGACGTTCGGCTTCACTCCCGACCTGATGACGCTCGCCAAGGGGCTCGGCGGCATCGGCGTCCCGATCGCCGCCGTCCTGATGCGGGATCGCCTCGACGTCCTCGCGCCGCACGACCATTCCTTCACCTCGGGCGGCAACCTGCTCGGCCTCGCCGCGGCCGCCGCGACCTTGCGCGTCCTCGGCGGCGAAGGCTTCATGGCCGGCGTGCGCGAGCGCGGCGCGCTGCTCGGAAGCCTGCTCGAGCCCCTCTTCGGCCGCTTCCGCTCGGTCGCCGACGTGCGCGGCGTCGGCATGATGTGGGGCGTCGAGATCGTCGCCGAGGACGGCCGGCCCGATCCCGACAAGACCGCGCGGATCCTCGCCTGCGCGGAGCGGCGGCACAAACTGATCCTGCGCGGCTCGCGCTACGGTCTCGGCAACGTGATCAAGGTGCGGCCGGCGCTGGTCGCGACCCAGGAGGAGCTCGAGGAGATCGCCGACAAGCTCGGGCGCGCGATCCGCGAAGTCGAGGCGGGGGGGCGGTGAACGCCCTTCTCTATCGCGGCCCCTGGCAGCTCGAGGAGAGCGAGCGGCCCGAGCCCGAGCCTCCGGTCGGACGCGAGGTCGTGGTGCGGATCCGCGCCACCGGCATCTGCGGCACCGATCTCGGGATCGTCACCGGCGGTTACGCCGCGGCCCGGCCGCCCGTCGTCCTCGGACACGAATCGGCGGGCGAGGTGGTCGCCACGGGCGACGCGGTCGAGTCGCTGCGGATCGGCGACCGCGTCGCCATCGATCCGACCTACTTCTGCGGCGCCTGCCGGATGTGCCGCACCGGCCGGCAGAATCACTGCCAGCGCAAGTCCGACACGGAGACCGGAGTCAGCCGCGACGGCACGTTCGCGCCGCTCTACAAGACGGAGGAGCGCTTCCTGTACCCCCTCCCCGACCGCTTGAGCTTCGCCGCCGCGAGCCTGGCCGAGCCGCTCAGCTGCGCCCTGACCGGCGTCGACCAAGTGCGCCTCCGCCCCGATCTCCGCGCGCTGATCCTGGGCGCGGGCCCGCTCGGCGTGCTCTACGCCCACGCCCTCGCCTGCCGCGGGCTGGGCGGCGCGGTGGTCGAGATCTCGGCCCCGCGCCGCGGGCTCGCGCAGGCCGCCCTGCCTCCGCACTGGCACTGCCGCTCCTCGCTCGAAGAGGCGATCGAGAGCCTCTCCGAAGACGGCGAGATCGACCTCGCGGTCGACACCACCGGCCTCCTCGCCGCGGAGGTGTTGCCGCGGCTCGCCCGCGGCGGTCAACTCCTGACCATCGGCTTGCGCCCGACCACTTGTGCTGTCGACATGCTGCGGGTCGCCGACCGGAGCCTGTCGATCGTCGGCTCGATCGACTCGCTCGGAACCTTCGCCGCCGCGGTCGACCTGCTCGGCCGCGGCCTGGTCCCCGGGGATCGGATCGTGACCTGCCAGCATCCCCTCGAAGACTACCGGATCGCCTTCGCCGAGCTCGGCTGTGATCTCCTGGCGCGCACCGTCTCGGCCGCCGCCGGCGCGATCAAGGTCGTCCTTCTGCCTTGAGCCCGACCTGAGCCCGAAAGCGCGCTCCGAGGAGCCCGATCCGATGAACGCCGACCGCCGTCTCCCGAAGCCGTTCGCCGCCGTCGTCTGGGACGTCGACGGCGTGCTCCTCGACAGCGAGCCCCTTCACTACCGGGCTCTCCTCCGGGTCTGCCATCGATTCGGCGCGACCGTCTCGAACGCAGAGAACGAGGCCCTGCTCGGCCTCGGCCTGCCCGAGGTCTGGGAGCTGCTCGCGCGCCGGCACCGCTTCCCGATCTCGCGCGACGCCTGGCTGGCCGCGATCGTCGACGACTACATCGAGCATCTCGACGGTCCGTTGCGCCGCCCCGGAGCGTGCGAGGCGGTCGCCGAGATCGATCGCAGGGGCCTGCCGCAAGGCTGCGTGTCGACCGCGGAACGGCGCATCGTCCTCGCCAATCTGGCCGCCGCCGGCGTGCTCGAGAGCATGCTCTGCCGCATCGCC
>DATMZM010000259.1:0-5895 GCA_035607445.1 Thermoanaerobaculia bacterium | reverse complement strand
CGCCTCGACGAGGCTCTCGCCGGCTATCGCGCCGCGGCTCCCGGCCTCGAGCGGAGCGATCCGGAGGGCGCGGCGACAGCGCGCAACAACGCGTGCGCGATCCTCAACGACCGGGGCGACTACCGCGCCGCGCTCGCCGAGTGCCGCGAGGCGCTGCGCCTGCGCCGCGGTCTCGCCGACCCGGTCGCTCTCGCCCGCACGCTCAACAACCTCGGCCTCGCCCGCCAGTCGCTCGGGCGGACGGCGGAGGCCGAGGCGGCATTTCGCGAGGCGCTCGCGCTCAACCGCCGGGCCGGCGACGCCGAGGGCGAAGGGATCAACCTCGCGAACTTAGGGGTCGCCGCGATCGACGCCGGACGCTACGGCCGGGCGCTCTCCGCCTACCGCGAGGCCGAGGCGCTCGCGCGGGCGCACGCCGCCGAGCCGTGGGCGGCCGACCAGGCCCGGATCTCCCGCATCAACGAAGGGGTGGTGCTCGAAAAGCTCGGCGCGTACGAAGAGGCTCTCGACCTCTACCGCGGCCTGCTCGCCGCGGGCCCGGCGCTCGGTCCCCACCTCCGTGCCTCCCTGATCGCGAACGCCGGCACCCTCGACCGCAACCTCGGCGACCCGCGGCGCGCGATCGCCGCCTACGAAGAGGCGGCGGCGATCTACTCCCGCCTCGGCGATCGGGCCGGGCTCTCGAACGCCCGGTTGAACCTCGGCATCGCCCGCCATCTGAACCTCGGCGACCGCCGGAGCGCCGAGGCCGACTACCGCGCCGCGCTCGCCGGGGCGCGGGCTGCCGGCGATCGGAGCGAGGAGATCCAGGACCTCTTCTATCTCGGCCGCCTGCTGCTCGAAGAGAGGCGTCTGCCCGAGGCCGAGCAAGCGTTCCGCGACTGCCTGGCGGCCGCCGAGGCGAGCGGCTCGGCGGAGGGGCGCGTCGCCGCCCACGAAGGGCTCGGCCGGATCTTCGCCGCCCGCGGCGACGTCCGGGGCGCGCTCGCTTCCCTCGAGCAGGCGATGGGCGAGATCGAGCACACCCGGGCCGAGATCGGCAGCCGGAGGTTTCAGGCGAGCTACTTCGGCGACCGGCGGGCGGTCTATGCGGCGGCGGTCGAGCTCCTGGCCCGCCAGGCCGCGCGGGGCGTCGCGGGCGCCGCGGAGCGGGCGCTCGAGATCACCGAGCGCGCGAAGGTCCGCGAGCTGGTCGACGCCTTGGGTGCCCCCGCGACCGGTGCGACCCCTGCGACCGGAGCGCCGGCCCGGAGCGCCGACCTCGCCCGCTGGGCACGGGCGGGCGGCGCGCCGATCCTCGACTACTTCCTCGGCGAGAAGGACCTCTTCCTCTGGCGGATCGACCCCTCGGGCATCCGCCTGTTCGATCTCGGCCCCGCGGAGCCGGTCCTCTCCGCCGTCCGCCGGCTGCACCGCGAGCTGGCGGCGGGGCGCGCGCCGGCCGAGAGCGAGCTCGCGGCCCTCGCCCGGGCCCTGATCGCTCCGCTCGGGCCGATGAACGGGATCTCGCGGCTGCGGATCGCGCCCGACGGCGCTCTGCGCTACCTGCCGTTCGAGCTGCTGCCGGGCGCGGACGGCGTCGCGCTCGTCGAGCGGGTCGCGATCCGTTACGAGCCGAGCGCGACGGCGGCCTTGGCGCTCTCTCGCCGCGGCCGCTCGGGGGTGCCCGATCGCGCCTTCCTGGGCTTCGGCTCACCCCGCCTGCCGGCGCCCGGCCCGGCGCCGACGCCCGCGGGGCTCCTCGCCGCCCGCTTCGCGCTCGGGCCGCTGCCCGGCGCGGCGGGCGAGATCGCCGCCTCTGCCGGGCGCCTCCCGGGCTCCCGCGCGAGCTTCCTCGGCGCACGCGCGACCGAGGCCGCCTTCCGGCGCGAGGCCGCGCAGGGCGCGCGCGTGCTCCATTTCGCGACCCACGCGGTCTTCGACGAGCGGGCCGGCCGCGGCGCGGCGATCCTCCTGACGCCGGCGGGCGACGACGACGGCCTGCTCGAGCCGGCGGAGATCGCCGGGCTCGCCGTGCCGGCCGGGTCGGCCGAGCACTCGGCGCGCATCGGCTTGGCCGTCCTCTCGGCCTGCAGCACCGCCCTCGGGCCGGATCCGCGCGGCGGCGGCGCTCTCGCCTCCCTGACCGGAGCCTTCCTGGCCGCCGGGGCCTCGGGCGTCGTCGCGAGCCTGTGGGACGTCGGCGACCGGGCCACCGCGGTCTTCATGGATCAGTTCTACGCCCAGCTCGGCCGCGGGCTCCCCCCCGACGAGGCGCTCGCCGCGGCGAAGCGGCGCCTGCGCGCGACCCCCGGCTGGAACCGGCCGGAGGCCTGGGCCGCGTTCGTCCTGATCGGCGAGCCCCCGCCGGTGGCCCCGCGGCACCTGGGCTTCGGTCTCGGTCTCGGCGCTCTCCTCGCCGGGCTCGCCGCCTTGGGCGGTCTCGCCCTCCGGGCGGTCGCCGGGCGCCGCCGCGCCTCGAACCTTTCGCTCGATCCTCCGTAATCCATGAAGCGAAACCGAGGGGAGACCGAGGAGACCGTCCCGTGATCGAAACCCTGCGGCAGGACACCCGTTACGCGATCCGCCAGCTCCGGGAAGCCCCGGGATTCGCCGCCGTCGCGATCCTGACCTTGGCGCTCGGCATCGGCGCGACGGTCGCGATCTGGAGCGTCGTGCGGGCCGTCCTCCTCGCGCCGCTCCCCTACCGGCAGCCCGAGAGCCTCGCCCTGATCTGGGAGCGGCTCGAGAAGACCCATTTCCCGAAGGCGCCGAGCTCCGCGCCGGACGTGCTCGACATGCGCCGCGCGGGCGCGAGCTTCGCCGCGATCGCGGCGACCGACAACGTCTCGGAGGCCGCTCTGCTCGGCGACGGCGGCGAGCCCGAGCAGATCCGGGTCGGCGGCGTGAGCGCGAACTTCTTCGACGTCCTGGGCGTGCCGCCCGCGCTCG
The DNA here is from genome assembly GCA_035607445.1 of Thermoanaerobaculia bacterium. Classification (GTDB taxonomy): domain Bacteria; phylum Acidobacteriota; class Thermoanaerobaculia; order Multivoradales; family UBA5704; genus DASYKS01. The sequence goes on along the minus strand of DATMZM010000259.1, from coordinate 2,964 downwards.
GCCGCACCTTCGTGCCCGAGGACGGCAGCCCGCTGCCGCCCGGCCGCCCCGGCGATCCGCGCGCGGTGGGACCGCCGAACGCCCTGGTCCTCGCGCACGGGTTCTTCCTGCGCCGCTTCGGCGGCGACCCGCGGGCGATCGGCCGCCAGATCTCGCTCGGCGGCCAGCCGGCGGTCATCGTCGGCGTCATGCCGCCCGACTTCGCGCTCTACATGCCGCCCGACGCCGGCATGCCGACCGACATCGCGGCCTGGGCGCCGTTCCGTTTCGACTTCGCGCAGGTCCCGCGCGACCAGCAGTTCCTGCGCGTGATCGGCCGCCTGAGAAGCGGCGCCTCGCTCGCCGCCGCGCGCGGCGAGATGGCGGCCCTCGCGGGCGAGCTGCGCCGGAAGAGCCCCTTCCACCAGAACGTCGGCACGCACATCGACGTCGTGCCGCTCCACGCCGACGTCGTCTCCCGGGTCCGCCCGGTGCTGCTCGCGCTCGCGGGCGCCGTCGGGTTCGTCCTCCTCATCGCCTGCGCCAACGTCGCGAACCTGCTGCTCGCGCGGGCGACCGCGCGGCGCCGCGAGATGGCGGTGCGCTCGGCACTCGGCGCGAGCCGCGCCCGCCTGGCGCGCCAGGCGCTCACCGAGGCGCTGCTCCTCGCCCTCTCGGGCGGCGCCGCGGGCGTCGTCCTCGCCCAGGCGGGCCTGCGCCTGCTGCTCGCGCTCCGTCCCGCGGACATCCCGCGCCTCGGCGACGCGGGCCTCGACGTGCGCGCCCTCGCCTTCGCCCTCGGCGCGTCCCTGGTCTCCGCCGTCGTCTTCGGCCTCGCGCCGTCGCTCGCGGCCTCGATCGCGAAACCGGGGGAGGCGCTCCGTGGGACGTCCGGCGGCGGCGGCTCCCGCTCCGCGCCCCGGCAGGCGCTCGTCGTCGCCGAGGTCGCCGCGTCGATCGTGCTTCTCGTCGGCGCCGGCTTGCTGCTGCGGACGTTCCGCTCGCTCGAACGGGCGGACCTCGGCTTCCGGCCCGGAGGCGTGCTCACCTTCTCCCTCCAGCTCCCCTTCTCCGCCTATCCGCAACCCCAGGATCAGGTCCGCTTCCACCGCCAGATCGAGGCGCGCATCGCGGCGCTCTCGGGCGTCCGGAGCGTCGGCTCGTCCTATCCGCTCCCCCTCTCCGGCCGCTTCTGGACCGGACCGTACGGCCTGCCCGAGCAGGGGTTTGAGGAGTGGTCGAAGAACGACGCGAGCCTGCGGCCGGCGAGCCCGGGGATCTTCGGCGCCCTCGGCCTCGAGCTGCAGCGGGGCCACGGCTTCGATCGGGCCGACGACGAGTCCGGCCGCCACGTCGCCGTCGTCGACCGCACGCTCTCGGATCGGCTCTGGCCGGGCGAGAACCCGCTCGGCAAAAGGCTCGGCTTCGACATCTTCGGCACGCGCGAGATCGCCGAGGTGATCGGCGTCGTCTCCCCCGTCCGCCACGACGGCCCGGCGGCGGCCGACCGGGCGACGATCTACTTCCCGCTCCACGTCTTCCCGTTCGGACCCCGCTCGTACGCGGTGCGGGCCGCGGGCGATCCGGCCGCGCTCACCCGGGCGATCCGCGGCCAGGTCGCGGCAGTCGACAAGAGCGTGCCGATCGCGAACGTCCGCACCCTCGACGAGGCGGTCGAGAAGGCTCTCGCGCCCTCGCGCTTCGCCTTCGCTCTCCTCTCGCTCTTCGCGGCGCTCGCGCTGCTGCTCGCGACGATCGGGCTCTATGGGGTGTTGGCCTACTCGGTGCGCCAGCGGACGCGCGAGATCGGGGTGCGCGTGGCGCTCGGCGCCGGGCGCGGGAGGATCCTGCGCTTGATCGTCGGCCAGGGCGCGCGCCTCGCCCTCCTCGGCCTCTCCCTCGGCATCCCCGCGGCGCTCGCGCTCGGCCGCCTGCTCTCGGGCCTCCTCTACGGCGTCGAGGCGACGGACCCGGCGACCTTCGTCGGCGTCGCCCTCGTCGTCTCCTCCGTGGCGCTCTGGGCGAGCTCGCTCCCCGCCGTCCGGGCGGCGCGCATCGACCCCGCGCGCACGCTCGGGGCGGAGTAGCGGCCGGGGACCGGCTTCCGATCAGCCGCCCTTTCGGCGATCACCCGGACAGGGAAACCCTGCCAGCCCGGGTTATGTGCCCTGGGCTGGCTTGATGCGCCCCGTTGGGCCGGCTGGATGGAGCGGGATGGAGCAGGAAACTGCGCGGTCGGCTCAACTTGCCTTGCGCTGTGGCACGACGGGGAGGGGTACTTCGCGCCCCAGCTTTTCGAGCAGCTGCCGTCCACGTTCCGGATCAGGCTTGAATTGGGACTCGGAGCGCCGCTGCACCAGATCGGCGAAATCGCCCAGGTAGCGCTTGACGGTTTCGTCGCTGAGCTGATCGATGGTCCGACCTTCGCGGTGCTCGATCTCTTCCAGCCAGTGGCTCGCGATCCGCTGCTCTTCCTGGCCGGGCTCGCTCGCCAGGCCGGCCAGGAGGCGAGTCGTCTCCAATTCCTGCGGTCGGAAACGCCGCTCCAGGGCGCGCATCGCGTAGTAGGCGACCTCGGTCAACTGCGCGAAAGGAATCGTCTTGGCGGCTTCGAACATCGAAGTTCCTCACGTAGTGGAGCTCGCCGTAGTAGCGCTGATTGAACCGATACGCGAGGAGCGTATTGGTGGAGTAGAGAGCCAGGGGTGGCATCACTTAACAAGCGGACGAAGGTCGGGATGGAAGATAGCACGCGCCCTTCGGCTGGGCGAAGCGATTCCGGGAGGCTCGCCCGGCGCTGACCGGGCCACCCCAGCGCCGCGGCGAGCTACCTACTTCTCGGATGCAGTCGGCGTGATCCGGAACTTGAGCGGCTCGGAGCCGGCGAGCCGCGCGCCGGCCGCGTCGAACGCCTCGACGCCCCAAGCGTAGACGACGGCGGTCGCGAGCGAGGAGCGGACGGCCTCCGGCAACTCGATCCGCGGG
>DATMZM010000343.1:0-3311 GCA_035607445.1 Thermoanaerobaculia bacterium | reverse complement strand
TGCTCGAAGGGGAAGCCCGACTGCCCGAAGGGTACGCTCCGGCGCCCGGCGATCGGCTGCGCCGGGCGGACGGCGTGCTGTTCGAGATCCACGGCTTCACGGACGACGGCAAGGGGATCGAGCTGCGCGGCGTGGAGCAGCCGCTGACGATCTACCTGCGCAAGGAGGACCTCCGCCAGCTGTTCGTCGCGGTCGAGCCCCGCTTCGGCGCGGGTCCCGGATGAAGGGTCCGGGGATCCGGATCACCGGCGGCACCTTCCGCGGCCGGGTCCTCGCCGTGCCCCCGGGCGCCCGGCCGAGCGAGGGACGGGTCCGCGAGGCCCTGTTCTCGATCTGGGGCGACCGGCTCTCCGGCGCGCGCCTGCTCGACCTCTTCGCGGGCAGCGGGGCGGTGGGTTTCGAGGCGGCGGGCCGGGGGGCGCTCCGGGTCGTCGCGGCGGACGCCGATCCGCTCGCGCTCGCGGCGATGGCGGCCAATGCCGCGAAGCTCGGACCGGGGCTGATCGAGATCCGCAAGCTCTCGCTCCCGACCGGGCTGGCGCGCCTGGCTTCCGCGGGAGAGCGCTTCGACCTCGTCTTCGCCGATCCTCCCTACGCCTTCGACGCCTACTCGGGCCTGCTCCAGGCGGTCGCGCCGCTCCTCGCTCCGGACGGCGAAGCGGTCGTCGAGCACTCGGCCCGCCATCGCCTGCCCCAGGACGCGGGCGACCTGGTCCAGACCGACGTCCGCCGCTACGGCGAGTGCGGGCTCTCGTTCTATCGCCGCGGGGCGGGGTGAGCCGTCACTTCGGGGGTCAAAAGAAGTACCGCACGAGGTGGAAGAAGAGCGGCGCGGCGAAGCAGAGCGAGTCGATCCGGTCGAGGATTCCGCCGTGGCCCGCGATCACCGCGCCGTAGTCCTTGACGCCCCGGTCGCGCTTGATCGCGGACATCACCAGGCCGCCGGCGAAACCCATGAGCGTGATCGCGAAGGCGAGGAGCGCGGCCTGCCAGGGTTTGAACGGCGTCGCCCACCAGAGCGCGGCGCCGAGCCCGGTCGCGGACAGCACGCCGCCGACGAAGCCCTCGACCGTCTTGTTCGGGCTGACGTTGGGGGCGATCTTGTGCCGGCCGAGGAGCTTGCCCCAGACGTACTGGAGCACGTCGCTCATCTGGACGACGAGGACGAGGAAGAGCAGCAGCTTGCCGTTCTGCCCGGAAAAGCCCGGGATCTCGAGCATCAGGAGGGCCGGGGCGTGGCTGACGCAATAGACGCAGACCATCAAGCCCCACTGGATCTTCGCCACCCTCTCGAGGAAGCGCTCGGTGTCGCCCGAGAGCGCGCAGCGGGTCGGGACGTAGAGGAAGGCGTAGACCGGGATCAGGATCGCGAACAGGCCGTACCAGCGGATCGCGACCAGGTAGTACTGGAGCGGCAGGAAGACGAAGAAGCTGTAGAAGATCGCCCGGTGGTCGGCGCGCCGCGTCGGGGTGAGAGTGATGAACTCGCGCAGGGCGAAGAACGAGAGCAGGCCGAAGAGGATCACCGCGCCGATCGGGCCGGTCGCCATCGAGCCGGCGAAGATCGCGACCATCACCCACCACGAGCGCACCCGCGCGTTCATGTTCGCGACCGTCGCGCGCCCCGCCTCGGTCCGCGCGCGCCGGGCGAGGAGCCAGCCGGCGAGCGAGGCCAGGATCAGGAGGCCCACGACGCCTCCGAACAGCAAGCCGAGCTGTCGATCGAAGGCGAGCTTCATGCGGGCTTGAGCTCCAGGAGGGCCGCGCGGGCGCGGGCCAGGAAGGCGTCGCGCGGCTCGGTCGGGTCGAAGCGGAGGGGAGGGCCGAAGGTGACGCTGCCCAAGAGCGGGGCGGGGAGGATCTCGCCCTTGGGCAGGATGCGGAACAGGTTGTCGAGCCAGACCGGCACCAGCTCGACGTCGGGCCGCAGGGCGCAGAGGTGGTAGAGGCCGCTCTTGAACGGCGCGACGTTCGAGCCGTCGCCGCGCGTGCCTTCGGGAAAAAGGATCAGCGATTCGAAAGAGCCGAGCGCCGCGGCTGTAGCTTCGACCGTCCGCCGCGCGGCCTCGGTTCGCGCCGCGTGGTCCGCGCCCTGGCCGGCGCCCCCGCGGTCGATCAGCACGGCGCGAAAGACGTCCCGGGAGAGCTTCCGGCGCAGCCAGCCCCTCTCCCAGTAATCGCGCCCCGCGACCGGCCGCGTCCGCGCCCGGATCTCTCTCGGCAGGCACGACCAGATGACGACGAAATCGAGATGGCTCGAATGGTTCGCGAAGTAGATCCGCTGCGCGGCGCTCGGGCCCGCCCCGACCCAGCGCGCCTGGGCGCCGGTGACGAGCCAGGCGAGCCCGGAGACGAGGGAGTCGATCACCGGGCGCTCGCGAGAGCGGGGAGCACCGCGCGGAGATGTCGGGGCATCGCGCGGACGATATGCGGACGGGGGCACCGGAGACAACCGGGAGCCGCGGGAGATCGGATAGATTTCCCCGTCCGGAGACCCGCCCGGAGAACCCGATGCCCGCCGATCCCCTCACCTGGCAGCGCGACGGCTTCGAGGTCACGACCGACCCGGCGCGGCTCGACCTCGACGCGATCCACGCCTTCCTGAGCGGGGTGTCCTATTGGGCCGCCGGAATCCCGCGCGCGACGCTCGAGCGAGCGATCGCGGGCTCGCTCCCTTTCGGCCTGCTCGAGGGCTCCCGCCAGGTCGGCTTCGCGCGCGTGATCACCGATTGGGCGACCTTCGTCTACTTAGCCGACGTCTACGTGCTCGAAGAGCTGCGCGGCCGGGGGCTCGGCCGCTTCCTGATGGACTGCATCGTCGGCCACCCGGACCTCCAGGGGTTCCGCCGCTGGGCTCTGGTCACCCGCGATGCCCACGCGCTCTACCGCGCCTATGGCTTCCGCCCGGTGGCGCGGCCGGAGCGTTGGATGGAGATCACGAACCCGGACCCCTATCGCAAGGCGCCGGCCGAGAACGCCGAATGAACGTCCGGCCGGTCGTCCTCGAAGGGGCCCACGTCCGCCTCGAGCCGCTGGCGCTCGACCACGCCCCCGGGCTCTATCGCGTCGCGCGGCCGGAGATCTTCACCTGGATGGTCGACTGGCCGGCCGACGCCGGCTACGAGGCGTTCCGCGACTGGGAGCGCCGCGGCCTCGAGATCCCGGCCGCCGTGCTCTTCGCGATCGTCGACCGCGCGAGCGGACAGCCGGTCGGAGGCACGGCCTACCTCGACATCCGCCCCAACCACCGCGTCCTCGAGATCGGCCGCACCTGGATCGGCGCCGGCCACCAGGGCACCGCGGTCAATCCG
>DATMZM010000066.1:0-17838 GCA_035607445.1 Thermoanaerobaculia bacterium | reverse complement strand
GCTGATCACCCTCGTGCCCGGCCTGTCGCTCACGCTCGCGATGTCCGAGCTGTCGACCCGCGACCTCTCCTCGGGCAGCGCGCGGCTCGCGAACGCGCTGATGATCTTCTTCACCCTCGCCTTCGGCGTCGCGTTCGGGGCGCAGGTGGCCTCCCTCGTCCTCGGCGGCACGCCGCTCTCCGCCGTGCCGATCCCGCTGCCCGCCTGGACCGAGATCATGGCCCTCGTCGTCGCGCCGCTCGGCTTCGTCGTCCTCCTGCGAGCGAGCCCGCGCGACGCGCCCTGGATCCTCATCGCGGGCCTCACCGCCTACTTGGGAGTCCGCCTCGGTGCGCGAGCCCTCGGCCCCCAGCTTGGCGCCTTCGTCGGAGCCGTGGCGGTCGGAGCGGGCAGCAACCTCTACGCCCGCTTCCTCGACCGCCCCGCAGCGATCACCCAGGTGCCGGGCATCCTCTTCCTGGTCCCCGGAAGCATCGGCTTCAAGAGCCTCGCCGCCCTCTTGGAAAGCGACGTCGTCTCGGGCATCGAGACCGCCTTCCGCATGACGCTGGTCGCGATCGCGCTCGTCGCCGGGTTGCTGGTAGCGAACGTCGTCGTGCCGCCAAGGAAGGCGCTCTGACCCCCACCTCGGCCCTCTCCCAGAAGCGGGGAAGGACGCCTCCTCCCGCGCGGCTCGGGCGTCCTCCCGAACGGCTCGGGTGCTCACCCGCGCGCCTCGGGTGCTCGCCCGTCCGCTCCGGGCGGCCACCTGCGAGCTTCGGGCACCTTCCCGAACGGCCCGGGTGCCCACCCGCGCGCTTCGGGAGTCCGCCCGCGTGGCTCGGGTGCCGACCCGAGCGCCTCGGGTGCCTCCCCGAACGGCTCGGGCGCCCACCCGCGCGCCCCGGGTGTCCGCCCGCGTGGCTCGGGTGTCTGCCCGCGTGGCTCGGGTGTCTGCCCGAGCGCCTCGGGTATCTTCCCGAACGGTCCGGGCGCTGCCCCGCGCGCTTCGGGCGCCGACCCGCGCGGCTCGGGTGCCCTCCCGAACGGCTCGGGTGCCCACTCGCGCCCCCGCGGGTGCCCCCAAGTCCTCCTCTCGTTCCTTCCCCACAGTTGGAAGACGCCCTCGCCCACGCCGCGCGATTCGCCGACCGCGCGGTCCCGTCGATGCGGTGAGGGACCGCGCCGACCGGTCGCTCGCTGCCCACACCTCGACGAAGCGGAAACCGCGCGGAGCGCCCGCGTCCGGGATCGCGCGGGAGCCGAAGTCTGCGGACCACGGTGCAGAGTGGGATCAAGTGCCTTGCCAAGGCAGGAAAGTAAGGGCGCGGTCGTGATCCGGGGTGGGTCGGCAATTAAGGAGGGATCTACGGATTCTCGTACCGGAAGTAGACATCCTCGATCGGTCGCCGAGCGAGGGCTTTTCCCCAGGGTGCTTCGATCTCTCGGAGGAAGCTGGCCTTCAAGAAGTGCCAGTTCCCATTCCCGTCGACATCGCGGTCTTCACGGTAGGTCAGAAGGATTTCGGAAATACCAAGGTCCCCAAGGGTAGCGATTTCGTCGACTTGAGAGACTCCATCGTGGTTCCGGTCGATCCAAAGACGCAGGTCAGTCCAGCCGAGATCCCGGTCCGAAATCTTCCCATCTGCATTGCCACCGTACGTCGAGTCGTCATAGACCTTCAGGGCTTCGAAACCGTTCGCGGCCGGTGTGCCGTCGGGCAAGAGCGTTGAGTCGCCGAACAGCTCGCCTCCGCCGTCGACGAGGCCGTCTCGGTTCAGGTCATTCCAGAGGAACGCGTCCTCGGACCAGTCGGCAGTCCACGCCATCGTGACGAGACGTCCTTCGCCATGGATGTCGAATTTCACGGCGGAGAAGAGGTCGGTCGTCTGGACCCCGTCCCCAGCCAAATCCAGGATCAACGGGCTTGCGCTACAACTGACGGCGGATGCCGGGAGAGCGCAGTACAGCACGCCGAGTACAATCGTTACACCAAGGGCGAGGGGTCGGCTTGACCCCCGCGTACCGCGGTCTGAATCATCGATCATGGTGGACCTCCGAGGTCGTCGCGGCACCGAGGCGGCCTGTCATGTCCGGAGTCTTCCGAGCTGGTTCGCCACATGGAGCCAGCAACCTCGCATTCGCCAGCGCCGACTTGCCGGGTGCCGTTTGCCGGGCGCTCTCCCATGATTCGGCCTTGGCACGAGACCTGGGGCGCATCCTTGAGTCCCAAGAGATGCCCGATCTCGTGAGCCAGACTGTCCACCTTGTTGCAAGGGATCCCGTTCCCTTGCTTGGCCCAGAGCCTGATTTGCGCGGAATGTAGAGAGTTGCCCGGCGCGACGAGAGTAGGGGTCGTTACACCGCAAGAGCCTGAGGGTAGAGTGGACGTCGTGTCGAAGAAGGTCACGGTAATGGCGACTCCTCCGGTCCCTCCAACGCGCATCGAAGGAAACCTGACACCATAGCCCGCACAGGATCCAGCCCAATAGCCGATCGCAGAGATGAGCTCCGCGGCGGAGAGCTTCGTGCTGCTCAGGTTGAACTGATCAGCCGACGAGATGCCTTGACCGGAAGAGGGCGCGGCACAAGGATCCGTAGCTCCGTCTGCCCGTAGGGGGATCAGCGCCACCGCGAGCAACGGAAGCGCGGCTCGCAGGAGTCTTCCGCCGAGCGTCACTGTCCTGTGTGCGTCGAAGTCGAACGAAGAAATCGCAGAACGTCGTCGAACGTCGCTGCCGCCATCCAGTCGTCTTGCTTCTTCAAGCCCGGGTCGAAGACCAACCGGCCCGGCGCGCTCTCGAACACGGTTTCACCGAAGCGCGGAAAGACCAGGGATTTCGCGGTATCGAGGGCCGGGTCGTAGAGAAAGAGCAACGCCCGATCGCCGAGCTTTGGCCGGTAGCCCCTCGTGCCGTCGGTGCAGTATCTGCGGCCTCCGAGGGAGAAGTTGGCTGTCGGAACCGGAACGTAGACGAAATCGCTTGCGATCGACGCCGAGCTACGGAAGACCTCCGTCACCTTGACCGCTAGGAGGCTGTAGGGAATGCCGCTCCAAAATCCCGGTCGGATCTCTTCCACGGTGCCGACATAGATCGCCAAGGAATGACGCTCGAGATCCTCGAGAGATCCATTGGGCTTGGGCTCGAGGCGATCCATGCTCGGTTCGCCGAGATACGTGAGGCAGTCGCCGGTGACGGGGTCGATCTCCGGAGGCGTGGCGGCGAGATCCCGCTCGGACTCTTCGAAGAGCTGCCAATCGATGGTGCCGCTGGCGTTCGTCGCGGCCTCCGCGTCGATCCAGACCGGCGCGGTACGGGGTCCTTTTGCGAGGTAGCGAAGCAGGGGGCCAGCCGCAGCCGCCGAGCTCCCCGCGATGACGAGGAGGAAAGCGACCAGCAGCCAAAGGGCGAACCCGTGCGCCCTGGCGTTTCCCTTTGAAGCCATGCGGTCTCCTCGCGCGGTTCGCGCCGGCAGAAGCCTCTTCATTGGCTTGAATGCTATCACCCACGAGGCGGCCTCACCCCCGCAGCGAACTTCGCCGTGCCGCGGCGCGGCCTGACGGCGGCTGTCCCTTTCATCCGCCTCGCTGCACCCAATATCTGTAGAGATCGAAATGCATCGATATCTCGGCCGAGCCCCTCCTGGAGCTCGAGAGAGGAGATCCGTCCATGAAGCTCCGCCTCCGCTTTGCCCTGCTCTGTCTGGGTCTGGTGATCGGTCTCGGCGCGGCGGTTCCCGAGCCGGCCGTGGCGGTGAAAAAGCAGTGCTATTGCGTGACGCCGAAGCGGAAGAACGGCAAGGCGACCGGCAAGGACAGCAAGGGCCGGCCGAGCAAGTTCACGATCAAATGGGGCAACCCGCCGCACTCCGGCTTCACGGTCATGGTGACGCCGACCGCGGGCCAGTCGGCGACCGACATCGCGACCGCTCTCGCGGCGGCCCTGGCGGCCCAGGGCCTTCATCCGTGCCCGATCATGACCAAGCCGAGCGGCCAGGCGCTCGTCTGCGTCACCGAGATGGCGCCCAACGTCGGCGGCACGAGCAGCTCGAGCACCGACACCGCGTTCAACTCGATGACCTGGCTGACCCAGTCCTTCCCGGTATCGATCGCGATGCAGGGGGTGGCGGGCACGTTCACCGCGTCCGAGGTGGCCGCCGGCGGGAGCTACAGCATCTCGCCGACGGTCGTCGATGGCGCGGGCAACGAGATCATGCTCACCGCGAGCGCGGCGACCGTGGCGGGAGACCCCGGCGACGCCGCGACCCTGGCTCTGATCGATCAGCTCAACGACCTCGGCCTGGTCGCCTCGAGCACGGTCTACGACTTCGCGGACGGCACGGGCGAGCATCCGGCGATCCGCGTCGAGCCGGGGATCTTCGTCCAGCTCACCGGCCTCGGAGTCACGACCGAGGATCTCGCCCTCACCGATCTGCGCGCGGCCCAGGAGATGCTGGTCACCGATTCGACGGCCGACTTGAACGGCGACGGGCTGGTCGACGGCAACGACCTGCGCATCTTCATGACCCTGATGCAGGGCGGCAAGCCGGCCGCGGACATGAACCGCGACGGCAGGGTCGGCCAGGACGACCTGGCGATCTTCCTCAACGAGCTCCGCCGGCTCGACAAGCACGAGGGGGGCGATCCCATCGAGCAATGAGGCGCCGGCTCCGGACGACCGGGAACCGGATCTTCGACCCTGGAGCCGGAGCCGAAGATCCGAGAGGCGCCCTGAGACCCCCTCCGCACCGGAGGGGGCCCGCGCCTCGATCTTCAGGGAACCTTCTTCTTCACTGCCGCCGCCGCGTTCGAGCCCGTGCAGTGCCCGGGCAGGATGCCGTTGGGACAGGCGACGGCGAGCGACCAGACGAAGTCGCGCGCGATCCAACCCGCGGGGACGACGAACTGGGGCCCCACCGGGCCGGTCGCCGGCAGGAACTGGATGCCGTCGGTGCCCGCCGCGTCGGCCTCGACCGAGGAGACCGAGTGGCAGGAGATGCACGACGCCGTCCCCTTGGTCATGCCGACGTTCTCGCCCTCGATGATCGAGTTGCCGAGGAGCGTCGGGTTCGCGGCGGTGCCGAACGTGGTCTGGACGCCGTCGAGCCGGTAGTTGAGGAATTCGGGCGCCAGGTGCGCGGCGACCATCATGGCTTTGAGCTGCGGCGTCTGCTTGGTGAACCCGGCGGCGCCGCCGTTGCTCGTGTTCGGGATCGAGCCGAACGGATCGTTGCAGGGCCCGAAGGTGATGCAGCGGTTCGGATTCGTCTGCAGGCTCTGCGGCTCGAACGTCGCCCAGATCCAGTCCTTGAGGAGCTTGGACGAGATGTGCATGCCCGCCATCGCGTAGCACTCGCCGTCGATCATCGAGACGTGCACGCCGGCCGGCGGCGTCTTGCAGGTGAAGGCCGGGCTGTAGTCGCTCGCCGGGATCCAGTCCACCTTGACCTCGATCGAGGCGCCCGGGAAGTCGATGTCCGCGCCCGCCTTGGCCGCCGCGGCCTGCCCGCTGCGGACCTGGTAGCCCTTCTTGACGATGAACGCCTGCGTGGTCGGGTTCTGCCGGGCCTCCTCGCAGATCGTCGTCTTGACCATCTTGACCGAGCTGTTGGTCGGCGGAGCCGCCATCGGGTTGCAGGACTCCGTGCTGGGGGCGGCACCCGCGCCGTGGCCTCCGAGCTTCGCGAGCGCGACCTGGGCGAGGGGGCTGCCGTGCAGGCGCTTGGGATGGATCGAGCGCCCGCCGACCTTGCCGTTCGCCGGATAGAGGTCCGCCTGCTCGATCCAGGTCTCCCAGGTGAGCGTCCTCTGGTTCGCCGGGCAGTTCGCGGCGACGAAGATCATCCAGGCGGTCTGGGCGGGCGAGCCGACCACGGAGGTCGGGAAGGCGCAGGGATTGGGCGCGGCGGCGGCCGGCGCCGCGATCGCCCGCTGCGGGCCGAAGCTTCCCAGCCACCCGAGCGAAAGGGCCACGGCGACCGCCGACATCAAGAGTGCGAGCCGGAGTTTCATGCTTCACCTTGCCTTTCTCGAAGCCCCGGCGGGATCTTCCCGGGGAGCGGTCCAACCCAAGGTCGTCGCGGTCGAGACGCGAGCCGTCGCGGCGGACTTCCGAGAGTGGACGAGCGAGAACTTAGCAAACCCCGTTCCCGCCGTGAACGCCCCGGAGAGCTTCGGCTCGGCACGCTGGAAACCCCGTGGCCGTTGGACTTGCAGGCGGCGGACGCGGCCCGCTCGGGCCCTCCGGATCGCGCCGTCGCCCCAGCCGACGCGTCGGCCGACACGTCGGCCGACAGAACGGTCTCGCCCGGCTTCGAACGGGCGTCAGCCCCGCGGCGCGGATCGAAGACGCGTTCGCCCCGAGCTCGCCTCGACGCCGACCGATTTGACGTAACCTCCCCTCGGTGCTAGCCTTTACGGCAGTTCCCAGCAGACGGTCAGCAGGCGAAAAACTCCGAGACATCCCCACCGGCGACGATGACCACCCCGCGGAATTCGGGCTCCTTGGGGGCGGTGCGGGACACGGACACCGACAACATCGACCTGACGCCGTTCTCCGAAAGCGGCCTCACGCATTCGCTCGACACCGCCGCGCGCGAGCGCGATGCCGTGGCGAGCGAGGTCGAGGCGGGGATCATCCTGATCGCGCATCCGGAGAGCCAGCGGCTCGGGTCGCGGTTCCGGCTCTCGCCCGGGACGACGCTCGAGATCGGCCGGAGCGCCGCGACCGGCATCAGCCTGCCCGAGGTGCTCTCGATCTCGCGCACCCACGCGCGCCTGCGCTACTTCGGCCAGCGGGTGACGATCGAGGACCTCGGCAGCACGAACGGCACCTACGTCAACGGCCACCGGATCGCCGGCCTGACGCCTCTCAAAAGCGGCGACCGCTTCCAGACCGCCGCCGTCCACTTCAAGTTCCTGCACGAGAAGGACCCCGAGCACGCCTACCACGAGGCGATCTACGACCTCGTGATGCGCGACGGGCTGACCGAGATCTACAACAAGCGGAAGTACGACGAGGAGCTGCTGCGCGAGTTCGCCCGCGCGTTGCGCCACGGCCGGCCGCTCGCGATGATCGCCTTCGACCTCGACGAGTTCAAGAAGGTCAACGACACCTACGGCCACCTGTGCGGCGACTTCGTCTTGAAGCAGATCGCGAGCATGGTGCGCGTGGTGGTCCGGCCGGAGCAGATCTTCGCCCGCGTCGGCGGCGACGAGTTCGTGATCCTCGCTCCGGAGACCACTCTCGACGGCGCCGAGGCGCTCGCCCGCAAGCTGTGCGACCGGGTCGGCGACCTCGACTACCGCTACGAGGAGTACAAGATCGAGGTCTCCTGCTCGTTCGGCGTCGCCGCGCTCGACCCTTCGATGCGCCAGCCGGAGCAGCTGTTCGACGCCGCGGACGCCGCGCTCTTCGAGTCGAAGCGGGCCGGCCGCGGGCGGCTGACCGTCTACAAGCCGTCGGGCTCGGCCGACGCGTCCTGAGGCGCATCCGGCGGCGCATCCAAACCCCGCGTTCGCAAGGTAGAATCCCGGCGTTCTCGGGAGGAGCCGGTGCCGTTCTACAACTGCGATCGCTGCCCGTCGTACTGCTGCTCGTACCCTCGCATCCAGGTCCAACCGAGCGACTTGGCGCGGCTCGCGTCCCACTTCGGGGTTTCGCTCGCGACCGCGCGGCGCAAGTTCGTCCGCCGGGGCGAGGAACCGGGCGAGCTGATCCTCCGCCATGCTCCCGATCCGGTCTACGGCACCGCCTGCCAGTTCCTCGACCGCGAGACCCGGCGTTGCGGCATCTACGCGGCGCGGCCGGCGATCTGCCGCGACTACCCGGGCCCGCGCTGCGGCTACTACGACTTCCTGAGCTTCGAGCGGCGGGCGCAGGAAGATCCGGAGTTCGTGCCGTCGACGTTCAACCGGCCGGAGTAGGGTGACCTCCGCATGCTCCGGGAGCTGCACGTCCGGAACTTGGCCGTCTTGGAGAGCGCGACCGTCGAATTCGGTCCCGGGTTCAACGTCCTGTCGGGCGAGACCGGCGCCGGCAAGTCGATCGTGGTCGACGCCTTGTCGCTCCTCGGCGGCGCGCGCGCGAGCACGGACATGATCCGGAGCGGCGCCGAGGGTCTGTCGGTCGCAGGAGTCTTCGCGCCGCGCGGCGACGCCTGGCGCGGCGTCCTCGAGGCGGCGGGGCTCGACGCCGAGGGCGACGAGCTGCTGATCCGGCGCGAGATCGCCCGCGGCGGGCGCAACCGGGTGTTCGTCAACGACCAGCCGGCGACGCTGCGGCTGCTCTCGGACCTCGCCCCGACCTGCCTGCGCATCCACGGCCAGCGCGAGGAGCTGGGCCTCGCCACACCCGACCTGCAACGCTTCTGGCTCGACAAGAGCGGCGGCGCGAGCGCCGCGGACCTGCTCGCCCGGGTGGCCGAGGCGTACGAGCGCTACGCCCGGCTCGCGGAGCGGCTCGAGCGCGCGACCGGCGACGATCGGGCGCGCCGGGAGCGGCTCGACTACCTGCGTTTCCAGGCCGAGGAGATCGACGCCGCCCGGCTCCTTGCGGGCGAGGACGAGGCGCTGCGCGCCGAGCGCGAGGCGCTCCGCCACACCGAGGCGATCACGCGCTCGATCGGCGGCGCGCACGCGGCGCTCTTCGAGGACGAAGGGTCGGCGGTCGAGCGCCTCGGCCGCGCCCGCGATCTGCTCTCCGAGATCTCCGGCTGGGAACGGGCTGCCGCAGGCTGGCTGGCCGAGCTCGGGGAGCTCGCGGCCCGCCTCTCCGAGCTGGCCCGCGCGCTCGGCCACCGGCTCGACGGCCTCGAAGCCGATCCGGCGCGGCTCGACGCCGTCGAGGAGCGGCTGGCCGCCGTCGAGCGCCTCTGCCGCAAGCACGGCGGCTCGGCGGACGCCGTCCTCGCGCGGCGGCGCGAGATCGAAGAGGAGCTCGCGGAGCTCGACGCCGACGTCGCCGATCGGGGCGAGCTGTTCGTCCGCGCCGAGGAAGCGCTCGGGGTCTACCGCGAGGCGGCGCTCGAGCTGTCCCAGAGGCGCCGCGTCTGGGGGAGAGACCTGATGCAGCGGATCGCCGGGGAGCTCGAGGACCTGGGGCTCGGCAAGGCGCGGCTCGAGGTGGCGCTCGAGCGCCGGCGCCGCGCGGGCAGCCCGCTCGTCGTCGACGGCATCGAGGCGGAGTTCGGCCGCGAAGGGGTCGACCAGGTGGTCTTCCTGTTCGCGCCGAACCCGGGGGAGGAGCCGCGGCCGCTCGGGAGGATCGCCTCGGGCGGCGAGCTGTCGCGGCTGTTCCTGGCCCTCCAGCTCGCGGCGCGCGGCGAGGGGGACGGCGCGGCGCTCGTCTTCGACGAGGTCGACGCGGGGGTCGGCGGCAAGGAGGCCGCGGCCCTCGGCCGGAAGCTCCAGCGGCTCGCGACCGGCGGCCAGATCCTGGCGGTCACCCATCTGCCCCAGGTGGCGAGCTCGGGCGACGCCCACTTCCGGGTGGCGAAGAAGGTCGCGGGCGGGCGCACCCGGGTCGCGATCGAGCGCCTCACGGGCGAGAGGCGGGTCGAGGAGGTCGCGCGGATGCTCGCCGGCTCCGAGATCACCCCGCTCTCGCTCTCCCATGCCGGCGAGCTGATCGCGGGGGCGGCGCGCGATTGACCGCCCCGCGAGGCTCCGGCGCGATCCCGAAGGCGAGGACCTGGCGCTCCGGCGAGCCGGTCGAGCCTCTCCGCGCTCTGCTCGCCCGGGGCGGCCTCCTCGCGTTCCCGACCGAGTCGAGCTACGCCCTCGGCGCCGATCCGCGGAACCCCGCGGGCGTCGCCGCCGTCTATCGGATCAAGGGGCGGGACGAAAGCAAGGCGCTCCCCGTGGTCGCGGCGAACCTCGAGCAGCTCTTCGACTTGGGGATCGACCCCGCCCTCCCTATACTGAGCCGCCTCGCGGCGGTCTGGCCCGCCGCGCTGACCGCGGTCCTGCCGCTCGCGCCGCGGATCCCGGCCTCGGGGGGCGGAGCGACGCTCGCGGTGCGGATCCCGGATCACGCCGAGCTGCGCGCTCTGCTCGCCGCGGTCGGGCCGCTGACCGCGACGAGCGCGAACCGGGCCGGCGAGCCGCCGATTCCGGACGCCGCGCGCGCCGCCCTTTGGCTCGCGGGCGAGGCCGAGGTCGCGGTGATCGAGGGCCGCGCGGGCGGCGGTCCGCCGTCGACGCTCGTCGCGTGCGACGGCGCGGCGGTCCGGGTGCTCCGCGCGGGGCCGGTGGCGCTCTCGCGGTTGACCGATGTGCCTGACGAAGGAGACGCATGATTCGCAGATCCGTCCGCTTCTCACCCACCGCCGCGGGCGCTCTCGCCCTCGCGGCGCTCGCCCTCGTCGCCCTGCCCGCTTTCGGCGCGGGCCCGGCCGCCGCCCGGCCGGCGAAACCGCCCGCCGCGGCGCCGGCTAGAGAGCGCGCCGACTCGTTCGAGGCCGCCTCGATCTCGGTCGATGAAGTCCATCCGGGGCAGAAGGGCTACGGCCTGACGGTCTTCTCCGGCGCTGCGCCCGAGCGCTTCGAGGTCGAGGTCGTCGGCGTGATGAGAAACGTCGCGCCCGGCCGCAGCTACATCCTGGTCAAGCTGACCGGCCACGACCTGGAGACGAGCGGCGTCGCGGCGGGCATGAGCGGCAGCCCGGTCTATCTCGACGGCCGCCTGGCCGGCGCCGTCGCGTTCGGCTGGCCGTTCTCGCACGAGGCGATCGCCGGCGTGACGCCGATCGCCTCGATGCGCGGCATGCTCGGCGTGGCGGAGGGTCCGGGGAGCGCGCCCGTCTCGGCTCGGCCTCTCGTCGCCCTGCCCGATCTCCTCGCCGGGAGGATCCCGGGCGATCTCCTGGCGCGCGAGCTGCACGGCCTCGCGGAGCGCTTCGCGCCCGAAGGAGCCGGGGCGCCCGGCGCCCTCGTCTGGTCGACCTCGGGCTTCGGCGAGCGCTCGCTCGGGATGCTGCGCGCGGCGCTCGGCCCGGTCGGCCCGAGCGGCCAGGCGACCCTCGGCGCCGAGGCGCTCGCTCCCGGCGGCGGGGTCTCGGCCGTCCTGATCGACGGCGACCTGCGCCTCGCCGCGACCGGAACCGTCACCGACCGCGGGGGCGACGGGCTGCTCGCCTTCGGCCATCCCTTCCTCGGCTTCGGCAAGATCGCCATCCCGATGGCGGCGGCCGAGGTCGTGACGGTCCTTTCGAACGCCTACAACTCGTTCAAGATCGCGAACTTCGGACCGGTCATCGGCGCCGTGGTCGAAGACCGCCAGTCGGGCATCGAAGGGCGGATCGGCGCGCCGGCTCCGATGTTCCCGATCGCGATCAAGGTCCACGGCGAGCGCGCGGGCGAGTACCACATGCGCATCGCCGACGTGCCGGTCCTCGTCTCCTCGCTGGTCGGCACCGCCGCTCTCGGCGGGCTCGACTCGGCGAGCCGCGGCGGCGGCGCGCAGACTCTCGACCTCGCCGCCCGCTTCCAGCTCGCCGGCCACGACGACCTCCTCGTCGAGCAGAGCTTCGACGGCGACAACGCGACCGGCGAGGCGGTCGGCTACCTGCTCGCGGTCTCCTCCTACCTGGCGCAGAACGAGATCGAAAAGGTCGAGATCCGCGGGGTCACCGTCGATTTCATGCAGGAGAGCGAGCCGCACGGCGCGACGATCGTCGCGGTCCATCCCGAGCGCACGCGCGTCGGCCCGGGCGACAGGGTGCGGCTCAAGGTCGATCTGAAGGCGCTGCGCGGGCCGGTCTTCCGGCGCGAGATCGCGCTCGACATCCCGCGCGACCTCGGTCCCGGGCATTACACGGTCTGGGTGGGCGACGGCGCGAGCGTCGACGCGGTGCGGCTCCAGATCGCGCCGCGAGCGCCCGAGACGCTGGCCGGAGCGCTCGACCTCCTCGGCTCGTTCCACAGCCGGCGCGAGCTGCGCGCCCTCGCCTCGCTCGGCCGGCCGGGCCTCGCGGCCTCGGGCGAGCCGATGCCGCAGCTGCCCGGCTCGGTGCGCTCGCTCTGGAGCGGCGCCTCCCCCTCGCTCGGCGCGCCGCTCTCCGCCGTGGTCGCGGCGGAGGCGGGCGAGCGGCTCGACCAGCCGATCTCGGGCCTCGAGAAGGTCGAGATCGAAGTCCGAAGGAAGGGCGACCGCGACGGCGAGAACCCCAATCAAGAGAGCAACGACGACGTGGCGCGGCTCGCCGGCCGCGGCGGGAATGCGGGCGCGCGCTAGCGGCCGGGAGAGAGACATGAAGATGAGGCATTCACCGCTCGCCGTCCTCGCGCTCGCGGGCCTTGCGCTCGCGGGCGTCACGACGCCGCTCGGCGCCACCGAGGTCAAGATCTTCCAGGCCGCGAGCGCAGAGGACTTCCTCGCCGGCACGTTCGACGGTCTGAGCCTCGGCCCCGGCGGGTACCTGTCGCTCGCCACGCGGGTCGAGAAAGTGGCCGATCTCGACGAGCCGTTCCTGTTCTCGGCGGCCGCTCTGCCGAAGGGCTGGGCGGTCGGCACGGGCAACGACGGCAAGGTCTTCCGGATCGACGAGAAGGGGGCTTCGACGCTGCTGTTCGACGCGACCGAGCCGGAGGTCTTCGCGCTCTGGGCGGATCCGGACGGCACCCTCTTCGCCGGCACCTCGCCGCAGGGCAAGGTCTACCGGATTCCGCCGGGCGGCAAGGCGGAGCCGTTCTTCGATCCCGCCTCGACCTACATCTGGGCGATCCGCCGCGCGGCCGACGGCGCGCTCCTGGTCGCGACCGGCACCGAGGGCAAGCTGTTCCGCGTCGACGCGAAAGGCAAGGGCACGGTGATCCTCGACACCGAGGCGACGCACGTCAAGTGCCTGCTGCCGATGCCCGACGGCTCGATCCTCGCCGGCACCGCGGGGGACGGGCTGGTGCTCAAGATCGACAAGGACGGCATGGTGCGCACGCTCTACGACGCGCGCGAGCCCGAGATCTCGGCCCTCGCCGCCTCGCCCGACGGGACGATCTACGCCGCCGTCGTCGCCTCCGAGGCGAGCCTGGTGCAGGACGCCGCCCATGCGGGCAAGCCCGGCGCCGCGGCGCCTCCGGCCGGAGGTCCCCCCGCCGTCAAGGGCGAAGGGACGCCGGTCGTCACCGTGACCGTGGGCGAGGGGGATTCCGGCGGTGGCGGGGGCCACAAGGACTCCGGGCCGCACAGCGAGGTCGTCGCGATCGCGCCCTCGGGCGCCGCCGAGACGGTCGGCAGCTTCTCCGGGGAGACGGTCTTCGACCTCCTCTGGCAGGACCGGCTCTGGGTCGCGACCGGGCTCGAAGGCAAGCTCTACTCCCTGCGCTCCGGCCGCATGCAGGTCGAGAAGGACACCGAGGAGCGCCAGCTCGTGGCTCTCCTCCCCGGCGCCGCCGGTCCGGTGATCGCCGCGACCAACGCCGCGACGCTCTACCGCACGACCGCGAAGACCGAGACCGACGGCACCTACACGAGCGCGGTGCTCGACGCCCAGACGGTCGCCCGCTTCGGCGTCCTCCGCTGGCGCGGCGAGGCGCAGCCGGGAGCCACCGTCGCCTTCTCCTTCCGTAGCGGCATGAGCGCGACGCCCGATCGGACTTGGGGAGCTTGGAGCCCGGCGGTCGAAGGGCACGAGATCGCGGTGCCTGCGGCGGCCGCGCGTTACGTCCAGTGGCGGGTGGAGCTCAAGGGCCAAGAGGGCTCGTCTCCGCGCCTGCGCGTCGCCGAGCTCTCGTACCGGCAGGAGAACCAGAAGCCGAAGATCGAGGCGTTCGGCTCGCTGCCACCGGGCCAGATCCTGGTGCCGGCGAACTTCAATCCGACGAACCAGGTCTTCGAGCCGGTCCATCCCAACCGCGAGGGGATCTTCACCGCGATCGCGCCGGCGGACGACGCGGACGAGGGGAGCGGGCGCCTGAAGCCGCTCTGGAAGCTCGGCTACAGGTCGCTGCGCTGGAAGGCGAGCGACCCGAACGGCGATGCTCTGCGCTACCGGCTCACCTTCCGTCCGGCCGAGGCGGAGGGCGCCTGGCTGCCGCTCGCCGAGGATTTGAAGGACGATTACTACGGCTTCGACATCGCTTCCTTGCCCGACGGCCTCTATCGCTTCCGGCTCGAGGCCTCGGACGCGAAGGCGAACGATCCCGGCCAGGGTCTCGCGGCCGAGGAGGTCAGCCCCGCCGTCGTGGTCGACCACTCGCCGCCCGCTCTCGGCAAGGTCCGGCGCGAGGGCAAGCGGCTCCTCGTGACGCTCGAGGACTCCTTAAGCCCCATCCGCGCCGTCGAGTCGAGCGCGGACGGCGGCGAGTGGCGGCCGGCGACGGCGGTCGACGGCCTGTTCGACGGTCAGCGCGAGGAGGTGGCGGTCGATCTGCCCGCGGGCGGCGTCCGCTATCTGCTGTTGCGCGCGACCGACGGCGCGTACAATGCCGTGACGTTCGACCTGAGCCGCGCGAGCGCGGAATCCCCCGACAAGGCCAAGGCCCCATGACGACACGGCGCGTCGCCGTCTACCCCGGCTCGTTCGATCCGATCCACAACGGCCACCTGGACATCGTCGAGCGCTGCCTGCCGATCTTCGACGAGGTCGTCGTGGCGGTGCTGCGCAACGAGGAGAAGCGGCCTCTCTTCTCGGTCGAGGAGCGGGTCGAGATGATCCGCGATCTCGTCGCCGGCCGCGCCCAGGTCCGGGTGCAGAGCTTCTCGGGCCTCCTCGTCGACTTCATGCGCCAGGTCGGGGCGCGGACGGTGGTGCGGGGCCTGCGCGCGGTCTCGGACTTCGAGTTCGAGTTCCAGATGGCGCTGATGAACCGGCGGCTCAACTCGAACGTCGAGACCGTGTTCATGATGCCGAAAGAGGACTTCAGCTACCTGTCGAGCCGGCTGGTCAAGGAGGTCTACGCCCTGGGCGGCGACCTCGTCGGCCTGGTCCCGGCGCCCGTGCTCGCGCGGCTCGCCGAGCGGCTCGCCGAGGGCCGGCCGGCCGTCTCGGCGTCGAACGAAGGGGGCCGGGGAGGGAAGGCTTGAGCCTCGAGCGCTTCGTCCTCGCGATGCCCAAGGTGGAGCTGCACCTCCACTTGGAAGGCGCGATGCGGCCGGGCGTTCTCTTCGATCTCGCGCGGCGCAACCGCGTCGAGCTTCCGGCCGCCGACGAGGCCGGCCTTCAGGACTGGTTCCGCTTCCGCGATTTTCCGCACTTCGTCGACGTCTACCTCACCTGCTCGCGCTGCCTGGCTGCCCCCGAAGACTTCAAGCTTCTCGCGGCCGACGTCCTCGCCGAGCAGGCGCGCCAGAACGTCGTCTACACCGAAGCGCACTTCACGATCTCGACCCACATCGGAAACGGCGCCGACGGCGAGGCGGTGCGCGCGGCGCTCGAAGAGGCCGTCGTCGAAGCGGAGCGCGCGGCCGGCGTCACCCTGCGCTTCATTCCCGACATCGTGAGGAACGTCGGCCTCGTCTCGGCCGACCGGACGCTCGAATGGGCGCTCGGCGACCGCACGGGCCGGGTCGCCGCGATCGGCCTCGCGGGAATCGAGAAAGGCTTTCCGAACGAGCCGTTCCGCGAGCATTTCGAGGCGGCGCGCCGCGCGGGTCTGGGCGTCGTCGCCCACGCGGGCGAGCACGGTGGCCCCGACTCGATCCGCTCGACGCTCGACGTCGCCGCGCCGGACCGCCTCGATCACGGCGTGCGCGCGGTCGAGGATCCGGACCTCCTCGCCGATCTCGTGCGGAGCCGCATTCCGCTCGACGTCTGCCCCTCCTCGAACGTCTGCCTGGGCGTCGTCCCCGACCTCGCGAGCCACCCGTTCGATCGCCTCCGCCGCGCGGGCGCGAACGTCAACGTCAACACCGACGATCCGCCGTTCTTCGACACCGATCTGACCACCGAGTACCTCCGCCTCGCGCAAACCTTCGGCTACGGCGCGGCCGACCTCGCCGGGCTCTCTCTCGCGGCGCTCCGGGCCGCGTTCCTGCCCGTGGAGCGGAAGGCCGAGATGGAGCGGGAATTCCGCCGCCAGTTCGCCGCGCTGGGGGAGGAGCACTTGGGGGCGGCGGTCGAGCCGAGTCCTTCGTAGCGCCTCGCCGGTCCGTCTCTTCGCTCGTCCGAATCCTTCAGCGGCAGTTACGCACCGCAACGACGGCGATGTCGTCGGGCCACTCGGTCTCGCCTGCCCAGGCGCGCAGCGCGGCCAAGAGGGTTTCGATCGACTCCTCCGCCGTCGCGCCGGAGCGCCCGAGGGATTCGACGACCTGGGTGATGCGCTCGATCCCGTACTCGTTGCCCGCGGCATCGAGGGCTTCCGAGACGCCGTCCGTATAGGCCACGAAGAGGGCGCCGGGAGGGAAGGCGGCGCGTTTCGTGGTCCAACGGCACTCGGGGAGCAGCCCGAGCGGCAGCCCGGTGGCCTCGAGGCGTGCCACGCTGGCGCCGTCCCAGACGAGAGGCGGCGGGTGGCCCGCCACGGCGTAGGTCACCGCCTCGTCGTCGATGGCGAAAGAGGCCATCGCCAGCGTGATGTAGCGGCCGGGGCTGTGCAGCCGGAGGTGCCGGTGGATGGTATCGAGCAGGGCCGGCGGCGGAGCCAGGGGCGACTGGAGCTCGGCGAAGTGGAGGAGGGCATGGAGGTTTGCGGTCAAGAGGCTCGCGGCGAGCCCCTTGCCCATCACGTCCGCCATCACGAGCCCGAACCCTCCGCCCCGGGGAAAGAGGTCGTAGTAGTCACCGGACAGCGCCCGGTTGGGGATCAGCCGAGCCGCGACGTCGAAGCCGGCGACGCCCGGCCGGTCCACGGGAAAGAGACCGCGCTGGACGTCCCGCGCGATCCCGAGCTCTTGCTCGTAGACCGCGACCGCCGAGCGCTTCAGCCGAGCCGCGAGGATCGCGAAGAGACCGAAGAAAGAAAACTTCTCGGCCACGTTCCACACCAACCGCCACGTCCAAGGTCCGGGCAGCCAGTCGGCGAGGTACCAGGCGATCGTCGCCGTGAACGCTGCGACCAAACCGGTTCCGCGTCCGGCGTACCAGGCGGCCAGGTAGATGGGCAGCAGGTAGAACAGGACGACGGAAAGGTCTTGGCCGGTGTCGTGATCGATGATTCCGATCACGGCGATCGCCGCGACGGCGAGGGCGAAGATCTCCGCCGCGCGCAGGGATTTCGAAGCGGCCAGGAGCGAGGTCGTCACCGCGTTCGCCGATGCAAAACCAGGTCCACCGGCGCCCGAGCCGCGGGCTAGAATCCTTCCCTCGGAACCTGACCCTCGCCGGAGGTCGCCTCATGAAGCCTACCCTCGCCTTCTTGTTCGGGCTCGCCGGGCTCGCCGCGCCTCCCCTCTGTGCGGCAGGCTTCCTCCTCGAGCCCGACCGCGTCTTCGACGGTCGGGAGGTTCACGCAGGCTGGGTCGTCTGGGTGGAGGGCGATCGCATCCGCGCGGCGGGCCCGTCTTCCGAGATCAAGGCTCCGGCCGACGTCGAGCGTCTGCCGCTCGCCGGCCAGACGCTCCTGCCGGGCCTGATCGACGCGCACACCCACGTCCTCCTCCATCCGTATGACGAGGCTCCCTGGGACGATCAGGTGCTCAAGGAGCCCGAGGCGCTGCGCATCGCGCGCGCGACGATCCATCTGCGCGACACGCTTCTCGCGGGTTTCACCACGATCCGCGATCTCGGCACCGAGGGGGCGGGCTACGCGGATGTCGGCCTGCGCCGCGCGGTCGCCGAGGGCATCGTACCCGGGCCGCGGATGCTCGCGGTGACGCGGGCGATCGTCGCGACCGGCAGCTACGGCCCGAAGGGCTTCGCGCCGAGCTTCGAGGTGCCGCAGGGTGCCGAGGAGGCGGACGGCGCGAGCCTCGAGCGGGT
>DATMZM010000303.1:0-15356 GCA_035607445.1 Thermoanaerobaculia bacterium | reverse complement strand
GAAATGTGTACGCATCCCCGCACTCGTCGCTATCGATCTTCTTCCGGTTCTTCGTCTTTTCCTTCATCGCCACGAACGACCAAATCTCATCGCACTGGACGTCGTTGACCGGGACCGCATGCACCAGGCGCCCGAGAAGATCGACGCACTTCGCGCCGACGACGCGGAGCAAGCGGCAGATCGTGTCGCGGTGGACGCCCGAGACACGCTCGGCCGAGCGAATCGAAGATCCCTCGGTCAGGAGCGAGACGCAGAGCGTGGCCTTGTCGAGCGAGAGGCGCATGCGACCGAGCGGCCGGGCCGGGATGATCCCGAGCACCTGACCGCAGCTCTTGCACTTCCGGCGGGCGTTGCCGGAGCGATCCGAGCCCCATCCGATCGTGCGACCGCCACAGGACCGGCAAGCGGTCCCTTCGGTGGCGGTCGGGGTGATCTCGGGGGCGTTCATGGCGTTTCTCAATCTCTGGTGCCACTATATCCGTTGGATATCCACATGTCAAGAGGAATCTTGCGCCAGTGGATATCCCTCGGATAAGATCCGCGGCATGCGCGACGAACAGGCGAACCGGAAGCACTCTCAAGGCGTCTTGCTCCGCTTCGAGCCGGGGCAGCTCGATCTCATAGATCAGGCGGCCGAGCACTCGGGCTTGAACAGAACGGGGTGGATGCGTCACTCGCTCTTGCGGGTGGCGCGCGAGGAAGTCGAAGCAATGGGCGGCAAGGGGAAGCGGCGCAAGGTCGCCTCCCCTTGACCGCCGGCCGGTATCCGGTCGCGCGGCAAGCTCGCTTGAAGCAGTCCGGCGAGTTGCCCGCGACCACGCGTGAGCCCTGGGGATTCGGGCCACATGGACGCACCTCCTCAGAGGTTGCGGCATGGGCGCCGGGGAGGTATCCTTAGGTGTCTGCTCTTCCCTGGCGCCCTATGCCTGGTCAGAGCCAATCGCCCCGGTTGGCCCCGGGGCGATTCGTTTATACGGGCGCAATAAGTCCTTTGTCAACAGGCGTTTGCGTGGCCCGAAATGGCCCGAAAATCGATCCGCGGGCCGATCCTTGCGAGAGACCCCGTGCTACTTGGGCTTTTCCGGTTCGGACGCGTCCGCCTGATCGGTGGCCCGTAAATCAACCTCTTTCAGGAGTTGCCTTGCCTGCTCAAGGCGGGCTCGATCGGCAGCGTCTCGGCGCTGCAACTCTTGGGTGACGACTCGTCGGATTTGAGCAGTCTCCGGGCTCAACCCCTGCGCTTCGAGGAACTGCTCGGCGACGCCCGAGCTTCCGATCAGGGATAGGGGAGAAATCCTGGGGTTGCGGAGTCGAAACATTGGAGGATTCGCGGCCTTCCGATCCCGTTCGATTAGACGGTTTCGGAGCGTATTCGGGTTTACTTCAAATTCAGCTGCCGCCTGCCGGCATGCTGGACGCTGTGGCATCCCGCTACCGACCAACTCATCGGCTCGAGCCTGGATTGCAGGCCAGTCTTGCCGATCTAGCGGCCGACCTCTACGCCTTCCGGAGTCCGACTTTGCCACGTACCCCCCGATCGGCACGCCCGCAGAGAGGGAACTGGCGCGCGGCAGCCGGTACGGGTGCCGGTGTTCGGGGATCAGCCTAGCCGCGCGTGAGGAGATTCTACGACGCGGAAGGGGCGGGCGGGAGTAGAATCAGGGCGACGGAGGACGCCATGAAGAAGAGCGCGAAGCGGGTGCCGGTGAAGGGCGTAG
The DNA here is from genome assembly GCA_035607445.1 of Thermoanaerobaculia bacterium. Classification (GTDB taxonomy): domain Bacteria; phylum Acidobacteriota; class Thermoanaerobaculia; order Multivoradales; family UBA5704; genus DASYKS01. The sequence goes on along the minus strand of DATMZM010000303.1, from coordinate 13,638 downwards.
AGGTCGAGGTGGTAGCGGGTGGGGGCGACGGGGTGGTCATTCCAATACCGGGCGATCCGGCCCCGGGCGACGCCCACCAGCCAGGGTAAGCGCCGCCGGCCCCGCGGCGCCCGCCGCCCGCCCGCACCACCAACTCTGAGTAAGGACACGACCAGTGATTGGATCGCCCAATAGAGTGATTGGCTGGTCCAGCTGCTCCATTTGACGATCCAGCTCCTTCATCCAGCCGTCCGTCGCCCCCCTGGAGGTGCCGGAAGCCGCCGCGGACGCGTCAGGCGCCCTGGTGGACTCCCCTCAGCCGGCGACCGCGGTCCAGAGGTCTTCGAGCGCGTCGCCCAGGCCGCGGCGGGGCTTCCAGCCGAGCGCGCGGAGGCGGCGGGCGTTGCCTTCGAGGAGCGGCATGTCGACAGGGCGCAGGCGGGCGGGATCCTCTTCGATGCGGACGTGAAGGCCGGAGATCGAGATCAGCCGGTCGAGCGCTTCGGCGATCGAGTAGGCGCGGCCGGTCGCGACGTTGTAGACGCCGCCGGACTCGCCCTTCTCGATCAGGAGCGCGAGCGCGGCGACCCCGTCGGCGACGTGGACGAAGTCGCGCCGGGCGGAGAGGTTGCCGACCCTCAGCACGGGCGCCTGGTCGCCGTGGCGGACGGCCGCGAGCTGGGAGGCGAAGGCGGGCAGGGCGAAGCGGTCGGATTGGCCGGGGCCGACGAGGTTGAAGAGGCGCGCGATCACCCCGCCCTCGCGCGCCGTCAGCCGCTCGGCCGCCGCCTTGGTCAGCGCGTAGGGCGTGCGCGGCCCGACCGGCTCGGACTCCGCGATCGGCTGCCGCGCCGCGGGCACCAGGCCGTAGACCTCGGCGCTCGAGGCGAGGACCACGCGCCGGTTGCCGGCGGCGCGGAGCACGTTCTCGGTGCCGAGCACGTTGACCTGGAAGTAATCGGCCGGCCGCTGCCACGACTCGCCGACGTGCGACAGGCCGGCCAAGTGGACGATCGCTGCCGGCTCGGCCGCGGCGACCGCCCGGTCCAACCCCGCCGCGTCGAGCAGGTCGACCTCGTGGAGCTCGACGCCGGGCAGCTCGGGCATCGACTCCCAGGCCGTTCCGACGACGCAATCGCCGCGCGCGAGGAGGTGCTTTGCGAGGTGCTGGCCGAGAAAGCCCCCGACGCCGGTGACCAGGATCCGCATCGACCTATTTGCCGGTCACGGTGGCGACGCGGTCGCGGGCGAACTGGTCGCGCCAGTAGTCGAGGAGGTCGGTCACCGTCTTCTCGAACGGGATCTGCGGCTCCCAGCCGGTGTCGGCGCGGAACTTCGTGCTGTCGCCGATCAGGATCTCGACGTCGGACGGGCGCAGGCGCTCCGGGTCGACCTCGATCCGGACCTCGACCTTCGAGCGGTCGAGGATCATCTGCAAGAGGTCCTTGATGTGGATGCCGTTGCCGGTCGCGATGTTGTAGACCTCGCCCGGCTTCGCCTTGGTCACCGCGAGCCAGTAGGCGCGCACCATGTCGCGCACGTCGGTGAAGTCGCGGATCGCCTCGAGGTTGCCGACCCGGATCACCGCCTCCTGCCGGCCGGCCTCGATCGCCGCCACCTGGCGGCAGAAGTTCGAGGTGACGAAGACGTGGCCGCGCCGCGGGCCGGTGTGGTTGAAGCCGCGGGTGCGGATCGCCTTGATGCCGTAGGACTGGAAGTACTGGTAGCCGAGGTAGTCCTGGGCCACCTTCGAGACCGCGTACGGGGAGAGCGGCCGGAGCGGGTTGGTCTCCTTGATCGGCGTCTCGTCCGGGTGGACGAGGCCGTATTGCTCGGACGAGCAGGCGATCTGGATCACCGGATCGAGCTCGAGCTCGCGCACCGCTTCGAACAGGTTGATCTGCCCCTGGGCGTTGATCGCGAAGGTGTCGTTGGGCGCGATCCACGACGACGGCACGAAGCTCTGCGCGGCGAGGTGGAAGACGTAGTCGGGCTGCGACTTCTCGAGCGCCCTGCGCATCGAGGTGAAATCGCGCAGGTCGGCCTCGATCAGGTGGACCTTGCCCTCGAGGTGCTCGATGTTGTCGGTCCGGCTCCGCCAGCGGTTGAGGCCGAAGACCTCGACGTCGGGGTGCTCGGCGAGCAGGTAGTCGGCGAGGTGCGAGCCGGCGAAACCGGTGATGCCAGTGATCAGGGCCTTCATGAGACGTCCTCCTCGAAAAATCCTGCTGCGCCGGAGAGCCGCTCTTACGCGGCGGCCAGTCCGACGTCGCGAATCCGTCCTAGGTAGTCGATCAATCCCCACAGCCAGGGCTCGACCGGGCGGCCGAGGAACGCCTCGGCCCGGGCGACGTCGAGCACCGAGTAGGCCGGCCGGGGGGCCGGGCGGGGAAACTCGTCGGTGGTGACCGGGATCACCTCGACCGCGCCGTCGGTCCACTGGCGCGAGATCTCGCGGGTGAACTCGAACCAGGTGGCGGCCGGGCGGTTGCGATAGTGGTAGAGGCCGGTGGCGCCGCGCGCCGAAAGATCGCACAGCGCGCGGGCGAGGAACGGCGTGTAGGTCGGCGCGCCCTCCTGGTCGTCGACGACGCGCAGCTGGCGGTTGCCCTTCTCGATCAGGCCGACCATGGTCCGGGCGAAGTTCGGCCCTCCGGGTCCGAACAGCCAGCTCGCGCGCACGACGAGGGAGCCCGCGTGGTGGAGCGCCCGGCGCTCGCCCTCGAGCTTGCTCGCGCCGTAGACCGAGAGCGGCGCGGCCGGCGCGTCCTCCAAGTACGGGGAGAGGGACTGCCGGGCGCGGTGCTCCGGATGGCCGTCGAAGACGTAATCGGTCGAGACCTGGACGAGGCGCGCGCCGACCCGCTCGGCCGCTTCGGCGATCCAGGAGACCGCGACGCCGTTGACCTCGAACGCGAGCTCGCGCTCGACCTCGCAGAGGTCGACCCTGGTGTGGGCCGCGCAGTTGAACACGACCTCGGGGCGGAACGACTCCGCCCAGTGGATCAGGCGGTCGGCGTCGCGCACGTCGGCCTGCTCGCGCGCGAGGGCGAGCGTCGCCCAGCCGCGGCGCCGGGCCTCCGCGCGGAGGGCATGCCCGAGCATGCCGGCTCCCCCGAGGATCAGCGAGCGCAGGTCAGGAGATCCCCACCTCGGAGTTGTCTCCGAGGACGAAGCGGTGAGCCTTGGGCTTCTCGTGGGTGCGGGCGATCTTGACGTTGCGTCCGACGAGAGAGCCGTCGATGCGCAGCGGGATGTCGTGGATCTCGCTGTCGGCGAGCAGGATCGAGTTCTCGATCTCGCAGCGCTCGAGGTGGCAGCGGTCGCCGATCGAGGTGTAGGGGCCGATGAACGCGTGGTGGATCTTGGCGCCGTCGCCGATGATCACCGGGCCGCGGACGAGCGAATCGACGATCTCGACCCCCTTGCCGATCGCCACCCGTCCCTCGATCCTGCTGCCCTTGCCGAGGGAGCTCCGGTTCTCGGGCAGGACCGTCTCGAGCAGGATGCGGTTCGCCTCCAGCATGTCCTCGACCTTGCCGGTGTCCTTCCACCAGCCGCGGACGATGTGCGGATGGACCGAGAGGCCGCGGTCGATCAGGTCCTGGATCGCGTCGGTGATCTCGAGCTCGCCGCGCCGCGAGGGGCGGATCCGGGCGACCGACTCGAAGATGTGGTGGTCGAACATGTAGACGCCGACGAGGGCCAGGTTGCTCTTCGGCCGCCTGGGCTTTTCGACCAGGCGGAAGACCTTGCCGTCCGCGGTCAGCTCGGCGACGCCGAACTGCTCCGGGTTCGGCACCTCGGCGAGCAGGATCTCGGCGTTGCAGCCGGAGCTCTGGAACTCCTCGACCAGGCTCTGGATGCCGCCCGCGATCAGGTTGTCGCCGAGATACATGACGAACGGCTCGCCGGCCAAGAACCCCTGGGCGATCTTGACCGCGTGGGCGAGCCCGCGCGGCTCGTCCTGCTCGATGTAGACCACCCGCGCGCCGAAGCGCGAGCCGTCGCCGACCGCGGCGCGGATCTCCTCCTTGGTGTCGCCGACGATGATGCCGATCTCCGTGATGCCCGCCGCCACGATCGACTCGATGGCGAAGAACAGCACCGGCTTGTTGGCGACCGGGACGAGCTGCTTGGCCGAGGTGTAGGTCAAGGGCCGGAGCCGGGTGCCCTTGCCGCCGGAGAGGATCAGCCCCTTCATTGGTCCTGCGGGTTGCCGCTCGTGCGGCCGGTCAGATCGAGGAACGTGCCGACGTTCTTCAAGTCGATCGAGAGCCGGTAGTCGCGGTTGGTGAAGGTGCCGGCCTTGGCGTCGCGGACCTCGAGATGCACGCCCCAGCACTGGCTGGTCCAGGTCGCGACGTAGCGCTGCGACTGGAGCTCCGAGTCCTTCAGGCTGTAGCTCAGCTGGGCGTCGAGGCGCAGGCGGCGCGGGATCACGTTGAGGCTCGTGGTGACGCGGATCTGGTCGCCGACGGTGTCGCCGCTCTGGGCGATGTAGTTGGTGAACCAGGTCAGGTCGACCGAGTTGTTGCCCTTCCAGTCGAGGCCGCCCGAGAACGAGCGCGACTGGATCCGTTTAAACAGGGTGTTGTAGGAGACCTCCATCTTGGCGTTGAACCCCTTGGTCGGGTTCAAGCGCAGGAGCGCCTCGAGCGGCCCCTCGGTCTTGTTGTCCTTCGGATCCGGCGCGAACTGGAGCGGCTGCTTGGGATCGAAGCTGAAGTTCTGCGCCAGCTCGAGGTAGAGGATCTCTCGCGCGCCAGAGCCGGTCGGATCGTCGGACTTGCCGAGCAGGCGGTTGATCAGAGCCGCCCGGCCGACGTTTTGCGAGAACGAGTTGTCGATCTCGTCGAAGAGAGGGATCTTCGCCGTGTCGTCGAAGGCGCCGAAGTAGGTGTAGGTGAAGCGCGGCTCGATCAGGTGCTTGAACTTGGTGAACGATCCGATCTGGGCGTTCCAGATGCGCGAGAACGACGGCCCGACGAGGAGGGCGGACGCCGACGGCAGCCGGCGCAACTCGCTCTCGCCGGTGAAAGCCTGCATCTTCGTGGGGTCGGTCGAGACCGTGTCGCCGTACCAGGTCAGGCGCTCGCCCCCGGTCACCGAGAAGGAGAGCCAGGGAAAGGCGTGGATCGGCAGCGTCAGCTGCGGGAAGAGATCGGCGCGGCCGTAGCGGCCGCTGGTGCTCTGCGGGCGGTCGAGGTCGAGATAGTCGGCCGAGCTTTCGATCTGCAGGTAGAGCGGCAGCTTGCCGAGCCTCGTCGAGCGGAGCTGGTAGTCGATCTCGGGCAGCTTTCTCTGGGTGACGAAGTTGTTGAAGTCGACGAAGGTCTTGCGATCGTTGAGCAGGACGTTGAGCGAGCTCGCCCCCCAGTTGCCGGTCACGAAGGCGCGGCTGTCCTGGAAGCGGAAGCTGCTGCGGTCGAAGTCGCGCTCGAAGTCGCGGAAGAAGTTGAAGTCCGAGAAGTCCTGGTAGCGCACCACCGCGCGCAGACCGAAGGGCAGCGCGTTCATCTCGTGGTTCCACTCGAGCTTCCAGCGCCACTTGCGCTCGTCGGGATCGCGGATCGCGTAGCCGATCGCGTTGCCGATCGTCCCCTCGCTCGGGCGGTAGCGCAGCTCGTCGCCGAGGCCGAGAAAACCCTTCGAGTAGGGGTCGACGTGGAAGGTCGTGTCGAAGCTCCGGCCGAGCGTCTGGAAGTAGGCGAGCCCGAGGAGCGAGCCGCGGTTCTGCGAATAGCCGATGTTCGGAATCAGGAGACCGGAAGTGCGCTCGCTCTTGACCGGCCAGACGAGATAGGGCGTGTAGAAGATCGGCAGCCGCTTCGCCCGCATCGACGCGTTCCTGACGTGCGCGTAGCCGTCGACCTCGACGGTGCCTTGCGAGAGGCGGAAGCTCCAGTCGGGCACCTTCTGGGTGCACGAGGTGAAGACGCCCTGCTTGACCGTGTAGAGGTCGGGTCCGACCTTCGCGATCTCGTCGCCGGTGAAGTAATAGTCGGGCGAGACCGAGGCGCTGGCGTGCGCCATCGTGCCGGTCTTGGCCCCGAGGTCGAACTTCAGGCTGTCGCCCGCCAGGCGCCGCGAGCCCTGGTCGAGCACGACGTGGCCGAACGCGATCACCTGCTTGGTCTTCAAGTCGACTTCGGCGGTGTCGGCCTGCAGGTCGAGATCCTGGTAGCGCAGGCGGACCTCGCCCGCGAGCACGGCGTAGTCCTCGCGCTGGTATTCGAGCGACGCGGCGCTGCCGGCGGCGCTGCCGGCGCCTCCCTTGTCGGTCTGGAAATGGAGATCGAAGTCGATGCGATCGGGACCGGCTCCCGGCGGGCCCGGAGGCACCGCCGGTGCCGCGGGCGGGGTCGCCGGATTGGTCGCTGTCGCCGGGGGCGCTCCCGGGGTCGCCGGGGTCGTCGGAGCGGTGGCCGGGGGCGTCGCGGGCGCCTCGGGAGTCGTCGTCGGAACCCCCGGCGGCGAGTTGGTCGTACCCGGCTCGACCACCGGCGCCGCCGCGGGCTTGTCGGCCGCGGGCTCCTGCGCGAAGGCGGCGGGCGAGAGGGCGAGCAGGGCGAGGGCGAGCAGGTGGCGGCGGCTCATGGTCGCGGAGCTCCTCGGAGTTTCAGAGGCAAAAAGCGAGCGATCAGACCCGCTCGACGATCACCGCGGTCGACTCGCCGCCGCCGATGCAGATCGCGGCGCAGCCGCGGGCGAGGTCGCGCTCGGCGAGCGCGTCGAGCAACGTCACCAGGATGCGCGCGCCCGAGCTGCCGATCGGATGGCCGATCGCCACCGCGCCGCCGCGGACGTTGACGCGGTCGTGATCGAGGCCGAGGTCCTTGATGAAGGCGAGCGCGACGACCGCGAAGGCCTCGTTGACCTCCCAGAGGTCGATGTCCGAGGCGTCGAGGCCGGCGCGGTCGAGGACGCGGCGGGCGGCGGTCACCGGCGCCGTCGTGAACCACTCGGGCGCTTGCGCGAACGACGCCTGGGCGACGATCCGCGCGAGCGGCTTCTTGCCGAGAGCCGCGGCGCGGGCGGCGGTCGTCAGCACCAGGGCCGCGGCGCCGTCGTTGAGCTTGCTCGAGTTGGCGGCGGTGATCGTGCCGTCCTTCTGAAACGCCGGCTTCAAGCTCGCCATCCGGCCGAGGTCGACCTTGAACGGCTCCTCGTCGCGGTCGACGATCCGCGGCTCGCCCTTCCGCTGCGGCACCGGCACGGGCACGATCTCGCGCGCCGCGAGGCCCTGCTCGGTCGCCGCGCGCGCCCGCTCGTAGCTCCGAAGCGAAAAGGCGTCCTGCTCTTCGCGCGTGAAGCCGTACTCGCGGGCGCAGAGCTCGCCGCAGTTGCCCATGTGGACGTCGCCGTAGGGGTCCCAGAGCCCGTCGTGGATCATCGAGTCGATCAGCTTGCCGTGGCCGAGGCGCAGGCCGTCGCGGACGCCGGCCGCGAGATACGGCGCCTGGCTCATGCTCTCCATGCCGCCGGCGGCGACGATTCCGAAGTCGCCGCAGCGCAGGTCGTTGCTGGCCATCATCACGGCGCGCATCGCCGAGCCGCAGACCTTGTTGAGCGTGACCGCTCCGGTGCTCGGCGGGCAGCCGGCGCCGAGCGCGGCCTGGCGGGCGGGAGCCTGGCCCTGGCCGGCGGAGAGGACGCAGCCCATGTCGACCTGGTCGATCTGGTCGGGAGCGAGGCTTGCGCGCTCGATCGCGGCGGCCAGAGCCCGCGCCCCGAGGGCGTGGGCGGGCAAGCTCGACAGGGCGCCCTGGAAGGCCCCGACCGGCGTCCGTACGGCGCTCAAGATCACCACGTCGTCCATGCAGTTGTCCTTGAGGCGAGGTCCTTGAGGAAACCCCAGGCGATCCTCTGGGAAGCTCGTGTGAAAATCGCTTGCGGGTCGGTCGCGCCAGGCCTCGGATCAAGGAAAGCCCGAGGGTTTCGCCACGCGACACCTGCGGCGCAATAGAGCGCGGATGCTAGCACATATGTAGAATCGGCCGCGGTTATGCGCGCTCTCGGCATCGACTTCGGAGAACGCCGGATCGGTCTCGCGATCTCCGATTCGGAAGGCTCTTTCGCCCTGCCTTTCGGCACCCTCGAGAGGACGAGCGACCGCTCCGCGATCGACCGGATCGCCCGGATCGCGGCGAGCGAGGGCGTCGGGCGGCTCGTCGTCGGAGAGCCGGTCGGTCTCGACGGAGCGCGCGGTCCCGGCGCCCTTCGGGCGCGCCGTTTCGCCGAGCGGCTGGGCGCCGCGACCGGCCTGCCGCACGAGATGGTCGGCGAGGCGCTGACGACGGTCGCGGCGATCGAGCGGCTCCGGGCCGCGGGTGTCGACACCCGCAAGGAGCGCCATCGGATCGACGCCGTGGCCGCCCAGATCCTGCTCGAGGAGGCGCTCTCCCGCGGGCGGGCGAACGGATGAGCCCGGCGCGCAAGAAGCCGTCCCGCGCGCGCAGTCCCGCCAAGCCCGCTCGCCGCGCCCGCTCGGGGCTCGCCAAGCTCGGGCTCGGGGTGGGAGTGCTCGCTCTGCTCGCCCTGGTGCCGCTCGCGCTCGCCGCGCGCTCCGCCTGGCAGGTGATGCGGCCGTGGAAGGGCTATCCCGAACGGGCGCGGACGGTGATCGTCGAGCCCGGCACGGGCGCCGGCCAGATCCTCGAGATCCTCGCCCGCGAGGGCGTGATCGAGGACGCCCGGCTGGCCCGTTTCTACCTGGTCTATTTCCTCCACAACCAGCCGCTCAAGGCGGGCGAGTACGAGTTCTCGGGCGCGCAGAGCCTGCAAGAGGTTCTGCGCAAGCTCGCGAAGGGCGAGGTGGTGCGCCATTCGATCACTCTCGTCGAGGGTCTGACGCTCGAGGAGACCGCGGGGCAGCTCGCGCAAGGCGGCTTCGGACGCCTCGACGCGCTCCTCTCCCTGATGCGCTCGCCCGAGCTGATCGCCGATCTCGATCCGGAGGCGCAGGACCTCGAAGGCTACCTGTTCCCCGAGACCTACAGCTTCGTCCGCGGCACGCCGGAGCGGGAGGTCGTCTCGACGCTGGCCAAGACCTTCCGCGCCCGCTGGAACAAGGCGGTGGCGCCTTTGCTCGCGAGCCGGCCCGGGCCTCCGAGCGTGCGTCACGTGGTGACCCTCGCGAGCATCGTCGAGAAGGAGGCGCGGCTCGATTCCGAGCGCCCGCTGATCGCCGCGGTCTACCAGAACCGGCTCGACGCCAGGATCGGCCTGATGGCGGACCCGACGGTGATCTTCGCGCTCAAGAAGCTCAAGGTCTGGAGCGGCAACATCCACCGCTCCGACCTGTCCGTCGATTCGCCCTACAACACCTACAAGGTCGCCGGGCTGCCGCCCGGGCCGATCGCTTCCGCCGGTTTGAAGAGCCTCGTCGCGGCCGCGGCCCCGGCCGCCGTGCCCTACCTCTATTTCGTCAGCCGGAACGACGGCTCCCACGCCTTCGCCGCGACGCTCGCCGAGCACAACGCGAACGTCGAGCGCTGGCAGCGCCAGTTCTTCCGCGACAAGCGGGCCGAGGCGCGGCGGATGGGGGAGGGCCTCAGATAGCGGCGGCGGGCGGGACCGGGCTCGCGGCTCGGTTGACAGCCCCTTGACGCTGGTGTATCAAGCTCTCAAAACGCGCCGAGATGGACCTTTGCGCCGGGTTCTCCGGGGTTCGTGACCCGATCGTCGAGGAGTCCCGCCGTCACCCAGGAGGAGTCGATGAACATCCCCGAGGAATTTGGCAGCTACCTGCTGCTCAAGAAGTTGTCCGAGGACGCCCTCGGCGAGACGTTTCGCGCCGCCAAGGTGGGGGCCCGCGGCATGGAGCAGGTGGTGCTGCTCAGGGTGATCAACGGCAAGGGGATCGACGGCGCCAAGGTCTGGCAGAAGGTGAGCGGCGGGGCCGCCATCCAGCAGGCGCTGCGCAGCCCGAACATCGGCAGCGGTGCCGACTTGAACCGCGTGCGCAACCTGCCCTTCGTCGCCTACGACTACATCTCCGGCAAGAACCTGGCGACGCTCTTCGCCCAGGCGGAGCGGCGGATGTCGCCGATCCCGACCGACCACGCCCTCCTGATCGTCGAGCGGGTGGCGCTCGCCCTCGCCGTCGCGAGCGAGACCAAGGTGCAGGGCGAGCGCATCCTCCACGGCTTCGTGGTGCCCCACCTGGTGATGATCTCGAACGAGGGCGAGGCGCGCCTCCTCGGTTTCGAGATCGGCGCCGGGCTGCGCGAAGCGTTCGCGAACGGCTGGCGCGATCCCGAGGTCGCCCGCTACTTGGCGCCCGAGGCGGCGGCCGGCGCTCCGCTCTCGAAGGCGGACGACAGCTGGTCGCTCGGCGTCATCCTGTTCGAGCTGCTGACCGGCGAGAGCCTGCCGGCGCCGCCGCCCGAGGGCTTCGCCGGGATCGTCGATCGCACCGTGCTCGCCCACGACGGCACGCCGATCGCTCCGCCGGTCGCCGACCTGATCAAGAGGAGCCTCCTGCCGCGCGAGCAGCGCGTCTCCGACGCCGTCACCTGGCACAAGGCGATCTCGAAGCTGATGATCGACGGACACTTCAGCCCGACGACCTTCAACCTCGCGTTCTTCATGCACAACCTCTTTCGCGAGGACATCGAGCGGGAGAGCCAGGAGATGCAGGCCGAAAAGAAGCTCGACCTGCGCGCGCCGGCGCCCGTCCCGGCAGCGGCCCCCGCGGCTCCCGTCGCCGGCGCGGGCGCCGCCGCGGCGCGCGAATCTGCAGCGGCCAAGACCTCGCCGCCGCCCGCCGCCCGCTCGGAGAGCAAGGGCAATCCGCTGCTGCTGCCGATCGCCGCTCTCGTCCTCCTGGGTCTCGCCGGGGGCGGCGTCTGGTATTGGATGCGGGGCCGGACCCCGGCTCCCGCTCCGGCGGCTGCACCGGCCCAGGCGGCTCCGGCGCCGGCTCAGCCGTCGGTGACGCCCGCGCAGATCCAGGCGCAGATCGACCAGCTGGTCCAGGCGCAGATCCAGGCCAGCGAATCGAAGATCAAGCAGCAGTACGACGACCGCCTGAAGCTGCTGCAAAAGCAGCTCGAGGACAGCCGCAGGCCGAGCGGGAGCGGCGCGAGCCCGGCTCCCGCCCAGACCGCGCCCGAGCCCGCGCCCGAGCCGAAGCCGGCGGCTTCGCGGCCGGTCGAGCCGACCCCGGTGCAAGCGGCCCCGCCGCCGGCTTCCACCCCGGCGTCCGAAAAGGCCCAGCCGGCCGCCCCCGAACCGGCGCCGGTCGAGTCCGCGCCCGCCCCCGCGCCGGCGGCGCCGAGGGTGCAGACGGGGGACCTGGTCCGGCCCGGTCCGGGCGTTCAGACCCCGAAGCTGGTCCGCCTGCCGCAGCCGAATTTCCCCGCCGCGGCCCGCCGGCTCAACAAGGCGGCGACGGTCGACGTCAAGGTCCTCGTCGACGAGCGCGGCAAGGTGCTCGAGGCCGAGCAGGTGGGGCTGCGCTCGGGCTTCGGGTTCGACGAGGCGGCGGTCGACGTCGCGCGCCGCGCGGTCTACAGCTCGGCGACGAAGGACGGCGTGCACGTCAAGATGTGGACCGTCCTGCGCGTCGCCTTCAAGCCGTAGGCGGCGGATCCGGGGAATCAAAAAGAAACGCCCCGCCGATCTCCCGGCGGGGCGCCCGAGGCCCGGATGGTGGGCCGGCGAACGGATCCGCGAAGCGGTCAGGTCAGCTTGACGACGTTACGTGCCTGGAGGCCCTTGGGCCCCTCGACGACTTCAAAGGAGACGCGGTCCCCTTCGGCAAGGGTGCGGAACCCCTCGGCGATGATGGAAGCGTGATGGACGAAGACGTCCGGACCATGCTCACGCACGATGAAACCGTACCCCTTCGCGTCGTTGAACCACTTCACGGTGCCCTGCTCGGCCATGTCTTTGCTCCCGACAACGAGTTGTTGATGTTCGCCGCCTCAGCGGCAGCTGCGCCACCCCCTGCATCGGGGATGGGAAATCCATTCACGGGGAAAACGGGGCGCGGAGGGGCTCAAGCTGGGGTTTCGCAATGCGTTGCGACTCGGGAGACTCGGCGGGAAACCAAGGAGGGATCGTCGAGGGGCCTGCGCCTTCGTACCTACCTTTGCAAAGCGAAATTTGGCGTAGTCTGACATCGGATTCCCGAGAAGACAAGACCCTTCTTGAGGAGGCCCGTAGTACCCTTGTCGCACCCGCCATGAGCTCGACCCGCATCCCCCGCCCGTTCGACGCGATCGAGATCCGGATCCTGGGCGCTCTCCTCGAAAAGGAGCAGGCGACCCCGGAGGCCTATCCGCTGACGGTCAACGCGCTCCTCGCCGCCTGCAACCAGAAGACGAACCGCGAGCCGGTCACGGAGCTCACCGAGGGTCAGGTCTGGGAAGGGCTCGAGCGGCTGCGCCAGGAGGTCCTCGTCTGGCGCAGCGAGAGCGCCCGCTCCGAGCGCTGGCAGCAGAGCGTCTCGCGCCGCTGGGGTCTCGACGGGGCGGGCAAGGCGCTGATCACGCTCCTACTTCTGCGCGGCCCGCAGACGCCCGGGGAGCTGCGCGCCCGCAGCGAGCGCCTGCATCCCTTCGCCTCCGTCGAGGAGGTCGAGGCGGCGCTTCTGCGTCTGGCCAAGGACGAGGAGCCGCTCGTCGCCGAGCTGCCGCGCCGGCCGGGCCAGAAGGAGTGCCGCTGGACCCATCTGGTCGGTGACCCCAACGCGGTCATCGAGCCGGTGGCCGCCCACGCTCCGCCCGAGCCGCCGATGCCCTCGGGGCCGCCGCTCTCGCAACGGGTCGCCGATCTCGAAGCCCACGTCGAGAGGCTCGCCCGCGAGCTCGCCGATTTGAAGGCCAAGCTCGGCGAGGACTAGATTTTGAATTAGAGCGCCGCCTTAGACCACTTCGATCCGCGCCGCGCCCGCGACGACCTCGCCCACGTCGGCCGCCCGATGGCCGGTCGCGAGGAGGTCGGCGAGGAGCGCGCCCGCCGATCCGGCCGGCACGCAGATCAGGAGGCCGCCGGAGGTCTGCGGATCGAAGAGCAGGGCCCTCTGCACGGGGTCGAGCGAAGCGCGGATCTCGATCGTGCCGGCGAGGTTCGTTTCGTTCGCCTCGGTGCAACCGGTCGTGATTCCCGCCTTGACCAGCCGGAAGAAGCCGTCGTGGACCGGCAGGCGGTCATACGCGAGCCGCAGCGTCGCGTCCGAGCCGCGGGCTACGTTTGCGGCATGGCCGGCGAGCCCGAAGCCGGTGACGTCGGTCGCGGCGGTCGCGCCGTGGGCGAGCGCCAGGCGCCCCGCCTCGGCGTTCAAGCGCTCCATCTCGCGGAGAGCCGGCTCGAGCTCCTCCTCGCCGATGCGGTCCGCCTTGAAGGCGTTGATCAGCACGCCCGTGCCGAGCGGCTTGGTCAGGATCAGGCGCTGACCGGGGAGCGCGCCGGTGTTCGCCAGCAGGCGCTTCGGATCCGCCTCGCCGATCACCGCGAGGCCGAACTTGAGCTCGGGGTCGCGCACCGAATGGCCGCCCAAAAGCGCCGCGCCGGCTTCGGCGAGCGTCTCGGCCGCGCCGCCGAGAATCCCGGCGAGCGCCTCGGCCGGCACCTCTTCTGGGAAGCAGCACAAGTTGAGGGCGAAGAGAGGCCGGCCGCCCATCGCGTAGACGTCCGAGAGCGCGTTCG
>DATMZM010000132.1:0-5128 GCA_035607445.1 Thermoanaerobaculia bacterium | reverse complement strand
GCCGGTCGGCACGATCCTCGGCGTCTTCACCCTGATCGTCCTCTTGCGGCCCTCGGTCAAGGCGCTGTTCGGCGTCGCTCCGTCCGGCTCCGCGCCGGCCCCGCCGACTTCTCCGCCCGAGGCCGCCGCCGGATGACGCGGGACGCGAGCCGGCCGCGCGGCCGCTTCGCGCCGACCCCCACGGGGCTCCTCCATCTCGGCAACGCGCGGACGGCGCTCGCGGCCTGGCTCTCGATCCGCAGCCGCGACGGGACGTTCGTCTGGCGGCTCGAGGACCTCGATCCCCCGCGCACCGTGCCCGGCATGGCCGCGGCGGCCGAAGAGGATCTCCGCTGGCTCGGCCTCGATTGGGACGAGGGGCCCGACCCGGTCGGCGGCCCGCACGCGCCCTACGAGCAGTCGCGCCGCTCCGCGCTCTACGAAGAGGCGCTCGAACACCTCGCCGCGGCGGGTCGTCTCTTCCCCTGCCGGGTCTCGCGCGCCGATCTCGCGAATCTCGCGCTCGCCCCGCACGGCCGGGAGGGCCTGCCGCCCTATCCGCCGAGCCTGCGCCCGAAAGACCTCCCGCCCGACTGGTTCCGGACGCTGCAGGAAGCCTCGACTCCCGACGCCGCGCTGCGCTTTCGCGTCGATCCGGAACCGGTCTCCTTCGTCGATCGGATCTTCGGCCCGATCGTCGAGAGGGTCGGCGAGACCGTCGGCGATTTCGTCTTGCAGCGCCGCGACGGCCTCTTCGCCTATCAGCTCGCGGTCGTCGCCGACGACCTGGCGATGGGCATCACGGAGGTCGTCCGCGGCCGGGACCTCCTCGACTCGACGGCCCGCCAGATCCAGCTGATCCGCGCCTTGGGCGGCGCGCCGCCCGACTACGCGCACCTGCCGCTCGCGGTGGCCGCGACGGGCGCGAAGATCTCGAAGCGCGAGCGGGGCCTCGCGCTCCGCTCGCTGCGGGAGCGCGGGGTCGCGCACGAGGCCGTCGCCGGCCTCCTCGCCTCCTCGCTCGGCCTGATCGATCGCCCGGAGCCCTGCCGGCCTCGCGACCTCGTGCCGCTCTTTTCCTGGGACAAGATCCCGCGCCAGGAATGGCGGCTGCCGGCGGAGCTGTTTTGACATCGCCCGACCTGCCGGGTACCGTTTCCGCAAAGGAGGAGTCCCCGCGTGACATTCCGACGATCTTCGCTCCTCGCCCTCGTCCTCGCTTTCCTGGCGGCGGTCCCGCTCGCGGCGGCCGACGCGTCCCCTTTCGGCGTCAACATCCACTCTCCGCAGGGCGCCGAGCTGATCGCGCGCCTCGACCAGGCGAAGCGGGCGGGGTTCGGCTGGGTGCGGATCGATTTCGTCTGGGCCTTCGTCGAGCCGGCGCAGGACCAGTTCTTCTGGCAGCCCTACGACGACATCGTCGCCGCCGCTCGCGCCCGCGGGCTCTCGATCTACGCGACGCTCGCCTACGCTCCGCCCTGGGCGACGGACGGCCCGGAGATCAGCGGCGTGCCCCGCAGCGGCAACGATTGGGCGGACGTCTGCTTCCACGCCGCCGACCGCTACCGGGGGCAGATCGCGGTCTGGGGGATGTGGAACGAGCCGAACCTCGACAGGTTCTGGTCCGGCAGCCGCTCGCAGTACATCGATCTGATCCTCAAACCCGGCGCGGACGCGATCCGCTCCGCGGATGCCGGCGCGATGATCGCCGGCCCCGATCTCGCCCACCTGACCTCGGGCGACAGCGACTGGTTCGTCTGGTTGCGCGACATCCTCGGCCGCGCCTCCGACCGGCTCGACATCGTCTCCCATCACATCTACGACCGGGACGGCGCGCGCGACGTCACCAAGAAGCTCGACGACAACACCCAGTTCGGCGGCACGCCGTCGCTCTGGCCGCTGGTCAACCCGTCGCTCCGCGAGGTGCTCCGGGAGGCCGGCTGGTTCGGGCGGCCGGTCTGGCTGACGGAGACAGGCTGGGCGACCGACCAGGTGGGCGACGGCCGGCAGGCGAGCTATTTCTCGGCGCTCTATTCCGATTGGTTCACCCAGCAGCCCGGGCGCGAATGGCTCGACAAGATCTTCATCTACGAGCTGATCGACGACCCGACCCAGGGCGTGCCGAAGTGGGGCCTGCTGCGGCCGGACGGCGCGGAGAAGCCGAGCTTCGCCGCGGTTCGAGGGTTCATCGACCTCCACACCCAACACACGGACGGGGCGGAGATCGTGTCGAGCACGTTCCCGGCGACCCTCAACCGCGGCGCGAGCGCGATGGTGAGCGTGACCGTCCGCAACCTCGGCACCACCGTCTGGACCCGCGCCGACGGCTACAAGCTCGGCGCGGGCGAGGACAGCGATCCGTTCACCTCGCCGCGCAAGCTGCTCGGCCGCAATGCCCAGATCCGCCCCGGCCAGACCGCCACGTTCCTCTTCCGCCTGACCGCGCCGACGCGGAGGGGCACCTACGTCAGCGATTGGCAGATGCTGAAAGAGGGGCTCGATCGCTTCGGTTCCGCCCTGGTGCGGAGCATCCGCGTGAAGTGACGGGAGCGGGGGGCTTGACAGCGGAATCAATCTCGATCATCTTACTCACAAATGAGTCGTACGAGCTTCCCGCCCGCGCCTCTCTCCTCCCTCTGTAGCTAGCGGGCCGGGGACGGTTTTCCCGTCTCCCCGCGCCCGCGGCCATCGATCCCCTGCCGGCAGTTTCCCCGCGATCGATGCGGCTCCCTCTGGAGCCGGAAAGGAAGAGGCGTATCCGTGCGGGCCCTCCAGACCTCCGAGCCTCCCGATTGGGAGGCCGTCTACAAGCGGAACTCGATCGAGCGCCTGAAGCGCGACAAGCCGGGGCTCGACGTGCTCGGCGAGCTGCCGGCGATGGTCGAAGCCGGCTACGAGGCGGTGCCGGAGGAGGACCTCGTCCGCCTCCAGTGGTACGGGCTCTACCACGACAAACCGAAGACCGGCCGCTTCATGCTGCGGGTCAAGCTGCCGGGAGGGTTCCTGACTCCCGACCGGCTGCGGGCGATCGGCCGGATCGCGCGCGATCTCGGCGGCGACGCCGGAGAGCTGACGACCCGGCAGAACGTCCAGCTCCACGAGATCGAGCTCAAGCGCCTGCCCGAGGTGCTCGCCGAGCTGGCCGCGCTCGGGATCGACACGGCCGGTGCCTGCGGCGACAACGTGCGCAACGTCACCGGCTGCCCGGTCGCCGGGCTCGACGCGAAGGAGCTGTTCGACGTCCGGCCGATCGTCGAGGCGACCGCCGCCTTCTTCCGCTCCCGGCCCGAGTACTCGAACCTGCCGCGCAAGCACAAGATCACGATCTCCGCCTGCCCCGATCAGTGCAACGCGCCCGAGATCCACTGCATCGCCCTCGTCGGCGAGCTACGCGGCGGACGCCCGGGCTTCGGCGTCCGGATCGGCGGCGGGCTCGCGACCTTTCCCCGCATCGCCTCCGATCTCGGCGTCTTCGTCCCGGTGGAAGAGGCCGTCGAGGTGCTCGCGGGCATCGTCGACGTCTGGCGCGTCGACCTGCGCTACCGGATGTCGCGCGCGCGGGCTCGCCTCAAATTCCTGATCGAGGACGTCGGCGTCGCGGCCTTCCGCGCCCGGCTGGAAGAGCGCCTCGGCCGCCGGCTCGAGGACGGCGCCGTCGCTCCCGGGCCCGCCCGCGAGAGGGATCACGCCGGGCTCCACCGGCAGAAGCAGGAAGGGCTCTGGCTCGCCGGCTTTCCGGTCCCCTCGGGCTTGATCTCGGGAAGCCAGATGGTCGATCTCGCGGACCTCGCCGCGAGCTTCGGCGGCGAGATCCGGCTGACGCGGCGGCAGAACTTCCTGCTCGCGAACATCCCCGACGAGCGGCGCGACGAGGTCGTGCGCGAGGTCGCGCGGATCGGCTTCCCGCTCGACGCGCACCCGATCCGCGGTCTCGCGATCGCCTGCACCGGCGACCCCTACTGCAACTTCGCGGTCGCCGAGACGAAGAGGCGCCTGGGGACGATCACCGCGCACCTCGAACAGGTCTTCGGCGATGCCGTCTCCGACCTTTCGATCCATTTGGACGGCTGCCCGAACGCCTGCGCCCACCACTGGGTCGGCGACCTCGGCCTCCAGGGGACGACGCTCCGCGAGCGCGGGCCGAACGGCGAGCGCCGGCAGGGGTATGACGTCTTTCTGCGCGGCGGCCTGGGCGCGGAGGCCGCGATCGGCCGGCCTCTCCTGCGCCGCGTGCCGGCCGAGGAGATCCACCTGACTCTCGAGCGGTTGCTCCACGGGTATTTCACCGCACGCACGCACGACGAACCCCTCCGCTCCTGGCTCACCCGGACGCCGGACGCCGACCTCTCGGGCCATGCCGGCGTTGCCCCGACCCCATCGAACGAACGCTCCCCGGAGGCCCGATGACGAGCTTGCACCTGGTGGTCGCACCCTACGACGAGCGCGACCTGTTGGACGAATACGAAGCCGGTCGCCTGTCCGCCGATCTCGACGCTTCCGAGCCGCAGGAGATCCTCGAGTGGGCTCTCGACCGCTGGCACCCGCGGCTCGGTCTCTGCACCAGCTTCCAGGCCGAGGGGATGGCCCTCCTCGACATGGCCTGGCGGATCCGCCCGGACGTCCGCGTGTTCACCGTCGACACCGGCCGCCTGCCCGAGGAGACCCACGAGATCATGCAGACCGTCAGGCGGCGCTACGGGATCTCGGTCGAGGTCGCCTTCCCCGACGCGCGCCAGCTCGAGTCGCTGGTCCGCCGCCAGGGCTCGAACGGGTTCCTGGGCTCGGTGCCCCAGCGGCTCCTCTGCTGCCACGTGCGCAAGGTCGAGCCGATCCGCAAGGCCCTCGAAGGGCTCGACGCCTGGGTGACCGGCCTCCGCCGCGACCAGTGGGCGAGCCGGGCGAACCTGCGTAAGCTCGAGATCGATCACGATCACGGCGGCCTCGCCAAGCTCTCGCCGCTCGCCGACTGGAGCCAGGAGGAGGTCTGGGACTACGTCCGCGAGCACGACGTGCCGGTCCACCCGCTCTACGCCCGGGGTTTCACCAGCATCGGCTGCTCGCCCTGCACGCGAGCGACGGCCATCGGGGAGGATCCGCGCGCCGGCCGCTGGTGGTGGGAGTCCAACGCGCCCAAGGAATGCGGCATCCA
>DATMZM010000160.1:0-12685 GCA_035607445.1 Thermoanaerobaculia bacterium | reverse complement strand
GAAGAGCGTGTTGCTCTGCCGGAACAGGCGGACCTTGCCGACCAGGTTGCCCTGCACCTGGTCGAGGAACTCGACGATGCGGGTGTAGGTCTCCTCGCCGTCGACCCAGAGGACGCTGAAGTCGTTGGTCAGGAGGTCGCGGACGGTGCGCAGCGCGAGGTCGAGGTCCTGGTGCAGGAGCGTCGGCGCCGAGACCCGGCTCGAGCGCTGGCGGATCTTCTCCCACAGCCTCTGGAGGTAGACGAGATCGCTCTCGAACTCCTCGCGCCCGCGCCCCTCGCCGACGGTGCGCACGATCAGGCCGCCGCCCGGCACGGGGATCTCCGCGAGCACCGCGAGCAGGCGCTCGCGCTCGGCGTCGTCCTCGATCCGGCGCGAGACGCCGAAATGGCGCACCGTCGGCAGCAGCACCAGGTAGCGGCCGGGCAGCGTGACGTGGGTCGAGATCCGCGCGCCCTTGCTCGGCAGGGGGTCCTTGACCACCTGGACGATGATCTCCTGGCCCGGCTTGAGGAGATCGTCGATCGACGGCATCGAGTGGTGCGAGGGCTCTTCCTGCCGCGGCTCGTCGATCTCGTACTCGAGCTGGTCCTGCTCCTCCATCGCCTCGACGTCGGTCGCCACGTCGCTGACGTAGAGGAAGGCGTCGCGCTCGAGCCCGATGTCGACGAACGCCGCCTGCATGCCGGGCAGCACCCGCGTCACCTTCCCCTTGTAGACGTTGCCGACGAGGCCGCGGTGGCGGTGGCGCTCGACGAAGATCTCGGTCAGCCGGTCGTCTTCGAGGACCGCGATGCGCGTCTGGTGGGGGTCGCTCTCGACGAGCATCTTGTTGGTCATGGGAGGGGAATTATGAAGGACGAATGTCGAATCAAGAATCGAGAACCCCCGCTGAACGGGTTTCCTGATTCTCGATTCGCCATTCTAGATTTGTTTACCGATTCACGTACCGCCGCAGATCGACCCCCAGGAGGATCCCCGTCGCGGTGAAGTTGTAGAGCATGAACGTGCCGCCGTAGGAGAGGAACGGCAGGGGGATGCCGGTGATCGGCAGGAAGCCGACGACCATCGCGGTGTTGTAGAGGACGTGGAAGCAGAAGACCGAGAGCAGGCCGACGACGATCAGGATCCCGGAGCGGTCGCGGGCGCGCATGGCGATCCGCGCGCCGCCGCGGATGTAGAGAGCGAAGAGGCCGAGGACGGTCACGATCCCGGCGAAGCCCCACTCCTCGGCGAGCACGGCGAAGATGAAATCGGTGTGGCGGGCGGGCAGGAAGCGCAGCTGGCTCTGCGTGCCCTGCATGTAGCCCTTGCCGAACAGCTCGCCCGAGCCGACGGCGATCTTGCTCTGGCGCACGTGGTAGCCGGTGCCGAGGGGATCGCGCTCGGGCTGGAGGAAGGTCATCACGCGATCGCGCTGGTACTCCTTCATGCCGAAGGTCCAGAGGCCGAAGCCGAGGCTCGCGGCGAGGAGGGCGGCGGTCAGCAGGTAGCGCAGCTTGACCCCGGCGATCAGCAGCATGCCGACGAGCAGCGGCACGAACATCGCGGCGCCCCCCATGTCCGGCTCGACGACGATCAGGAGCATCGGCAGGGCGACCAAGCCGACAGCTGTCGCGATCTGGCGCAGAGCCAGGACCGGCTGGTCGATCCCGGACAGATAGCGGGCGACGAAGAGCGTGGTGGCGAGCTTCGCGAACTCGGACGGCTGGAACTGCCAGGGCCCGAAGACGAACCAGCTGCGCGCGCCGCCGCGCACGTCGCCCAGGACGAGGACGAGAGCGAGCAGCACGAGCCCGAGGAGGTAGAGCGTCAGCGACAGGTCGAGCAGCACGCGGTAGTCGATGCTGACCGCGCCGATCAGGAGGACGAAGCCGAGCCCGACCCAGAGCGCCTGGCGCGGCAGGTAGTCGACCGCGAGCTCGGAGCTCGCGCTGTGGACCGTGGCGAGCCCGACCGCGGCGAGCAGCAGAGCGGCGATCACCAGGCCGCCGTCGACCGCCGCGATCTGGGCGAACGGCTGGCGCTCCTCAGGAGTCGCGGCGGGGCTGAGCGGTCGCAAAATATTTCTCATAGAGGGCCTTGGCGATGGGCGCGGCGCCGTGGGAGCCGGACCCGCCGTGCTCGAGGAAGACCACGATCACGAGCTGCGGATCGTCGACCGGGCCGAACGAGGTGAACCAGCCGTGGTCGCGGAAGCGGAAGGGCATCGAGCTCGGATTCGTGCGCGCCGATTGGGCGATGACCTGGACCGTGCCGGTCTTGCCCGCGATGCGGACGTCGCTCGGACGCGCGCCGGTCGCCGTGCCGCCCGGCTCGTTGACCACCGCGTCGAGCCCCGCGCGGACGGCGCGGAGCACGCGTTCCGGCAGCTCGGGGGGCGCGGGCAGGTCGTCCTCCGCGCCTTCCACCAGGTGCGGGTGCACCGGCCGGCCGCCGTTCGCGACGATCGCGGTCATGGTCGCGATCTGGAGCGGCGAGACCAGGATCGGTCCCTGACCGATCGCGACCGAGATCGTCTCGCCCGGGTACCATGGGTGCTTGCGGCGGGCGAGGCTCCAGGCCGGGTCGGGCACGAGGCCGGGGTTCTCGCCGCGCAGCTCGATGCCGGTCGGCGTCCCGAGGCCGAAGAGGCGGGCGTAGCGGGCGATCCTCTCGATCCCGAGCCGCTGGCCGAGGTGGTAGAAGTACGTGTCGCACGAGAGCTTCAAGGCGGCGTGGAAGTCGACCCGGCCGTGCCCTCCCGGGCGCCAGCAGCGGAAGCTGTGGCCGTAGATCGTGTTCGAGCCGGAGCACCAGACCGAATCGCTCTCGTTGACGATCCCCTCGGCCAGGCCGGCGGTCGCCATCACGATCTTGAACACGGAGCCGGGCGAGTAGGTGTTCTGGATCGCGCGGTCGCGCAGCGGGTCGTGCGGCGCGCCGATCAGCGCCTCCCACTCCTCGCGGGCGAGCCGGCGGGCGAACAGGTTCGGATCGTACGAAGGCGCCGAGACGAAGGCCCGGATCTCGCCGTTCCGGGGGTCGAGCGCGACGACCGAGCCCACCTTGTCCGGGCCGTCGAAGAGCTGGATCGCGAGCTGCTGCAGGTCGAGGTCGAGGGTCAGCTTGAGCGGCTTGCCCGGCTCGGCGGGCCGGCGGCCGTACTCCTCGAGCAGCTTGCCCCGGCTGTCGACGACGACCACCCGCTCGCCGTCCCGGCCGCGCAGGAGGTGATCGAAGACCTGCTCGATGCCCCTCTTGCCGACCAGGTCGCCCGGCGAGTAGGCGCCGTCCGAGCGCTCGACCTCCTGGGGCGTCACCTCGCCCAGGTAGCCGAGAGCGTGGGCGGTCTGCGGGCCGTGGCGGTAGAGCCTCAGGTTCTGGACCTCGACCTCGAACTCCGGGAACTCGAGGCCCTCGACCCCCACCTGGGCGACCTGGGGGAGCGTCAGGTGCTCGGCGAGCAGGACCGGGCGGAAGCCCGGCGTCGCGCGGTCGCGGTCGACGATCGCCTGCAGCTCCGCAGGCTGCCGGCCGAGGATCCCTGCCGCGAACGCGAGAGCGGCGGGCAGCGAGGCGCTGCGGCTCCGATCGATCAGCAGGTTGTAGCTCGGGATGTTCTCGACCAGCAGATGGCCGTTGCGGTCGTAGATCAGGCCGCGCGGCGCCTTGATCGGCAGCTTGCGCAGGCGGTTGTTCTCGGCCAGCTCGCGGAAGTGGTCGCCCTGGACGATCTGGACGAACCAGTAGCAGCAGGCGATCGCGACCAGGAGACCGGTGACGAGACCGTTCATCAGCCGGATGCGGCCGATCAGGTCCTCGCGCAGCTCGCGGACGACTTTCATGGGCGATCTCTCCTCAGCGGTCCATCATGGGCGATCCATGCGCAGGCGGCTCATCCGGCTCTTGCGCCGGCTCTCGGCCAGGCGGCGGAAGCGGGCGGAGGCGGTGTAGACCAGCATACCGGCGAGGCCGGTCGTCAGGGCGCGCACGGCGACCCAGACCGGAGCCGGCACGCTCGCCTGCGGCAGGAGGAGGAGCGAGAGCGCGATCAGGATCACCTGCTGGAGCGCCGAGGCGAAGGCCGCGATGCCGAAGACGCCCACCGCGCGCTGGACGACCAGGCGCTGGGCGAGGCGCGCCGTCGCGTAGCCGACCACGGTATCGGCGAACCCGTAGAGGCCGTAAAAACCGCCGGTGACCGAATCCTGGGCCCAGCCCGCCGCGAGGCCGCCGAGGAGCCCGGCGAGCGACGAGCCCGAGAGGGAGTTGAGGACGACGACCGGCAGGAAGAGGTCGAGCGCCTGGGGCAGGTTCGGGTGGAGGCGCGCCCCGACCAGGTGGAGGAGGAGCGCCGCGCCGAGGGCGAGGAGGAACTTAACGACGGACATCGCTCGTCCTCTGCAGGCGTTCCGGGACCGGCTCGTAGTCGAGCAGGTAGACCCGATCGAGGGCGCCCAGGTCGACCGCCGCGGCGACCCCGATCTCGTGGAAGAGCTGAGCGCCGGCCTTGACCGAGACCACGGTGCCGATCGGGATGCCGCGCGGAAAGACGCCGTCGATGCCCGCCGTGAGCACGCGGTCCCCCGGCTTGACCTCCGCCTGGACCGGCACGTAGTCGAGCTCGAGAGCCCCGCTGCCGGCCCCGCGCACGACGCCCTGCCGGCGCGAGCGGGCGATCATCGCCCCGACGCTCGCGGCGCGGTCGGTCAGGAGCTGGACCTTGGCGTAGGGGGGCGCGACCTCGACGACCCGGCCGACGAGCCCGGTCGGCGCGAGCACGGTCTGGTTGAGCTGCACGGGTTGGTCTCCGGCGTAGAGCACGAGCGTCGTCAGCCAGGACGAGAAGTCGAGATAGACGACGTCCGCCGCGCGCAGCCGCCCGATCGGCGGCGCGGTGTAGCGCAGGGCGGAGGCCAGCCGGTCGGCCTCGCCGCGCACGTCCTCGAGCCGCAGCAGCTCGAGCTGCAGCTCCTCGACCTCGCGCTTCAAGCGGCGGTTCTCGTCGACCAGCCGGCCCTGGAGGCGGACCCCTTCGCCCGCGCTCCGAAACGAGCCCGACAGCGACCCGACGGTCCGGGCCGCCGGGCCGACCAGCCGCAGGCCCAGGCTGCCGAGGAAGGTCCCCCGCCCGCCGGCTCCCGGCACCTGGAGCGCGAGGAGCGTCAACTGCGTCGCGAGGACGAGGATCAGCAGCCAAGCGATGCGGCGCTCGTCCACGCTCTATCTCCGGCGGGCGACCCCTACCGGATCGAGACCTTGCGCAGGAGGTCGATGTCCGACAGCACGCGGCCGGTGCCGAGCACCACCGAGCAGAGGGGGTCCTCGGCGAGCAGCACCGGCAGCCCGGTCTCGTCGCGCAGGCGCTGGTCGAGGTTGCGCAAGAGCGCGCCGCCGCCCGAGAGCACGATGCCCTTGTCCATGATGTCGGCCGAGAGCTCGGGCGGGGTCCGCTCGAGCGCCATCCGCACCGCCTCGACGATCGCCGCGACCGGCTCGGCGAGAGCCTCGCGGATCTCCTCGTCCGAGATCGTCAGCGTCTTGGGCACGCCCTCGACCAGGTCGCGCCCCTTGATCTCCATCCGGATCTCTTCCTTGAGCGGATGGGCGGAGCCGAGCTCGATCTTGATCTGCTCGGCGGTGCGCTCGCCGATCAGCAGGTTGTACTTGCGTTTGAGGTACTGGATGATGCCGATGTCCATCTCGTTGCCGGCGACCCGCACCGAGCGGCTGTAGACCGTGCCGGCGAGCGAGATCACCGCCACGTCCGTCGTGCCGCCCCCGATGTCGACGATCATGTTGCCCGAGGGCTCGGTGATCGGCAGGCCGGCGCCGATCGCGGCCATCATCGCCTGCTCGACCAGGAACACCTCGGAGGCGCCGGCGCGCATCGCCGAGTCCCTGACCGCGCGCTTTTCGACCTGCGTGATCTCGGAAGGCACGCCGATGACGATCCGCGGGTGGACGTACATCTTGCGGCCGTGCGCCTTCTTGATGAAGTGCTCGAGCATGCGCTCGGTCACCTCGAAGTCGGCGATCACGCCGTCCTTCATCGGCCGGATCGATTCGATGTTGCCGGGGGTGCGGCCGAGCATCTCCTTCGCTTCGGCGCCCACCGCGACGATTCGATTGGTCAATTTATTGACGACGACGACCGAAGGCTCGCGGACCACGATCCCCTGGCCCTTGGCGAAGACCAGGGTATTGGCGGTCCCGAGATCGATCGCCAGGTCTTTCGAGAAATAGCGCAGAGCGGAAGCGAGAGGCACTCTCTATCCTTTCCCGACGTAGCTTGAGAGGGGTCCATCGCGCGAGAGCACCCGTCGGTTCCGGCGCGCCTACGCTTCGTTGCGAGATTTCAGGAGCCTTCGATGAACACCGAGCGCTTGACGACCGTGGGGTTTCCCTGCGCGTCGGCGGCCCGGATCTCTACGGTGCTCCAGCCTTCTTTGGTGATCTGAATCGCCTTGTTGAATGCGCCGTTGGGATCGACCTCGACCGCCTCGCCGTTGATGGAAAGTCGAGCCCCGGGCTCGGTCTTGCCGCCGACGATCAAAATAGTACCGTAAGGTTTGATGTCGTCGAGGTCAAGCGCCGGCGGTTTCGTGTCGCGCTCGCCGTTCGGCGAGGCGATCCTTATCGAGGCGACGCGGAACTTGCGCGGCTCGCTCCACGGCCCCTGGGTCTTGGCGCCGTCGACCGCCGCCACCCGCCACAGGAAGCTGCCCTCGCCGCGCAGGCCGAGCGTGGCGGTGGTCTTCCGCCGGCCCGAATCCGCGATCACGTTGTTGACGAACAGGTGATTGCGTCCGACTTCGAGGGCGTACGAGGCGGCGCCCGGCACCGGCTCCCAGCGCAGGGCCAGGGTGCGCGTGCGCTCGAGCTCGAGCTCGAGGTTGTCGTTCGGCGTCGCGAGCTTCGGCGGATCGAGCAGGCGGGCGGGCGCCGAGAGCTGATCGCCCTTCTGCACGACCTGCTGGAGGTTGCCGACGACCTGCCTCAAGCCCGTCGGCGAGGTGACCTCGATCGATCCCCGGAGCGCGCCGATCCGCCCTTCCCGCGCGTCGCGGTCGTAGGTGACGAACGCGTCCGACTGCGCGCGGATGCGCGCCTGGGAGCCCGGCGTCACGACCTGGCTCGGCCGCTGGCGCGTCGAGAGGTCGACCCAGCCGTAGTCCATCCGGATCGACTGCTCCTCCTCGCCGCTCCGGCCGAGGCCCGTCGACACGATGACCTGGGTCTTCGGCCGCACCGTATAGAAGGTGCCGTTCGCGAACATGATCTCGGCCGAGCCGCCGTCGGAGGTCCGCACGTAGTCGCCGGGCTTGAGCGCGACCCGGTTCTTCGCTTCCAGCCAATCGCCGCTCTCGCCCCGCCGGTACTCGACCTCGCCCTGGAGCGAGATGAAGCGCGCCGCGCCGGGCGCTCCGCTCGCGGAGGCGTCGAGGAGGGTCTGGAGCAGGGAACGGCAGTAGCGGGCGGCCTGGACCGCGTCGTGGTAGTGGCGCTCGCGCAAGTGCGCATCCGCCGTCGCCAGGCTCTGGCGGGCGGTCTCGAGCTCGCCGGCCTGGCTGCGGGTCGCGATCGACCGGACGCGATCGAAAAGGTTGCGCGCGTCCTCGATGACCTTCGTCGCCTCGTGGGCGAGCGCCCGCTCCTCCCAGACCCGGTAATAGTGGACGCTGACGCCCAGGACCGCGGCGACCACGAGCAGGGTCCCCGCGTTGCGCAGGGTCTCCAACGAGATGCTGTACCAGTCTTTTCGCTTCCGATCCTTCGGGCGGCGGGCCACGGAAAACTCCTCGAACCGAGCCCGTCAATCTATCACGCGGCCGGCCCCGCGCGGACGCCTCGCGGTTGTGCTGCCGCCCTGCGCGCTGCTACAGTTCGTCGGCTCGAGCGATCGAGGTGATCGAGCCCCCCGGGAGTGGCGAATGCTCAAAGTTCTGCGCGACAACTTGAAGTACCTCAGCTGGATCCTGTGGGTGATCGTGATCCTGTTCGTGCTCGCGATCTTCCTCGACTTCGGCCGCGTCTCCTCGGGCCGGGTCTCCGACGAGTCGACCGCCGCGACGGTCGGCGGCGACCGGGTGAGCCAGGTCGACGTCCAGCGCGAGTATCGGGCTCTCGAGAGCCGCTACCGCCAGATCTACGGCGACCAGTTCAGCAACGACCTCGCCGACAAGCTGGGGCTGCCGCTCGCGGCGCTCAACAGCGCGGTCAACAAGAAGCTGCTCCTCGGCGAAGCGGTGCGGCTGGGGCTTGAGCCCTCCGAGGCCGACCTCCAGAAGGCGATCCTCGAGCTGCCCGGGATGAAGGACGCGAGCGGCAACTTCGTCGGCCAGGAGGCCTACGAGAACATGGTCCGGCGCGGCTATCAGATGATGCCCGCCGATTTCGAGGCCATGGCGCGCGAGCAGATCGCTCTCGAGCGCCTGAACCAGATCCTCCAGGGGACGGTCTACGTCAGCGACGCCGAGATCGAGCGCTCCTATCGCGAGCAGGTCGAGAAGGCGAAGATCCGCTACGTCCTGCTCCCGCGCAGCCGCTTCCTCCAGGGCGAGGCGATCCCCGCGCCCGAGGTCGCCGCCTACTTTTCGAGCCACAAGGACGAGTACCGGCTCCCCGAGCAGCGCGAGGCCGCCTACCTGCTGGTCGACGAAGGCAAGCTGATGACCCAGGCGTCGGTCGCGGACGCCGAGGTCAAGGCCTACTTCGACGCCCATCAGGACGAGTTCAAGCACGAGGCCGAGGTCAAGGCCCGCCACATCCTGACCATGGTCAACGACCAGCAGAACGAGGCGGCGGCGCGCAAGAAGATCGACGCGGCGAAGGCCCGGATCGCCGCCGGCGAGGACTTCGCCAAGGTGGCCCAGGAGCTCTCCGAGGACACCGGCTCCAAGGCGCAGGGCGGCGATCTCGGCTGGTTCGGCAAGGGCCGCATGGTCAAGGAGTTCGAGGAGGCCGCGTTCGCGGCGCAGCCCGGCCAGGTGGTCGGTCCGGTCCGCAGCTCGTTCGGCTTCCACCTGATCAAGGTCGAGGGCAGCCGGCCGGCCGGCGTCGCGAGCCTCGAGGACGTCAAGCAGCAGATCGTCTTCCGCCTGACCGGCGAGCGGACGAAGACGCAGGCCGAGGGCAAGGCGAAGCAGCTCGCGGAGAGGCTCGCCAAGGAGAAGCCCGCCGGGCCCGAGGCGCTCGACAACCTCGCGCGCCAGGACGCGACGCTCACCTACACCGCCTCGACCGGCCGCTTCGGCAAGGAGGACCCGGTCACCGGGCTCGGCCGCGCGCCGGCGTTCAACGACGCGGCGTTCGCACTCGCCAAGGGCGCCGTCTCGCAGGCGATCCAGGTGCCGCGCGGCTGGGCGATCCTCTATTTGAAGGACGTCCTGCCACCGCGGATCCCCGAGCAGACCGAGGTCGAGCCGAGGGTTCGGCTGGCGCTCGCCCGCGAGAAGCAGGGTCAGCTGGCCCTCGCCCAGCTCGCCGAGGCGAAAGCCAAGGGCGGCACGATCGACCAGATCGCGAAGGACCTCGGCGTCGCGGCGGTCGACAGCGGCGAGTTCGGCGCGGCGGGCCCGATCACGGGCCTCGGCAACAGCCCGGAGGTGGCGAAGGCCGCGCTCGCCATGGCGCCGGGCCAGATCGGCGGGCCGGTGCTCGACGCCCAGGGCGCGATCCTGTTTTCGGTCGCCGAGAAGAAGAGCTTCGACCCGATCGAGTTCGCGACCAAGCGCGACGAGACGCGCGACTCGCTCTCGCGCGAGAAGCTCTCGCGCCTGCTCCAGTCGCTGATCGAGAAGCGCCGCCAGGACGTCGGCGTCAACTTCAGCCGGCCGTTCCTGCAGAAGATGGGGATCGATCCGGACCAGGCGCAGCCGAAGAGCTAGAGGCTTCCCGGATGATCGGATTCCTGCGGGGCTTGCCGCAGAAGGTGAGCCCCGAGCGGGTCCTCCTGGACGTCCAGGGGGTGGGCTACGAGGTCTCCATTCCCCTCTCGACCTTCTACGAGATCGAAAAGACCGGGCCGGACTCGGGGCCGATCGGCCTCTTCGTCCACACCCACCTGCGCGAGGACGGCCTGTCGCTCTACGGTTTCTGGACCGAGCGCGAGAAGCTGATCTTCGAGCGCCTGATCGCCGTCTCGGGGATCGGGCCGCGCTTGGCCCGGGTGATCCTCTCCGGCATGCCGCCCGATGACCTGCTCTCGGCCCTCGCCGCGGGCGAT
Organism: Thermoanaerobaculia bacterium; assembly: GCA_035607445.1. Lineage (GTDB taxonomy): Bacteria > Acidobacteriota > Thermoanaerobaculia > Multivoradales > UBA5704 > DASYKS01. The sequence goes on along the minus strand of DATMZM010000160.1, from coordinate 2,475 downwards.
CTCGGACGCCTCTCGACGATCCCCGGTATCGGCAAGAAGACGGCGGAGCGGATGATCCTCGAGCTCAAGGACAAGATGCGCGAGCTCGCGGCGGAGCTGCCCTCCCGCGCGCCCGCCGCGGACCCCGACGTCGTCTCCGCCCTGGTCAACCTCGGCTACAAGCCGGCCCAGGCCGAGCGCGCCGTCGCCGAAGCCCGCCGCGAGCGGCCGGACGCGGCGTTCCACGACCTCCTGCGCGCGAGCCTGAACCGGCTCTCGCGCGCCTGAGCGCGAGATCGAGCCGACCGGCCGACCCGGCCCGCCCTCCAATCTGCCCTACTCGAAGTAGCCGTTGACGTCGAGGATGAACTGGACCGTCCCGCTCGTTCCGGAGACCGTCGCGTCGACGGCCAGCGTCGCCGTGCCGTCGTTGGCGAGCGCCAGGATCAGGTTGTTCGTGCGCGTCTGGCCGGCCGAGAAGTTGAGCGAGAACGTCCCCGGCTTCGGATAGTTGCCCGGGTAGACGACGACCTGGCCCGAGCCGGTGGGCGTGGTGACCGAGATGTTCGCCGAGATCGCCCGCGCGGTCGCCGGCACGCCGCAGGCCGCCGCCGCGATCGCGACCGAGCGCGCGACCCCCGAGGCGAGCGCCACGGTATTGCGCGTATCGAGGACGCGGCAGGGCGAGACCGTGAAGAAGCTGCGCACCGGCGAGGTGACGACGAGGATCGGCAGGGGCAGCGAAAGCGCCTGGTCGAAGCTGTTCGACACCGTCAGCTGCGCCGCGTAGAGGCCGGGGGCGGCGCCGGCCGTGTCCCACCAGAGGGTCGCCCCGGGCAGCGTCGCGACGGGCGTCAGGCCCTGGGTGATCCGCCAGGTGTAGGTGAGCGGCGGAGCGCCCGAGCCCGAGCCCGAGAGCTTGACCAGGTCGCCCGACTCGACGGTGCCGGGCAGGGCCGTCGCCGAGAGGATCGCCGGCACCGCGCTCTCGACGGTGACGTTCTTCTGGGCCGTGTTGCAGCCGGCCGAGTTGCAGGCCTGGAGCGACACCTGCTTGACCCCCGGGGTCGCGAAGACGACGACCGGCGCGGGCAGGGTCGACGTCCCCTGGGCGAGGCAGGGCGACGCCGCACAAAGGGCGAGCGTCGACAGGGGTAGCCAGCGCAACACTGAAGACATAGCCGGGCGACTCCGGGAAAGCCCCGGAATCCTAGCCGCTCGGCGCGGGCTTTGCAAATAGAATCGTTTCCTTCGCGGCTTACCGGCCGCCTTCACCTACGGAAAGCCATGAAACCCGTCGAGATCCACGATTTCCTCTCCCGCCGCGTCATCGGCCAGGACGAAACGCTCCGCTTCGTCGCGGTCGCCATCTTCAAGCACCTTCAGGGGGAGAAGTTCGGCAACCTCCTCCTGATCGGCAACTCCGGTACGGGCAAGACGACCATCATGCGCGGCATCGAGGCGCTCTACGCGGAGCACGACGAGTTCCGCGAATACCGCGTCGTCCAGATCCTGAACGCGAGCACCTTCGCGACGGAGGACGGAGCGGTCGATACGAGCCGGCTCTTCATGCGTCTCGAAGAGCGCACCCGCCAGGTGCTCGGCCCCGACGCGACGGCCGAGGAGATCGCGCGCTCGATGGAGCGCGCCACGGTCTGCCTCGACGAGATCGACAAGGTCTCGGGAATCGTCGGCGGCAAGCCCTACGTCACGGGCATCAACATCCAGCAGGCGCTCCTGACCCTGATCGAAGGCGAGAGGGTGCTGCACAAAATGACGGTGATGCGCGACAAAGTGGCCGAGACGGTGAACGTCTGGATCGACACGGGCAAGATGCTGTTCCTCTGCGCCGGGGCGTTCGAGAACCTCTACGACCAGGTCTTCCAGCGCGTCGTCTCGCCCAAGAGCGGCATCAAGCTGCCGACGACCACGGTCTACGAGAACGGCAAGATCCAGATCCGCGAGTACTTCACGCTCCGCCATCACTTCCGCCCCGAGGACCTGTTCGAATACGGCATGCAGCCGCAGTTCCTCTCGCGCTTCGACAACGCGGTGATCCTCGAGGACCTGACGCCGGGCACCCTCGCGCGCATCTTCGGCGAGCCGGCCGAGGGCGTGCTCCAGGTCTCCCGGAACTTCTTCCGCAAGATGGGCATCGACCTCGACGTCACGGACGCGGCGGTCTTGAAGATCGCGGACGAGGCGTCCAAGAGCAGCCGCATCGGCGCCCGCGCGCTCAAATCGGTCTTCGGCCGGGTGATCAAGCCCTACGAGTTCGACCCCTTCGGCTCCGAGGAGGTGGCGCCGGAGGGCGACCACCACAAGCTGGTGATCGACGAGAAGATCGTCGGCGCGGCGCTCAAGTCGCCGATCTGATCTCCGGCCCCCAGCGCGAACGAGTCGGGATCGGCCGCCAAGGCCCCTCCCGACCGCTCCCGATCGCCGCGGTGGGCCCTTTCGGCCGCCGGTGCCGCGTCTTCCTGCGATAGAGTTTGC
>DATMZM010000312.1:0-22147 GCA_035607445.1 Thermoanaerobaculia bacterium | reverse complement strand
TTTCCTGTGCGCGGAACATCCGTTGTCGTGTCGTGGGAGTGGAGCACCGTGATGCAAATGCGGTGTTTCGTGTCAGAACAGTGGTGTCTAGTGTCCGCTCAGTGGTGATTTGTGTCAGCTCAGCGGTTCGTAGCGTCGCATCGGTGGTCCTTGTGTTGCAAAGAGGCTCCGTTGACGACGAAGAGGAGCCTTTGTGATGTGCGGGACCGATCTTCGTGTTCGTCGCGAGGCGATTCGTGTGTCGCGATGCCTTTTGTGCTCGGATCTGCTGAGTACTTCGTGGCTTATGAGCCGTGGCCCGCGGTGGCGGAGCGCTGAGCGAGCGCGCGGAGGTCGTCGAGGAAGGCCGCAATCTGGCGTTCGAGCCGATCGAGATCCCTGTCGTTGTCGAGGATGCGGTGGCTGCCCTGGCGGCGGGGGGTGCCGTCGCCTTGCGCGGCGAGGCGGGCGCGGGCTCCCTCCTCGGGGAGTCCTCGGGCGATCGCCCGGGCGAGGCGGAGGGCGGCAGGGGCCTCGACGGTCGCGACCAGATCGAATCCCGGGCCGAAACCGGCTTCGACCAGGAGGGTCGCTTCGAGGGCGACGATCGCCCCGGGCAGCTGGCCGCCGGTGATCTCCTCGAAGCGGCGGCGGACGAGCGGATGGATCGCGCGCTCGAGCGCGTGGCGGGCTTCCTCGTCCGCGAAGACCCGGGCGGCGACGGCGCGATGGTCGACCGCGCCCGTCGAATCCAGAGAGGAAGGGCCGAACAGCTCGCGCACGGCGAGGGCACCCGGCTCGCCCGGCCGGTAGAGGTCGGCGACCAGGCGGTCGGCGTCGAGGACCAGGCAGCCGGCTTCCGTGATGCGGTGGGCGACGGTCGATTTGCCGCTCGCGAGCCCTCCCGTCAGGCCGACGCGGAGCGGGGCTTCCTTGTGTGCGTTCACAATCCCTGGCGGCGGCGGGAGGCGGCGAGCGCGCTCGCGACCAGCATGCCGACGGTGAGCGGGCCGACGCCTCCGGGCACCGGGGTGATCGCCGAGGCGATGCGCGAGACGCCGTGGAAGTCGACGTCTCCGGTCAGGATCGATCCCTTCTCGGCGAGCTGGCGCGCCTTGCCCGGATCGCCCGGGAACAGGCGCTCGACGGTCTCGGCGTCCCGGACCCGATTCATGCCGACGTCGACCACCACCGCTCCCTCGCGGACGTGCTGCGGGCCGATCAGCCCGGCCCGGCCGATCGCGACGATCAGGATCTCGGCGCGGCGGGTGACGGCGGGGAGGTCGACCGTGCGCGAGTGGGCGATCGTCACCGTGCAGTGCTCGCGCAGGAGGAGCCCGGCCATCGGCTTGCCGACGATCGCGCTCCGTCCGACGATCACCACCTCGCGGCCGAGGAGCGAGCTTCCCTGCGCGGCGTAGTGCTCTTTCAAGAGGCGCACGATGCCGGTCGGCGTGGCGGGCGTGAAGCCGGGCTCGTCGACCCAGAGGCGGCCGACGTTGACCGGATGGAAGCCGTCCACGTCCTTGTCGGGGTCGATCGAGAGGAGCGCGTCCTTCTCCGACAGGCCGTTCGGCAGCGGCAGCTGGACCAGGAACCCGTCGATCTCCGGGTCGCGGTTGAGCTGCTCGATCGCCGCGTGGAGCACGGGCGCGGTCAGATCCTCCGGCAGCGTGACCTTCTTGCCGATCATGCCCACCTCGGCGCAGGCCTTCACCTTGCTCCCGACGTAGACGTGCGAGGCCGGATCCTCTCCCGCCAGGATGACGCCGAGGCCGGGCGGCCGGCCGCCGCGGGCGACCAGCTCGGCCACGCCGAGGGCGACCTCGCCGCGGATCCGGGCCGCGAGCTCCCGTCCGTCCAGAATCGCCGCCGTCCTTCGCTCCGTCGAAATGTTCAATCGACCCTCCCGGTGTACAGGCACACGGTGCCGAAGGTGAGGTCCCGCCAGGCCGTTTGGGCAAAGCCGGCCGCCTCCAGGCGGGCGGTGAAGTCGCGCCGCTGCGGGAAAGGGAGGACCGAGTTGGGCAGGTAAGAGTACGCCGAGCCGCGCGGCGAGAAGAGCTTGCCGATGCCGGGCAGCAGGTGGAGGAAGTAGAAGAGGTAGAGGCCGCGGAGCAGCCTGTTTTCGGGCAGCGCGAACTCGAGCACGGCGAGCCGGCCGCCGGGCGCGAGGACGCGGCGGATTTCCTGAAGCGCCCGGTCGAGGTCCGCGACGTTGCGCAGGCCGAAGGAGACGGTCGCGGCGCCGAAGCGACGGTCGGGAAAGGGGAGGGCGAGGGCGTCGGAGGCGAGCCAGCGCGGGGCGCCGCGCCCGCGAGCCTTCTTCCGCGCGAGAGCGAGCATGGGCACGCAGAAATCGCCGGCCGTCACCCGCCCGCCCCGCTTCGATACCGCGAGCGCCTGGTCGCCCGTGCCGCAGCAGAGGTCGAGCACCTCGAGGGCCTTCACGTCGCCGAGCGCGCGCGCGGACTTGCGCCGCCAGACGACGTCGAGAGCGCCCGAGAGCAGGTGATTCAGGAAGTCGTAACGAGGCGCGACGCCCGCGAACATGTCGCGGACGGCGCGGCCCGATTTGTCGAGAGGCAGGGCTTCGGTCATCCGAGCCCCAGGTCCTCGATCGCCTGCACCTCCAAGATCCGATCGGCGATCGCGCCCAGCTCGTCGAGCGAGCGGATCGCCTCGACCCGCCGGCGTAGGACAGGGGAAACCGGCCCGAACCGCTGAGCCAACTGCCGGAGCACCGTGTGCCGAAGCCTCTCGACCCCTCGTTCCAGGCCCTCCTCAATGCCTCTCTCGCGGCCCTTCTTCATGCCTTTGGCTTCACCCTTGGCTTCGATTTGATCGGCCCAGGTCAGTTCCATCTCTTCAACCTCCGGAGAGTCCTGAGCCCGCAGAGTCTCGAACACCGCGGCCTCGCGACTCGTCAATTGTAGATACGTTTCGACACAGTTGATCAACAGGGAGCGCTGGGTCTCGCCGATTTGAACTCGCGCGATCCGGCGCAGGAGCTCGAGCTTGAGCCTTACCTTGCCGAGATCCCCGGGTTTGGCCAAAGCGGCGAGACCCCAGGCGAGCGGCTCAGGCCGGGCGAGGAGCGTCTCGGCCGGCATTCTCGAGAGGCCGAACGACAGGTAAGAAAAGCGCGTGGTTTCGCGCCCGAGCGCCTCCTCGACGTGGACCGCCCACACCGGCCCGGGCGGCCCGCCGCTGAGGAAGACCACGAGGGATACCAACGGCTCGGGATGGCGCAGGTGGAGCAGGAGCGAATAGCGCCAGAGACGGCGGCCGATCCTCGAGCGATAGCGCCTCTCGATCTCGAGGTGGACCAAGAGCTGGGTCGCGCCCGAGGCGTCCGGAATCGCCGCCAGGAGGTCGACCTCGCGGCGCTCACCCTCCGGCAGTTCGAGCGAGAACTCTTTCTCGAGGAATGCGATCTCCCCGGAGGGGAGGCCTGCGGCCAGCTCGCCGTCGGCCAAGGCGAGCAGATCCCGGAAGGAGGAGCGGAACAGGTTCTTGAACAACCGGTCGTGGCTGGTCACGGTGGAGAAGTCCCTCCACCTGGTAAAGACGGAAAACGCCCCCCATTTCTTGACACTTCGGGGAAGATTGGCTCGGGAATCCCGAATCTCGACGTCTTCGAGGCGCCATTCGCCCTGCGCCTTGACCACCCCGCCGCCTTCCGTGGGAGACTAGCAGGCTCATGCCGAAGCTCTCCGTCGTCATTCCCGCCTACAACGAGCGCGCGACGATCGCCGATCTGCTCAGGCGGGTGGCGGCGGCTCCCGTGCCCGCGGACGTCGAGATCGAGATCGTGGTGGTCGACGACGGCTCGAAGGACGGCACGCGCGAGCTGCTGCGCGAGATCGCCGGCCGCGGCGAGCCGGAGATCCGGCTGATCGAGCAGCCGGAGAACCGGGGCAAGGGGGCGGCGATCCGCACCGGGTTCCTCGCCGTGACCGGCGACCTCGTGCTGATCCAGGACGCCGATTTGGAGTACGACCCGCGCGACTATCCGGTCCTGCTCCAGCCGATCCTCGACGACGAGGCGGACGTCGTCTTCGGCTCGCGGTTCCTGGGCGGGCCGCACCGGGTGCTGTTCTTCTGGCACTACGTCGGCAACCGGTTCCTGACCATGCTGTCGAACATGATGACGGACCTGAACCTATCGGACATGGAGACCTGCTACAAGGTCTTCCGCCGCCAGGTGCTCGAGGGGATCACGCTGCGGTCGAACCGCTTCGGCATCGAGCCCGAGCTGACCGCGAAGGTCGCGAAGCGCGGCGCGCGGATGTACGAGGTGCCGATCTCCTATCGCGGTCGGACGTACGCGGAGGGCAAGAAGATCGGCTGGAAGGACGGTTTCTCGGCCATCTACGCGATCCTCCGTTACAATCTTTTTCCCTGATCGACGCCCCGGGGTTTGGACGGACCGGCGAGCGAGCTCGTACGCCGGAGAACGCATGGACACGATCCTGACCGCCGCCCCGCCCGCCGCCGTATCCGCCCCAGTATCCGCCGCCGACCCGATCCGCCGCCTCGAGGACAACATCGCCCAGGTGGTCCGCGGCAAGAGCGAGGTGATCCGGCTCGCGACCGTCTGCCTGCTCGCGCGCGGCCACATGCTCGTCCAGGACGTGCCGGGCGTCGGCAAGACGACGCTCGCGCACGCGCTCGCCCGCTCGCTCGGGCTCGGTTTCCAGCGCATCCAGTTCACCAGCGACCTCCTGCCGTCGGACATCGTCGGCGTCTCGATCTTCAACCAGAAGACGCAGGCGTTCGAGTTCGTCGCCGGGCCTCTCTTCGCCCACGTCGTGCTCGCCGACGAGATCAACCGGGCGACGCCGAAGACGCAGAGCGCTCTGCTCGAAGCGATGAGCGAGCGCAAGGTCTCGGTCGACCGCAAGCGCTATGCCCTGCCGGCGCCGTTCCTCGTCCTCGCGACCCAGAATCCGCTCGAGTACCACGGCACGTTCCCGCTCCCCGAATCGCAGCTCGACCGCTTCCTGATGTCGCTTTCGCTCGGCTATCCGCCGCGCGCCGACGAGCGCGAGCTGCTGCTCTCGGGGGGAGTCGAGGACCTCCTCGAGCAGCTGCCGGCGGTGCTCGATCGGACCGAGCTGCTCGATCTCCAGGCCCGAGTGCAGCGGATCCGGGTCAGCGAGAGGCTCGCCGACTACCTGCTCGCGCTCGCCGAGGCGACGCGCCAGGACGGGGAGTTCCTCCTGGGCGTTTCGACCCGCGGCCTCCAAGGGCTCTTTACCGCCATCCAGGCGCTGGCTCTGTGCGAAGGGCGGGCCTTCGCCCTGCCCGACGACGTCCAGCGTCTCGCGGCGCCGGTGCTCGCGCACCGCGTGATCTTGAAGCGCGGCAGCTCCGACCTGGAAGCCACCCGCCGCGCGATCGAACGGGTCGTCGCCGCGACACCCGTTCCTGTTTAGGGGGTCTTCCGCGCCATGCCGCGCCGCGAGATCCCCGAGGGCATCCGGATCACCAAGGTCGGGCTCTGGTACGTGCTGTTCACTCTCGTCGTGGCGGTCGCCGCGACCAACACCGGCAACAACGCGCTCTACATCACGCTCGCCGCGATGTTCGGCGGGCTGACCGTTTCCGGGATCGCGTCGCGCCAGAACGTGCATGGGCTGACGATCGATCTCGCCATGCCGGACGAGGTCTACGCGAGCCAGCCGTTCGCTATCGGTTTCTCGCTCAAGAGCCGCGGGCGGCTCTGGCCGCGCTGGTTCCTCCTCTTCTCGGTCGACGGCGCCGGCCAGCCGCTCCTCGTGCCGTACCTGCCCCGCGGCGGGCGGAGCCGCGGCCGGCTCGAGGTCATGGTCCGCCGGCGCGGGCGCCACAGCTTCGCCTTCGCGCACGTCGCGAGCCTGTTCCCTTTCGGTTTCTTCCGGAAGGGCGTGCGCGTGAGGGTCGACCGCGACCTCCTGGTCTTCCCGGAGCTGTTCTCCGCCGAAGGAATGCGCACCGTCGAGAACGAGGCGATGGGGGACGATTCGGCCCGGCGCGCGGGGCGCGGCCACGAGCTGCACGCCCTGCGCGCGTTCCGCCAGGGCGACGATCCGCGCGGCATCCACTGGAAGCAGACCGCGCGCACTGGCGCGATGGTCTACACGGAGCGCGAGAGCGAGCAGAATCGCCGCCTGTCGATCCAGTTCGACAACGGGGTCGGCGCGCTCGACGATCCCTTCCGGCGCGAGCGCTTCGAGCGGCTGGTGAGCGAGGCGGCGACCGCCGCCGTCCAGCACCTCGGGCGCGGCTACGAGGTCGAGCTGATCGCGCGCGACGGGCGGATCCCCTTCGCCGGCGGCTTTCGCCAGCGGCTCGCGGTGCTCACGGCCCTCGCGCTGATCCAGGCGGTGCCCCCGGAGAGCGAGCCGCTGTTCGGCAGCGACCCGCGCGCGCGCTCACTCGCGATCCGGCTCGAGCCGGAGGGCGCGGCATGAGCCTCCGATTCGGCCGCGGCAAGCGCGAGGCGCTCGGCTGGCTCGCCCTCGTGGCGCCCATCCCGCTGCCGTGGAACGAGGTTCTCGAATGGCCCGTGTTCGTCGCCTACGCGGGGATCGTCGTCCTGTTCTTGCGCCGGGCGCGGCGCGATCCGGAGCGCTGGCTGCCGCGCTGGGCGATGAACCTGATCGGTCTCGCCTACCTGCCGTTCGGCTGGCTCGATCTCGCCGTCCTCGGCCACGGCCGGATCGTCGGCCCGATCCTCCACCTCGGCCTCTTCGCCCTCCTGGTCAAGCTCTTCTCGCTCGCGCGCGAAGCGGACAAGTGGCAGGCGGCGATCGGCATCTTCTTTCTCTTCCTCGCCGCGATGGGCACGAGCGTCCATCCGTCGATCGTCCTCTACGTCGCCCTCTTCGCTGTCGCCGGCCTGTCGCTCCTCGTCCGCTTCGCCTGGTACCACGTGCTGGCCCAGTTCGGGCGCGACGAGGCGGAGCTCGGACCGGTGCCGCTCCGGGGCTTCGTGGCGGTCGCGACGGTCGCCTCGCTGCTCGTCGCGGTCCCGTTCTTCGCCCTCCTGCCACGCATCCGGTCGCCCTACATCGTCGGCCGGGGAGCGGGCCTGGGCGCGGAGCTCGAGGCCGCGGGGTTCTCGGACGACGCCACTCTCGATTCGATCGGCCGGATCCGCAACAGCCGGGGCGTGGCGTTGCGCCTCCAGTGGGAACCGGGCTCGCGGCCCCTCGATCCGGATACCCTGCGCTTCAAGGCGGCCACCCACGACCTCTGGACCGGCACCCAGTGGCGCCGCTCGCCGACCCGGGGCGACCTGCCGCGCGCGCGCGCCCTGCGCTTCCGGCTGGTCGATCGGCCGGTCGACCGCTGGGCGAAGATCTCGCTCCGGCCGCTCCGGAGCGTCAGCCTGCCCCTGCCCGTCGAGACCGCGGTCGTCGAGCCGCGCCGTCTGCTCTCGATCTCGATCGATCAGGGCGGCGCGATCGCGATGCCGATCCCGATCCTGGAGACGGTCGAATACCGCGTCGGGCTCGCCGGCCGTCCGGTCCTCCTCGGCGCGACGCCCGTGCCGGGCGGTCCGGCGCTCGATCCGCGAGGCGTCACCCCGCGCATGCGCGAGCTCGCGGCCCGCGTCATGGGGAGCGGCACCGCCGCGGAGCGAGCCGAGAGGCTCGAGCGCTACCTGATCGAGAGCTACGCCTACTCGACGACGCTCCTCGGCGCCGGGCCCACCGGCAATCCGATCGACGGGTTCCTGTTCGAGTCGCGGCGCGGCCACTGCGAGCTGTTCGCCTCGTCGATGGTCCTGCTGCTGCGCTCGCAGGGGATTCCGGCGCGCTACGTCACGGGCTTTCTCGGCGGCGAGAACAACCCGTTCGAGGACAACGTGATCGTGCGCGACAGCAACGCGCACGCCTGGGTCGAGGCCTACGTCGGCGACGGCTGGCGGATCTTCGACCCGACGCCCCCGTCCGGCCTGCCGAACACCGAGGAGGAAGGGCTCTGGCTGCTCTCGCGCCAGGCCTACGATTTTCTCCTCTCGCGCTGGGACCGCTACGTCCTGACCTTCGGCACCGCCGATCAGATCGGGATCATGAACCGCCTCTCGGAAGCCTGGGCGGCCCTGCGCAACCTGTTCACGCACTCCGGTTCCGGCCGCCGCGCGGGCGCGCCCGCCGCTTCGGCGCCGGTCGCGATCCCGACTCCGGAAGCCCGGGAGCGCGCGGTCTCGTTCCGGTGGATCGCCGCGAGCGTCCTTCTCGCCCTCGCCGCCCTCGCGTCCGTTCTCTACCGGGTTTTTAGGCGCCGGCCCCTCTCGCCGGCCGCGGCGTATCTTCGCTTGCGCTCTCGCCTCGGCCGCGCCGGAGCTCCCGTGCCCGGCTCGCTGCCGCCGCTCGGCGTTCGCCGCCTGGCCTCCGAGCGCTTCCCGGAAGCCGCGCGCCCGGCGGCGCGGATCGTCGACCTCTACGTCCGCGAGACCTACGCGGGCGAGCCGCTCGAAGAGACGGAGCGCGAGGAGCTGCGCACGGCTCTCCTCGAAGCGGAGTCGGCGCTCAAGAAAGCGAGCTGACGGCCGAGCGAGGAGCCCGCCCGGTCGGTCAGCGGAGGCCCGAAGGCAGACGCGGCGAGCTGATCAGCTCGGTGAACACCTGCCAGCGCTTCTCGGGATCGCCGCCGCTCGCCCTCTCGACGTAGGCGCGGACGAGGTCGCGGCCGAGGTTGTAGTTGATGACGTAGCTCCGATAGGTGTCGAAGAAGCGGACCCTCTGCTCGGCGCGGGCGGGCGAGGTCAGCGTGTAGCGCTCGAGCCAGCGCGCGGCCTCCTCGCTGTCGATCTCCCCGTCGAGATAACGGCGGGCCGCGGTGTTGCCCGCGTAGTCGAGGCGCGAGAGCAGACGGAGCACCTCGGCATAGCGCTCGGCCTGGCTCGGATCGAGGCCCGCGATGGGGTACAGCACGTCGCGCTCGAAGGCGGTCCGCTCGGAGCCCGGGAAGGCGACCTCGATGCCGAAGTTGGCCGTGCCCTCGGCGATCAGGGACTGCGGCGAAAACAGCGGATAGACGGTGTACTCGACCCAACCGCGCCCGCGCACCAGGCGGTCCTCGAGCAGAGCGTTGTAGACGTGATGGCCCGGATACCCCTCGTGGCAGGCGAGATCGATCGCGCGGTCGATCTGGGTCGGCAGCTCGGTGTTGACCTGGATCAGGCTGTGGAGGTCGCCCTTGTACCAGTTGTAGGCGCTCCAGGGCTTGCCCGTCACGTACTCCACCTCGAAGCTCTCCTGGGCAGGCAGCGCGACGTGGGCGAGGGTGCGCGCGCGGCACTCGCGGATCGCGGCGCGGAAGACGGCGTCCAGGCGGTCGGCGGGGATGACGAAAGCCTTCCGGAACGTCTGGATGCGCTCGCCGAGCGGGCCGTCGCCCGGGACGGCGCGCTCCAAGTCGGCGAGCACGGGATCGAAGTCCTTCTCCTCCTGCCGCGGCGCGACCGCGTCGTAGAGCGCCTCGGACTCCTCGTCGAAGCTCGTCTTCTTTCCCTCGAGCTGCTCGACGCGGGCGGCGACGGCGCGCAGCTGGCGATCGAGGTAGCGGTGACGCAGAGCGACCAGCTCGTCGTCCGAGGCGCCGGCCGGCCGGGCCGAGAGCTTGCCGAGCAGGTCCTCGACGCGTCGATGGATCGCGTCGAGCGGCAGCTTTTCGGCCTCGACCTCCGCCCGCCACTCCTGCGGCCCGTAGTAGGCGTCGACGTAATTGGCGTCGTGCTGGCCGACCGCGAGCACGAGGCGGACGTACGAGCGGGCGATCTCGTCCATCGCGGGATCTCCAGATTGGGGCGGGCGGGCGTTCGCGACGGGGATGCCGGCGGGTGGGTGGGACGAGCAGGCGGCGAGAAGGCCGGCGGCGAGGAGGAAGGGTAGGTAGCCTTGCGTTGGGCGGCTCATCGAGCGCGGAGTCTAGCGCCCTTCGGATCGCCGCATGCAGCCAAACGTCGCGGGGCCCGTCGCCGGGCCCCGTGCGCGGAAGCTCGGAGGCCGAGCTCGGTTACTTGGCGGCCTTTTCGATCGACTCGACCTTGATCGTCGTGCCGTCGAGCGTGCCGGTGACCTTCACCTCGTGGCCGACATGGCCGAGCGCCTCGTCGGTCTTGTCGAGGTCGTAGAGCTTCTTGTCGGCGTTGTTGTAGAAGACGACCTTGCCGCCCTTCTCGTGGGCGCACTTCTCGGCGCATTCCTTGGTGTGCTTCGCGTTCGCACCCTTGGCGCCGCAATGGCTGTCGGTGATCCAGCCGGTCCAGGACTCGCTGGCGAACATCGGCACCGCGAAGAGCGCCACGACCAGAACCACGAGCACCGCAATGGAGACCTTACGCATGTCGATTCTCTCCTCTTCCTCGGACGAAGGTATGAGGCGGTCCAAATCGCTGGATCGCTCGGTCGGAGGGAGTGCATTGCGTGTGCCAGTCACATCCCCGGCCGTGGAGCCCTTCCCCATGGGCTCGAGGGCGCCGCAATGGCCCGGTACCACCCGATGAGCCTGCCAAAACGACCGTGGCGCGGCCCGCCCCCACCCGGGCGTTATGATGCCCGGCGTGCCGCCCGCTCGCGGCGCCGGGAGGAAGAAATGCAAATCGCGATGATCGGCCTCGGCCGGATGGGCGCGAACATGACGCGGCGCCTGCTGCGTGGCGGCCACGAGGTCGTGGTCTACGACTTGAACCCGCAGGCGGTCGCGGCCCTCGTCGCCGAAGGGGCGGCGGGCGCGAGCTCTCTCGACGGCCTGGTGGGCCAGCTCGCGGCGCCCCGCGCCGTCTGGCTGATGGTGCCCGCGGGCGATCCGACGGAACGGATGGCCGTGGCGCTCGGCGAGAAGCTCACCCCGGGCGACGCCGTGATCGACGGCGGCAACTCGTTCTTCAAGGACGACGTGAGGCGCGCCGGCCTGCTGGCGGACAAGGGAGTGCATTACCTCGACGCCGGCACGAGCGGAGGGGTCTGGGGCCTCGAGCGCGGCTACTGCCTGATGATCGGCGGCGATCGCGCGTCGTACGAGCGGCTCGAGCCGATCTTCGCGACCCTGGCTCCGGGCCAGGGCGAGATCGCCCCTTCGCCCGGCCGCGAGGGGCGGAAGAGCACCGCGGAGAAGGGCTACCTGTACTGCGGCCCCGCGGGCGCCGGCCATTTCGTCAAGATGATCCACAACGGCATCGAGTACGGGCTGATGCAGGCCTACGCCGAGGGCTTCGACATCTTGAAGAGCGCCGCGCTCGAGAGGGTGCCCGAGGACCAGCGCTACACCTTCGACCTCGCGGACGTCGCCGAGCTCTGGCGGCGCGGGAGCGTCGTCAGCTCCTGGCTTCTCGACCTCTCCGCGATGGCGCTCGCCGAGAGCCCCGACCTTTCGCGCTACGACGGGTTCGTCCACGATTCCGGCGAGGGGCGCTGGACCGTGACGACGGCGATCGAAGAAGCGGTGCCCGCGGACGTCCTCTCCGCAGCGCTCTACGCTCGCTTCCGCTCGCGCCAGGAGCACACCTTCGCCGAGAAGGTCCTCTCGGCGATGCGCGAGAAGTTCGGCGGCCACGTCGAGCATCCGGCCGGCGGCTAGAGGAAAAGGAGAGAGGCCCGTGACCAACCCCAAACAGGCATCACCTCCGGCCGCCGATGAGCTCATCCCCGAGGATGCGTCGGAGGCCGCCGCCGCGCCGTGCGCGATGGTGATCTTCGGCGCTCAAGGCGATCTGACCAAGCGCAAGCTGATCCCGGCCCTCTACAACCTGGCGAGCAGCAAGCTCCTGGCGGACGATTTCGCGGTCCTCGGCATCGGCCGCGAGGGGCTCACCGACGACGCGTTTCGCGAGCGGCTGCGCGCCGACCTGGCCGAGTTCGCGACCAGCCCGATCGATCCCGCGGTCGCGGACTGGCTGTTCGAGCGCCTCTATTTCGTCGCCGGGGACTTCACCGACGCCGGCTTGTACGAACGACTGGCGAAACGGTTGGGCGAGGTCGACGCGGCGCGCGGCACGCACGGCGACTACCTGTTCTATCTCGCGATTCCGCCGAGCTTCTTCGACGACGTGGTGCTCAACCTCGCGAGCTCCGGTCTCCTCGCGCAGAGCGACGGGCGCTGGCGCCGGCTGGTGATCGAAAAGCCTTTCGGCCGCGACGTCGAGTCGGCGCGCGCTTTGAACCGCACGCTCACCCAGCACGTCGGCGAGGACCAGATCTACCGGATCGACCATTACCTCGGCAAGGAGACGGTCCAGAACATCATGGCCTTCCGGTTCGCCAACGGCATCTTCGAGCCGATCTGGAACCGGCGCTACATCGACCACGTGCAGATCACGGTCGCGGAGAGCGTCGGCGTCGAGTCGCGCGGCGCCTACTACGAAGAGGCCGGGGCGCTACGCGACATGCTGGCCAACCACATGTTCACGATCCTCGCCCTGGTCGGGATGGAACCGCCGATCTCGTTCGCGTCGAACGCGGTGCGCGACGAGCGGATGAAGGTGCTCCAGGCGATCCATCCCCTCACCGACGAGTCCGTGCTGCGCGACGCGGTGCGCGGCCAGTACCGCGAGGGGGTCTCAGGCGGCGAGCGCGTCCCCGCCTACCGGGCCGAGGCGAGGGTCTCGCCGACCTCCAACACCGAGACCTTCGTGGCGCTCAAGCTGACCCTCGACAACTGGCGTTTCGCGGACGTGCCCTTCTATCTGCGGACGGGCAAGCGCCTGCCGCGCCGGGTCACCGAGGTGGCGATCCAGTTCAAGAGGGCGCCGTTCATCCTGTTCCGCGAGACGCCGGTCGAGAACCTGAATCCGAACCTGCTCGTGCTCCACATCCAGCCGGACGAGGGGATCTCGCTCCGCTTCGAGGGCAAGGTGCCCGGACCCTCGCTCAAGCTCGGCACCGTGCGCATGGCGTTCCAGTACGCCGACTACTTCGGCGCCCGGCCGGCCACGGGCTACGAGACGCTCCTCTACGACGCGATGACCGGGGACTCGACCCTCTTCCTGCGCAGCGACATGGTCGAGGCCGGCTGGCAGGCGGTGCAGCCGATCCTCGACGTCTGGGGCGCTCTCGCGCCGCGGAGCTTCCCCAACTACGACGCGGGATCCTGGGGACCGAAGGAAGCGAACGACCTGATCGAACGGGACGGGCGCAAGTGGAGGAGCTGAGCCTCGCGGGCGGGAAAGCGCACGTCGCGGCCGACCGGGCCGAGCTCGCGCGCGCCGCGGCGGAGGCCGTCGCGAGCGCGGCCCGAACGGCGGTCGCCGCGCGCGGCCGCTTCGCGCTCGCGCTCTCGGGCGGCTCGACGCCGCGCGATCTCTATCGGCTTCTGGCGGCCGATCCCCTGACCGCCGCGATGCCGTGGCCCGCCGTCCATCTCTACTGGGGCGACGAGCGGTGCGTGCCGCCCGATCACGTCGAGAGCAACTTTCGGATGGTCCGCGAAGCTCTTCTCGACAAAGTGCCCATCCCGGCCGGGAACGTCCATCGGATTCCCGCCGAGGATCCGGATTCGGAGCGGGCCGCCGAGCGCTACGAGGCCGAGCTCCGCGCGAGCTTCGGGCTCGGCCCGCTCGAGCTGCCGCGCTTCGATCTCGTCCTCCTGGGCCTCGGGCTCGACGGCCATACGGCCTCGCTCTTCCCGGGCACCGGAGCGGTCGCCGTGTCCGACCGGCTCTGTTTCGCGCTCCGCGTCGAGAAGCTCGCCACGCATCGCATCACGCTGTCGCTGCCCGTGCTCAACGCGGCGCGCGGCGTCGCTTTCCTGGCGGCCGGCGCCGACAAGGCCGAGCCGTTGCGCGCCCTGGCGGCAGGCGCTCGGTCCGCCGACGAGCTTCCGGCCGGCGCCGTCCACCCGCGCGACGGCGAGCTCGCCTTCTGGCTCGATCGCGAAGCGGCGAGCCTGTTGCCGCGCTAGAGAATTCGGAAGGGAAAGGCGCTGGGGGGTGAGGGCGACTCGGGCCGAGCCGCCCTCGTTTCGAGGGCCTGCTTACTTCGGGGCTTTGACCGTCGCCTTCTTCGGAGCCACGGCCTTCTTGGCCGGAGCCTTCTTCGCAGCAGCCTTCTTGGCCGGAGCCTTCTTCGCGGCGGCCTTCTTGGCTGGAGCCTTCTTCGCGGCAGCCTTCTTGGCCGGAGCCTTCTTGGCCGCCTTCTTCGCCGAAGCCTTCTTTGCGGTTGCCATCGACTCTCCTTTCGGAATGTTGCCCACGGTGTGGGCGGAGATCATGCAATCAAGGTACGCCAC
The DNA here is from genome assembly GCA_035607445.1 of Thermoanaerobaculia bacterium. Lineage (GTDB taxonomy): Bacteria > Acidobacteriota > Thermoanaerobaculia > Multivoradales > UBA5704 > DASYKS01. The sequence goes on along the minus strand of DATMZM010000312.1, from coordinate 7,945 downwards.
AACATCTTGCGTGTCAAGAGGTTTCAACCTCAATCCTTAGTGACGAGCCGTTCCCAACGAGAGCTGCGCGACTCCGGAAACGAACTTCGTCTATCGCTCCCGGCGAGAGAAAAAAAGGCCCGCGGTTGCAGCATTTTTTCGCCTGCGCCACCAGAGCGCCGTAGCTTCGCGGCCAGCGCGAAGCGCTCGCCGGCGCCGGAAGGCGGAGTCGAAGAAGTTGTGGCCGGAGTCGCCGGCACCCCTCTATTTTGTGTTCGCGTCCCGATTGGACGCTTCCAGGCGACGCTCGCAATGCGCTGCCGAGGAACGGAACGAGCGCGCGCGACGGCGCTCGCGCGTGGTCCTCCGAGGCGCGCGAGGGCCGCGCTCGGAAGCTCGCTCGACGACAGGCGGGGGAAGCTAGTAGGCGTTGTGGTGTCTGAGCCCGTGGCGCAACGTCATCCACAGGATCTTGCAGTCGAGCCCGAGCGACCAGTTCTCGATGTAGTAGAGGTCGTACTGGATCCGCTTCCGGATCGACGTGTTGCCGCGCCAGCCGTGGACCTGGGCCCAGCCGGTGATCCCGGCCTTGACCCGGTGGCGGAGCATGTACTGCGGGATCTTGTGCTTGAACTCGCGCACGAAGGTCGGCCGTTCCGGACGCGGGCCGACGATCGACATGTCGCCGGCCAGCACGTTCCACAGCTGCGGCAGCTCGTCGATCGACCAGCGGCGGAGGAAGCCTCCGACGCGCGTGCGGCGCGGATCGTCCTTGATCGCCCAGACCGGCCCCGAGCTCGCCTCGGCGTCCGCGCGCATCGAGCGGAATTTGAGGATCATGAACGACTTGCCGTCGAGCCCCATGCGCTCCTGGCGGTAGAAGATCGGGCCGCGATCCTCGAGCCAGATGGCGAGGGCGGCGAGCGGCAGGAAGGGCAGGAGAGCGAGGAGAGCGGCGAGCGAGATCGCGACGTCCATCGCTCTCTTGACCATGCTGTTCCAGCCCTGGAGCGGCACCTGCGAGAGGTTGATGACCGGCGTGCCGTCGACGTCCTCGAGCGAGGCGTTGAGCGTGACGTACTGGAGGATGTCGGGCACGAGCTTGATGTCGACGATCTCGTTGCCCATGCGCTGCAGGATCTGGAGGGTCTTCCTGTAGGCCTCGATCGGCAGCGCGACGTAGACGTGATCGATCGAGCGGCTCGCCACGATCTCTTCCGCCTGGCGCAAGGTCCCGAGGACCGGAATGCCGAGGATCTCGCTGTCGACCTTGCCCGGATCGTCGTCCAGGAAGCCGACGATCTCGAAGCCGAGATCGCGATGGGCGAGGAGCTTCTGGGTGATCTCGCGCCCGAGCACGCCGGCGCCGATGATCAGGATGCGCTGGAGGTTGTGGCCGGAGAGGCGGACCCGGCGCAGGATCGCGCGCACGGCCATGCGCCCGAACGCGACGAACGCCAGGTCCGAGAGCGCGAAGAGGCCCAGGAACGCGCGGCTGTAGGTGAAGTACTCGCGGCTCCCCGGCGCCGCGGGCGGCCGGTACCAGGCGATGACGACGGAGAGGAGAACTGTCGCGAGCAGGACCGCGACCACCAGCGTCAGGATCTCGTCGACGCGGCTCCTGCCGCGCCGGTTCTGATAGAGGCCGTGGAAGTAGAGGACGATCGGCCAGAGGACGACGACGAACGGCAGGAGGCGCAGGTACGGGCCGAACTCCGGCACGTTCTTCGTGACCGGGATGACCTCGACCTCGAAACGGAGGAACCAGGCGGCGAAGAAGGCCACGATCGTGGCCGCGAGGTCGGCGCCCAGGTAGATGCCGGCGGTGATGCGATGGCGTTGGCGAATCAAGGAGCTGAATTCCCGACCGAGCCTGGTTCTGAGAGCGCGCGCATGCGTTCGGTGAAGGTGCTTCCTGAAAAACGTTCGGCCTGAGCCCGGATCTCCAACAGATTGAATCGAAACTGACGAGCTTTGTCAACCGTCGCGGCCATCGCGTCGACGCCTCCCTCGGGGTCATAGAGAAGGCCGTGCCGGCCCTCCGCCACGACGTCGAGGATTCCGCCGCGTCCCGCGGCGACGATCGGCGTGCCGCAGGCGAGCGCCTCGACCGCGGCGATCCCGAAGTCCTCGATGCCGGGCTGCAAAAAAAGCGCCGCCCCGCGGTACAGCTCGCGCAAGCGCTCGCCGCCGACGCGGCCGAGGAAGCGGATGCGCGGGCCGGCGCGGCGGCCCAGGCGCTCGCGCTCGGGTCCCTCGCCGACGATCCGCAGCTCGAGCCCGAGCCGCTCGCAAGCGGCGATGGCGACTTCGATCCGCTTGTACGGGGCGAGCGCCGAAACCGCGAGGGCGTAACCGGAATCGGCTGCCGGTCCGGGAGTGAAGAACTCGACGTCGACGGGCGGCGCGAGAACTTCCGCCTCCCGGCCGTAATAGCGCCGGATCCGCCCGGCCACGAAGCGGGAGTTGGCGACGAAGCGGTCGACCCGCGGCGCGGAGGCGACGTCCCAGGCGCGCAGGCGGGTGAGCGCGAGACCCCGAAGGCGGGCGACGAGCCCGCGCCGGCGCGGGAAGTAGGCGTGCTCCTGATCCCAGGCGTAGCGCATCGGCGTGTGGCAGTAGCAGACGTGGAAGGCCTCGGGAGCGGGCACGATACCCTTCGCGACGCAGTGGCTCGTGCTCACGACGAGATCGAAGCCCGCGAGGTCGAAGTCCTCGATCGCGGCCGGGAAGAGCGGCAGATAGCGCCGGTAATGGAGGCGAATCCCCGGCGCTCGCTGCAGGAAGCTGGTGCGGATCGGATGGCTCTCGATGCGCGGCGAGACGCTGCCCGGAAAGTGGAAGAGCGTATGGATCGGCGCGCCGGGGAAGATCTCGCACAGCGCTTCGAGCACCTTCTCGCCGCCGCGCATGCCGGTCAGCCAGTCGTGGACGAGAGCGACCCGCCGCGGCGCGCCCGCGTCCGGTCCGGGCGACGTCATCGCGGCCCTTCCGGTTTCCGGATTCGCTCCCGCAGCGGCGCGTCCTCGATCGCCTGGAGGTAGATCTCGCGCGTCGAGCGCGCCGCCTCCTCCCAGCGAAACGCCCGGGCGCGCAGGCGGCCGCCCTCGATCAGCTGCGTACGGTACTCGGCGTCGGTCATGCAGCGGGTGATCGCGAGCGCCATGGCGTCGAGGTCGAGAGGATCGACCAGGTGGCCGTAGCCCTCGGCGATCTCCTTGAGCGCCGAGGTGTTCGAGGTGATCACCGGCACGCCGGAAGCCATCGCCTCGACCACCGGCAGCCCGAAGCCCTCGTAGAGCGTCGGGTAGAGAAAGAGGGCGGCGCCCTGGTAGAGCGCGGGCAGGTCGTCCTGCTCGACGTGGCCGAGGAGCTTCACCCGGTCGCCGACGCCGAGCTGCTCGGCGCGCTGGCGGATCCGCGATTCGCCCGGCGTGCGGTCCCCGACGCAGACGAGCGCGGCATCGAAGCCGCCCAGGCGGCGCGCCCGGGCATAGGCCTTGACCACGTTGTCGAGGTTCTTGTGCGGCTTGGGATTGCCGACGAAGAGGAGGTAGGGCCGCTCGACGCCGAGGGCCGCCAGGCGGCGCTCGATCTCCTCGGGAGCGAGCGGCCGGCGGTAGATCTCCTCGACGCCGTTGTAGACGACCTCGATCTTCTGCCCGTCGACGCCGAAATGGTCGATCAGGTCCTGGCGCGTGTTGACGGAGACCGCGACGATCCGGTCGCCGCGCTCGAGGCTGCGGCGGATCATGTGCGTCGCGTAGACGAAGGCCAGGCCGTTGGGCAGGAACTCGGGATAGAGGACGTGGATGATGTCGTGGATCGTCACCACCACCTTCCCCGGCACGTAGAGCGGCAGGACGTAGTGCGTGGCGTGGTAGAGGTCGGGCCGCAGGCGCAGCAGCCGCCACGACAGCGACGCGACCTCGCGCAGCGAATAGACGCCGGAGGACTCGGGCACGACCTCGAAGTTCGCCGGCAGCCCGGAGAGAAGCTCGCGGTCCTCCGGCGGGGCGAGCAGGAGGTAGCGGTTTTCGCGATCGATGCCCGCGAGCCCGGCGACCAGGTTGCGCACGTAGGTGCCGATGCCGAAGTCGCGGATCTTGCGGGCGTCGAGGGCGATGGTATAGGGCACGCGCCCCAATTCTATCAGGCGGGAGAGAGCCTCCGCGCCGCTCCGGAGCTCAAGCGAGCGCCGCCGAGAAGACCTCGTCCATCCGCGCCGCCGCCCGCTGCCAGGTGAAGAGGGCGGCGCGCGCCGGGCCGCGCGCGGCGAGGTCCGCCGCGAGCCCGGGGTCCGCGAGCAGGCGATGGAGCGCCGCGGCGAGCGCCGAGCGGTCGCCGATCTCGACCAGGAGCCCCGCGTCGCCCACGACCTCGGGCAGGCTCGAGCGGTTCGAGACGACGGTCGGCACGCCGCAGGCGAGCGCTTCGGCGGCGGGCAGGCCGAAGCCCTCGTAGAGCGACGGGTAGACGAAGGCTGTCGCGGCCTGGAACAGGCGCACGAGCCGCGCGCGCGGCACCGCGCCGAGATGGATCAACCCGCGCGGCCGGAGCGCTTCGATCCGCGCGAGCAGCCGCTGGCTGCCCCAACCGTACGGACCGGCGAGGACGAGCGGCGGGATCTCGCCGCCCGCCGCGAGCGCTTCCCAGGCGTCGATCAGGGCGCCGACGTTCTTCCGCGGCTCGAGGGTGCCGGCGTAGAGCAGGTAGCCGTCCGGCGCGCCGATCTCCGCGCGGGTCGCCGCGATCCCGTCGGGCTCGCCGGGCCGGAACTCGGCGTCGATCCCGGGGTGGATCACGGTCGTCCGCTCCGCGCACTCGGGAAAGTGAAAGCGCAGGTCGGCCGCCGTCGCTTCCGAGTCGGCGACGATCCGGCGCGCGCGGTCGAGCGAGGCGTGGAGGAAGGGATAGACGCTCCACCGGACTTTCATCCGGTGATGGTCGGGGAAGAGGAGCGTGGTCAAGTCGTGGACCGTCGCGACCGCGGGCACGGGGCAGCGGAGCGGCAGCGTCATGTGGGGCGACCAGAAGAGGTCGACGTCGCCCCGCGCGAGCCGGCCGGGCAGGCGCAGCTGCTGCCAGAGGACGCCGAGCGGCGCGCTCTTCCGCTCGGTGGGAATGCCCGCTGCAAGGAGCTCGGCCGCCCCCTCGACGGGTCCGTGCGCGAGGCCGAGGAAGCGATGCTCTCGGCGCCGCGCCAGCTCGAGCAGCAGCGAGCGCGTGTAGACGCCGATGCCGGTCACCGTCTTGACCAGAGCGCGCAGATCGACGGCGATCGTGGGCGGCTCGGACATGGCGGCGGATCCTACCAGGCGGATTCGGGCGACCTCACCGCCGCTCGGCAAGCGCGAACACCTGGGTCTCCCGATCCCGGTAGACCCGCAGCACCGGGGCGGTGCCCGGCCAGCTTCGGATCATGCGGCGCTGCCACTTCTGAGGGTAGCGGTCGAGATGGACGACGACGTGGGTGACGCCCCAGGCCGCGAGCCGGGCGAGCTGCTCGGGATCGGGGACGGGATGGCAGCAATCCGCGCGGAAGCTCGCGTTCTCGGGCGGCACGAAGCCGCTGTAGCCGTTGACCATCGGCTTGCCGTGGAGGGTGCCGAAATAGAGATAGGGCAGGTCGTCGAGCGGCTCGCCGATCGGCAGCTCGAGGATCGCGCGGACGTCCGGCGCCTGCGCCAGGAAACGGTAGACCGGTGGGAATCGGTCCTCGGCAAGGACCGGGTTCCAGGTCAAAGGGAAGGGCGCGAGCTCGAGCGCGAGGAGCGCGATCGCCGCGGCCGCCCAGGCGCGCCGCGCGCCGGCGGAAGCCAGGCGATCGCGAACGAGCTCGAAACCGCGCGCCGCGAGGGCGGCGAGGGCGAACGAAACGAAGACGAAGAAACGGCTCGCGACCCGCATGCCGGAGAGGCCGGGGACGAACCGCATCGCCGGCACGAAGACGATCGGAAACGCGAGCAGGGCGGCGAGCGCGCCGCTCGAGAGGAGCCCGCGCTCCCAGGGCGAGAGCTCGGCGAGCGCGAGGGGCCAGCCTCCCGCCGCTCGCCGGTAGAGGACCGCCCAGCCGATCAGCGCGAGGGCGAAGATCGCCCCGGTGGTGACGTAGGGCGGGGTGCTCCAGCCGACCCCCGAGGCGCGTACCGCCGGGGTGTAGAGCCAGGTCCGCAGCTCGGCGAGCAGGAAGGCGAGGAGGGCGAGCGCCGCGAGCAGGGAGAGCCAGCGGCGCTTCGTTCGCGCGATCGGAGGCTCGGGCTTGCGCCGCAGCCGGCGGAAGCCCGCGACGAGCGCGACCGCGGCGAGCGCGGCCGGCAGGAATCCGGGGAAGAGCGCGTTCTCCTGCCGGCGCCATTGCGGCCTGAAGCGGCTCGCGTAGAGGTTGCTCGCCGACGGGGTGGCCAGGCTCGCGAGGCTCGCCCCGAACTGGCGGACCTCGAACTCCCGGCGTTCGTGGCCTTGCCCCGCCGCGCGCCAATAGGGAGCGAACACCGAGCCGAGCAGCAGGAGAGCCGCGGCAGCGGTGGCGCCGAGCACGAGGGCGCGCGCCCGGTTCCAGCGCTCGAGGAGCGTCGCCCGGCGGTTGACCAGCAGGGCGAGCAGCGGCAGGTGGATCATGTAGGCGAGGTAGGTGCCGCCCGTCACGTGGAGCGCATAGAAGAAAAGGAAGAGACCGGCGCGCCGCCAGGTGGCCTCTTCGAGCAGGCGGTCGAAATGCCAGAGGACGAGCGGGATCCATTGGGCGAGCAGGACCTGGAGGTGGCTCCCCTGGTCCCAGCGGAAGGGTGCGAACGCGAAGGCCATCCCGCCGAGGACCGCCGCAATGCCGGACCGGCCCATCCGCCGGAGCACCCAATAGGTGGTCCAGCCGGAGAGGACGAAGGAGCCGAGGAAGAGCAGGTTGTAGGCGGCCACCGGGGAGACGCCGAAGCGGCCGAGGAGAGCCGCGACGCCGGCCGGCCCGAGCAAATGGTCCGAGAACGCGGTGACGCCCGTCGCCGGGAAGAAGAAGGGCGCGTCCCAAAAACCGGCGAAACCGGTCGAGAGCTTGCGGGCGCCCCATTTGAGGAGCACTAGGTTGAACAGCGGATCGCCCAGGTCCGGGGCGAGATGGCTCGCGAACAGGCGCCAGATCGGGCGCAGGTAGGCGAGCGAGAGGGCCGAGAAGAAGGCGAAGGCGAGAGCGTGCTCCGCGCGCAGGCGTGTTGTGGAGGGGGTCTCGACGGGCATGCGGCGGAGAGACGGCGTGCGCCACGTCTACGGAAGAGGTCCCTTCGCCGTCACGCCCGCAAGATATCAGCTGGCGCGAAAAACCTGGCGAGCCGCTCGCGGCGCCGCGGCCCGATCGGGCGGCGCGGGGGCGTGCCGGCGCGCCTTCCTATATCGTTAGGGGCCGATCCGCCCCGACCGACGATCCGATGCGCCGCTCTCCCGCCATCCTCTGCCTCTCCGTCCTGCTCCTCGGCCTGTCGTGGAGCCTGTACAAGATCCACTTCCCGCCCGGCCCGATCGGCGACGAGCCGGCCTACGTCCTGATGACGGAGAGCCTCTGGCACGACCGCGACCTCGTCTTCGACCATCGCGACCTGCTGCGCGGCTACCGCCTCTGGGACCAGGGTCCGAACGGGGTGATCCTGTTCACGGCGGACGGCGGCAAGTCGATGTTCTACGGCAAGCCCTACATCTACTCGCTCGCCGCGCTGCCGTTCTATGGGCTGTTCGGCGTTCAGGGCCTGCTCGTCTTCAACATGGCCCTCTTCCTCGCCATGCTCTGGGGAGCCTATTGGTTCTGGCGCCGCGAAGGATCGAACGTGCCGCTCTTTCTGGGCGGCTTCTTCTTCGCCTCGGCCTCCTTCTGCTACGTCTTCTGGATGCAGCCCGAAGTCTTCAACATGGCCTGCGTCTTCTTCGCGCTCCTGATCTGGCTCCACCTGCGCCGGATCGAGAGCTGGAGCGAGCGCCA
>DATMZM010000236.1:0-5852 GCA_035607445.1 Thermoanaerobaculia bacterium | reverse complement strand
CCGCACCTTGCTAAACTGAGCGCTCACCCGTTCTCTCGGCGCGGAGGTGCGCGATGGACGCGATGGATCTCAGCCTGCTCGCTCAGGCGGCGGTGATGGTGCTCGGCCCGATGCTCGGCTCGCTCCTCCGGACCGGCGGGGAGAAGGCCGCGGAGGCGGCCGGGGGGAAGATCGGCGAGGGGGTGGTCGAGAAGGCGAAAGCGCTCTGGGGGAGGCTCGGCAAGAAGGTCGAGGCGAAGCCGGGAGCGCCCGAGGCGGCGGCGGAGCTTGCGGCCAAGCCGGACGATCCGGATTCGCGCGCCGAGATGGTGCTTCACTTGAAGAAGATCCTCGCCGCCGACCCGGCGCTCGCCGCCGAGGTCGCAGAGATCGTCCGCCAGACTCCCGCCGGCAACGTGATGATCGCCACGGCGAGCGGCGGCAGCGCGATCGCGCAAGGCGGAGGCGCTGCGGCCACTCAGGGCGGGATGGCGGTCGGCGGCAACGTCTATGGAGGCGTTGGGAGAGGGCGGAAGGACGAAGGTCAGAGCGGCACGGGCACGTCGTGAGGATCGAGAGCGCGATCAGGCGGCCCGGCGTCGGAGCCGATGGTCATAGCCTCGCGGCTCGCTCCAGGTTGATCTCGCCGGCCAGCTCGTCCGGCAGAACGCGCGGCTCGACGCCCTGCGCGCGGGCGAGGAGCATCATCTCCCGCAACGGCACCCCGGCCTGCTCGGCCGCGTAGGCCAGGGACCCGGTGCCTTTCCGATAGGCCTCGAGCGCTTGCCGGATCTTGGCTGTGGCTGGGGTCATGGATTCCTCGGTGGGCTCGAGGAAGATGATACGCCTCTCGCGAACCGGCCGCCCTCCGTCACCCGCCCCTGCGCGCCCCCCGCCGGACGCGCGCCCAGGCGGCGGCTGCGGCGTCGGGGGCGAGGCGCCGGGTTCCGTCGCAGCGGGTGTCGCGCCCGGTGCGCCGGGCCAGCGCCTCGAGGGAGTAGATGCGGGTGCGGAGGGTGCTCGGATCCTTGCTTCGCGGGGCCAGGTACTTCTCGAGCCGCGCGAGATCGGCCGGCAGCCCGAGGGTCGCGGCCATCAGCACCAGGCGCTCGCGCACCCACCACCAGGAATCGGCGTCGAGGGGCAGGGTCGCGAAGAGGCGCGAGAACTCGGCTTCGAGGGCGGGGGGCGGAGGCGCGGCCGGCGCGTCGTTCGGGCGCGGGAAGGCCTCGCGCAGGATCTCGGTCGCCGCGGCGGCGCGGGCGTAGCGGCCGGCGGCGCCCGAGGACGCGTACCCGGCCCACTCCTCCCCCACGCGAAGGGGATGCTCTCCCGACTCCCGGACGCTCGCGGCCACGAGGAAATCGGCGCTCGAGCCGCCATCGACGCTGCCGCCGACCCCTCCGGGCACGCTGTCGTCCTCGCTCTCCTCGCGCGGGCCGGCGATGAACTTCTTTTCATAGACGCGGACGAAGAGCGCCGCGCGCGCCGCCCGCGTCGCGGTGCGCGCGGCGTCCGCTGGCACGCTCCAGGTCGCGCAGTCGACGAGCGCGAGGGGGGCCGGTGGGCAGGAGCGATCCTCGTCCTGCCCGAGACGCAGGACGCACTCGCTCGCCGTGGCGCGATCGCCCTCGACGCTCACGTGCAGCAGCCGCAGGTGAGAGCCCAGCGGCCGCCCGTCCGCGCCGATCACGACCATGGCGTGACCCGAGCCGGTCAAGGCGGTGGCGGCGACCGGCTCCCCGCGCGCGGCGATCTCCTCCGCGGGCGGCTCGGCGCCCCACGCGGAGGTGCCGCCGTCCTCGCGAAGGACCTCGCGGACCTTATTGGTCACGGCGTCGGTCACGGGGTCGGTGACGGCGTCGGTTCCCGGCGGTGTGGCCGCGGCGGCCGCGGCGCACAGGGCCGCGAGGCTCGCGAGCGCGGCGGCGAGGACGATTCTTCGGCGAGGGCTTCCCGCGATGCTCATCGCGGGGATCTTAGACCGCCTCGCGATCTACGGGCAGGGCCGGCCGAGGCTGTGCTCGGTGACCTGGGCGCCCCAGGCGAGGAAGTGGTCGATGCGCCGCTCCGCGCGCTGGCGGATCCGTTCGCGCCAGATGGCGAGGGCCTCCGGCTCGTGGGGGTCGAAGACCATCGGCCGCGTGATCGCGCAGTAGCTCTCGAGCGCCGTCGCCTCGCGGCGGATCGCCTCGTCCCGCTCGCGGCCGACGAGCAGCATGTGATGGTCGAGCATGTAGTCGGCGGTCGCGCAGCCGATGTTGTCCTGCAAGCAAAGCGACGTCGGATCGGGGCGCATCGTGACGGTCGGCCCCGAGGGCGCCGGGCCGATGGTCGGCGGCGAGGGCGCGGGAGGGGAAAACGGCGGCGCCGGAGCGGGCGTCGGCGTGGGAGTCGGAGTCGGCGTCGGCGTCGGAGTGGGCGTCGGGGTGGGCGGCAGGGGCGGCGGGATGGCGAGAGAGCCGGTCGCTTCCCAGTTGTGCCAGAAGCCGATGCGCAGGCGGCCCAGGCAGCCGTCGACCGGGGCGCCGCGGAAATAGAGGTGGAAGCGGTAGCGCGAGCCGGGCGGCGGCGAGAGGAGGGTGAAGCCGGGCGAGTCCGAGCCCCGGTATTCGCAGCCGGTCTCCCGGTCGGGGAGGAACTCATCGCCGGGGTGCTGATCCCTCGGGATCGTTCGCAGCGGATCCTCGAAACGATAGCCGTAGGCGATCGGGTAGTCGGCGTCCTCCTGCCAGCGGGTCGGATGCACCGGAGCGCCGCTCGCCGTCAGCGGCAGGCTCGCCGGAACCCAGCCCGCGCCGAGATCCTGCTCGAAGGTTCCTCGGACCTCCTGGACGTATTCGCCGCAGGAGCAGGCGCAGCCGGTGTCGGCATCGTCCTGGAAGTCGAGGTTCATGTTGAACGGCGTCTTGACCAGCCAGCGGTTGCCGAACCGCCGCGGCCGGGCGCGCTGGTCCGAGGGCAGGTCGATGTTCGCGACGCAGGCGTGAGCCCGCGGCCGGCGGTCCGGGTCGCGGTCGGGGTCGCGCGGCGGATCGCCGTCCCCCGGCGGTCCGCCTCCGCCCGGCGGCGGTCCCCCTCCCCCCGGAAGCGGAGGGATCACGGGCAGGCAGGCGAGCGGGTTCTCGAGGCAGGCGAGGATCCCGGCGCCGACTCCGACTCCGATGCCGATCCCGATGCCGATCGCGGCGCCGCCCCCGCCGACGATGGACGCGCAGATGAACGGGTGGCGATCGCAGAAATCGCGGTCGTCGCTCGCCGGTGGCCTCTCGGGTGGCTGGGGGGTCGGAGTGGGCGTGGGCGTGGGCGTCGGCGTCGGTGTGGGAGTCGGGGTTGGGGTTGGAGTCGGCGTTGGAGTCGGGGTGGGCGTGGGTGTAGGAGTAGGTGTCGGCGTCGGAGTTGGAGTCGGCGTCGGCCGCTCGACCGCCGAGCCGGGCAGGAGGTAGATCTCGACCCGCCGGTTGTGGTTGCGCCCGTCTTCCGTGGCGTTCGTCTCCGCCGGCTGTCGTTCGCCGAGGCCGGTGGCGCTGCGGTCGAGACCGCGGACGCCCGCGAGCGCGCGCAGGACCGCGAGGGCGCGCTGGCGCGAGAGGCCGCGGTTGTGGCGGTCGGGGCCGGTGTCGTCGGTGTGGCCGACGATCGCGAGGCGCAGCCGGCCGGCGGGCACCGAGCGCAGCATGTCGATGACCTCGGCGAGCGCCCGCCGGTGGTCCTCCTTGAGCCGCGCCGAGTCGATCGCGAAGTTGTCGAGCGTCACCCGGAACGGCTGGAGGGTCACCCGCAAGCCGCCGGGCGAGCTTTGCGAAGTGCGGATCTCGGCCTGGCGGATCGCCCGCAGCTCGGCCGCGGTCGGCTCGCGCGCGGGCTCGGGCGTCGCGCCGCTCGCCGGCTCGCCGTCCGGATCCGGATCCCGCCGGAGCGTGCCGCCGGCCGTCGCCCCCTGCTGCACCGTGTGGACCAGCTCGTGCGCGAGCAGCCGCTTGCCGCCCGCGCTCTCGGGATCGAGCTCGCCCGCGGCGAACGCGATGTCGCGCCCGACCGTGAACGCCCGCGCCTGGACCGACCGCGCGGCCTCCGCGGCGTCGCTGCCCGCATGCAGGCGCACGGCCGAAAGATCGCACCCGAGCCGGGGCTCGAAGTAGGAGCGGAGAGCGGGCGAGAGCGGCGCGCCGCCGCCGCTCTTGATCGCGGCGATCCGCGCCTCCGTGCGCGGCGAGACCGCGGGAACGCCGGGAGCACCGGCCGTCGTCTCCTTCGCCTGGAGCTTGTCCTCCTCCTCGGCCTTCGGCAGCGCGCGCTGGACGTGCTCCCCGCCTTCGCTCTCACAGGCGGCGCACGCGCGCTGGACTTTCTCTTCCTCCTCGCAATGCGCGCACGCCCGCTGGACCTTCTCTTCCTCGCAGTGGGCGCACGCCCTCTGCACCTTCTCCTCTTCCTCGCAGTGCGAGCACAGCCGTTGGATGCGCGGCGGCGTCGCCGAAAATCCGGGCGCCGCCGGGTCCGGCATGCGCAGCACCTGATCGGCGACGCGATCGGCTTCGCGCTCGTGCGCGTCGCCCGGCGTGTTGACCGTCAGCTTCGCCTGGAGGGGACCGGCGCTCGTCGCGAGGCGGTGCCAGAGAGGGCCCGGGCCGTCCGTCCGAACCGCCTCCGGCCGCCTCTTCTCCGGCGCCGCGCTCTGGGGTCTCGCCGCGCGCTGGGTCGCTCCCGTCGTCGCCATGGCCGTATCTCAGGGCCCCGCCGAGTGCGGCTGGTGGAAGAGGAAGACGTCGGCGCGCCGTCCGGGGTCGCTGGTGAGCGGCGTCGAGCTGCCGGGGGAGAGGGTGGAGAGGTCGGGGAAGAAGCGGGACCGGGAGGTCGTGCCGGTCGTGACCGTGAGCGCCACGCCGCGCGTGGTGAGCTCCGCCTCGATCTCGCGGCGCACGGCTTGGGCGCGCGTCGAGGCGAGCAGGAGCCCGCCCTCGTTGCCGTAGGCGCGGCCCTCGACCTGGACCATCAGGTCGAGCCCGGTCGAGGCGGCGACGGTCTGGATGGTGTCGGCGGCCTCGGTGACGATGCCGCTCGTCGTGAACGGCAGGGCGGACGAGCCGTGGGCGAAGTCGGCAACCTGGGCGTCGAGGAACGACTCGCCGCGATGGCCGGGCAGCGGCTTTCCGGCCGAGGTCATGTCGAGGCCGCGCTGCTCCGCGGCGGGCACGCCGTGCTCCGCAGCGACCTTGTTCTCGCCCTCGATCGCCTCGTTGTGGCCGGTGCCGACGCCGCGCGCGCCGGCCAGACTGCTGCCGCGGGCGAACGCCACGACGTGACCGCAGATCTCGTGCGCCACCGTCTGCCAGAAGGGTTTCAAATGGCGGGTCTGGCCGCCGGTCCAGTAGCCCCAGGCGAAGTCGCTCGCCGGATGCCGCGCGGAGACCGCCGTGGCGCTCGCCGAGACCCGCGTGTTGCTCCAGCCGTGCGGCTCGAGCGCGACGTGCGGCGCGCTCGTGAGCCGCGGCGAGGCGCCGCTCTGGGCGCTCTCGATGTCGCTCAGGCACGAGCAGCCCACGGTGCGGTCGGCGGCCGGCGTGCCGGCGCCGAGCACGATCCGGTTGCCGCTGCGGGAGGTCAGGTTGCACATGTCGTGGAAGGCGTCGGTGAGCAGAGCGGCGTCGGTCGGCGCGCTGGCCGTCGGGAAGGCGCGGGTGGGATTGTCGATGATCCAGTCGCCGGCGAGGGTGCCGTAGGGCATGCGCGCGGCGACGTCCGGAGCCGGGGAGCTACCGCCGCCGGCCGGCCCGACGGCGCCCTGCTGCACCGTGTGCGCCAGCTCGTGGGCGAGGAGGCGCTTGCCCTCCGCGCTTTCCGGCCGGTACTCGCCGGAGCCGAACGCGACG
>DATMZM010000053.1:0-3066 GCA_035607445.1 Thermoanaerobaculia bacterium | reverse complement strand
CCGCGGCGTGCCGATGACGCGCCAGGGGTTCTGGAAGATCCTGGAAGGCTACGGCCGCCGCGCCGGCATCCGCGCGCTGTCGCCGCACGTGCTGCGCCACAGCTTCGCCACCCACCTCCTCGAGCACGGCGCCGATCTGCGCGCCGTCCAGATGATGCTCGGCCATGCCGACGTCGCGACCACGCAGATCTACACCCACATCCACCAGCACCGGCTCAAGAGCCTCTACGACCGCTTCCATCCGCGGGCTTGAGGCCTCCTACCCGGCGAGGAACGCGAGCAACGCCGCGATCGGGCCATTGAAGGCGTCCTGATCGACGGCGCCGCTCACGCCCGCGACCGAGCCGGCCTGGGTGTACTGCCAGAAGGACCAGGTGGTGAAGCCGTCGGGGAGGGTGGGCGTCTCCGCGTAGTCGGCGAGCCAGAGGGGGTAGCGGGTGAGGGTGGGGTCGGGAGCGTTGTCGTTCCAGAAGCTGTGGGAGGTGTAGAGGAGAGGCGTCCGGGCGGTCCTCTGGGTGACGGTTTCGAGCCAGGTCGAGACGCCGGCCCAGAGGGCGGAGGTCGAGACGCCGTTGGTCGTCTCGACGTCGAGCACCGGCGGCAGGTCGTGGGCGGTGAGCACGCCGACGATCGAGAGGAAGTGCTCGGCCTGCGACGCCGCGTCCTCCTCCGGATGGAAGAAGTGGTAGGCGCCGCGCAGGAGGCCCGCGGCGGACATCGCCGGCCAGTTGGTCGAGAACTCCGAATCCACGGTGGTGAGGCCCTCGGTCGCCTTGGCGAACGCGAACGCGACCCCCGCCTGGCGCACCTGGCTCCAGTCGACCAAGCCCTGGTAGTGGGACACGTCGATGCCCTGCGCCTGCTCCGTCGTCTCCATCGCGGCCTCCCGGTTCCCGGTCTCTGTCAAATGAGGGCTGGATTGTACCAGGTGCGAACGGATCGGCCGTCCCGCGGCCAGGAGGCTCCGAGCCCGTCGGGGCGCGCCGGCCGGAGACGGCCCGCGCCCCGGCGTTTCGCGCCTCGCCTGCCCTAGAATGGTGGCGCTTCCGGAGGGCTCCCCGTGCCGCTCACGCTCTACTTCCTTCGCCATGGTCAGACCGCGTCCAGCCGCGACGACACGTTCTGCGGCTCGGGGCTCGACCCCGAGCTGACGGCCGAGGGGCGGGCGATGGCCGAGGCGTTCGCGCACGCCTACCGCTCGACGCCCTGGGCCGCCGTCTACTCGAGCCCGCTCGTGCGGACTGTCGAGACCGCGCGGGCGCTCTCCGAGCGCCTGAATTTAGACGTCGAGCGACGCGACGGCTTGAAGGAGATCGCCTACGGCGCCTGGGAGGGGCTGACTCGCGAGGCCGTGGATCGCGACTTCCACGACGACTACCTCCGCTGGGTGGCCGATCCGGCCTGGAACGCGCCGACCGGCGGCGAGCGGGGCATCATGATCGCCCGCCGCCTCGCCGAGGTGATCGCGGAGATCGTGCAGCAGGTGCCGGACGGCCCGGTGCTCGCGGTCTCGCACAAGGCGGCGATCCGGATCGCGCTCGCGAGCCTCCTCGGCATCGACGTCGCCCGCTTCCGCCAGCGCTTCGCCTGCCCGGTCGCCTCCGTCACCATCGTCGAATTCGGCCCGCAAGGGCCCCAGCTCCGGGCGCTCGCCGATCGATCGCACCTGCCGCAGGCGCTGCGCGAGCTGCCGGGGACTTGAGGCGCTCGGCTGCAACTGTCGGGAGGTTAGGGCTCCTTGCCGCCCGCGAGGCCGTCAGGTAGCCTCGCTCCTCGAATTCCGTGGGAAGGGGGGAGCCCGTTTGAGCGAGCACGACCGTTCGTCGCGCGAAGGAGGTCCCGCGATCACCCGCCGGGCGCTGGTCGTCGGAGGGATCGCGGCCGGGGCCGCGGCGGCGGGCCTCAAGGGGGCCGAGGGAGCCGAGCCCGGCGCGCTCGCGGGCTCGGCGGCTCCGTCCCAGACGTCCGCCTTCCCGTTCGAGGAGGCGACGATCCACGATCTTTCGCGGGCGATGGCCTCGGGGGAGCACACCGCGCGCTCGATCGCCGAGGCCTACCTCGAGCGGATCGAGCGGCTCGATCGCTCGGGGCCGAACGCGGTGATCGAGATCGATCCGGACGCTCTCGCGATCGCCGCGGCGCTCGACGCCGAGCGGAAAGAGAAGGGTCCGCGCGGGCCGCTCCACGGCATCCCGGTCCTGATCAAGGACAACATCGCGACGGCGGACCGGATGGAGACGACGGCCGGCTCGCTCGCGTTGCTCGGCGCGAAGCCGGCGCGGGACGCGGGCGTGGTCGAGCGCCTGCGCGCGGCGGGCGCGGTGATCCTGGCCAAGTCGAACCTGTCCGAGTGGGCGAACTTCCGTTCCAGCCGCTCGACCTCGGGATTCAGCGGCCGGGGCGGGCAGACGCGCAATCCCTACGCTCTCGACCGCTCGCCCTCGGGCTCGAGCTCCGGCACCGGCGCGGGGATCTCCGCCAACTTCGCGGCGGTGGGCATCGGCACGGAGACCGACGGCTCGATCGTCTCGCCGTCGTCCGCCAACGGGCTCGTCGGGATCAAGCCGACGGTCGGCCGGTTGAGCCGCGCCGGGATCATCCCCATCGCGGCGAGCCAGGACACCCCGGGGCCGATGGCCCGCACTGTAGCGGATGCCGCGATCCTGCTCGCCGCGCTCGCGGGTTCCGACCCGGCCGATCCGGCGACCGCCGGGGCACCCGGGCCGCTCGGCGAGATCGATTCCCTCCTCGATCCCCGCGGGCTCGACGGCGCGCGGATCGGCGTCGTTCGCAGCCAGGGCTTCGGACGCCATCCCGCGGTCGATCTCGCCGTCGAGGCCGCCCTCGACGCGATGCGCCGCGCGGGCGCGGTGATCGTCGATCCGGTCGAGCTGGCCTGGCCGGCGGACATCCGCGACGCCGAGCTTCAGGTCCTGCTCTACGAGTTCAAGGACGGTCTCGAAAAGTACTTCGCCTCCTTGGGACCGAGCGCTCCGGTCAAGACGATGCGCGAGCTGATCGCCTGGAACGACGGGAACCGCGATCGCGAGATGCCCTGGTTCGGCC
>DATMZM010000193.1:0-7057 GCA_035607445.1 Thermoanaerobaculia bacterium | reverse complement strand
TAGAGCGTCCCCTGGGCCAGGAACTTGGCGTCCGAGAGCCGCTTCGCCTCCTCGTCGAAGACCTCGATGAAGAGATGCCCGATGATCTTGCGCTTCCGCTCGGGGTCTTCGACGCCGGCGAGCGCCGCGAGGAAGCGCTCGCGCGCGTCGACGGTCTTGATCGGGATGCCGAGCCCGTCGCGGAGCGCGTGCTCGACCTGGCCGCGCTCGTCCTTCCGCAGCACCCCGGTGTCGACGAAGATCGCCGCCGAGCGCTCCCCCACCGCGCGCTTGAGCAACGCGGCGACGACCGAGGAATCGACGCCGCCCGAGAGCGCGCAGATCACGTTGCCCTCGGCGCCCACCTGGGCGCGCACCCGATCGACCGCTTCTTCCAGGTAACCCGCCATCCCCCAGTCGCCGGTCGCGCCGCAGGCTCCCCAGAGGAAGTTGCGCAGGACGTCCGCGCCCGCCACGGTGTGCGAGACCTCCGGATGGAACTGGATGCCGAAGAGGCGGCGCGCGCGGTCCTCGAACGCGACCACCGGCACGGTCTCGGTCGAGGCCGTGCGTTCGAACCCCGCGGGCAGCGCTTCGACCCGGTCGCCGTGGCTCATCCAGACCGTCTGCGCGGGCGCGAGGCCGTCGAACAGGAGCCCCGGCCGGGAGATTTCGATCTCGGCGCGGCCGTACTCGCGGTGCGCGCCGCCCAGGACGTCGCCGCCCAGCACGTGGGCCATCACGTGCAGGCCGTAGCAGATGCCGAGCACCGGGATACCGAGCTCGAACAGCTCGGCCGGAGCGAGCGCGGCGGCCTCCTCGTAGACGCTCTGCGGGCCGCCCGAGAGGATCAGGCCGATCGGCCGGCGGCTCGCGATCTCCTCGAGCGGCAGGTCGAACGGATGGACCTCGCAGTAGACCCGCTGCTCGCGCACGCGGCGCGCGATCAGCTGCGTGAACTGGCTGCCGAAATCGAGGATCAGGACGGTCTGGTGGACGCTGCTCATGCTCTCCCTTCGGCGGTCAGGGCTCGGCTTCCGACTTGAGCTCGCGGGTCATCAACTCGAGCACCGCGCGGCGCGGATCCTTGCCCTCGTAGAGGATCGCCACGGTCTGGCGGGTGATCGGCATCTCGATGTCCTGCTGCCCGGCGAGGTTCAGGATCGCGAGCGAGTTGCGGATCCCCTCCGCGACCATCGGCGAGTCGCCGGTGATCTCCTCGAGCTTTCTCCCCTTGGCGAGCTCGATGCCCGTGCGGCGGTTTCTCGAGAGTCCTCCGGTGGCCGTCAGCACGAGGTCGCCGAGCCCCGTCAGGCCGGCGAACGTCCGCTGGTCGCCGCCGCAGGCGACGCCGAGCTTCGCGATCTCGTGCAGGCCGCGCGTGATCAGGGCGGCTAAAGTGTTCTGGCCGAAGCCGAGCCCGGTCGCGACGCCCGCCGCGATCGCGATCACGTTCTTGGTCGTCCCCCCCAGCTCGACGCCGACGACGTCCGAGGTCGAGTAGAGCCGGAAGGAGGGCGTCGAGAGCGTCTGGCGGATCGTCGTCGCGAGGGTCTGGTCCTCGCAGGCGATGACCGCCGCGGTCGGCTGATCGACGGCCAGCTCGGCGGCGAAGCTCGGCCCGGAGAGGACCGCGAAGCGGATCGTGCGCCCGGCGCGCTCGCCTTCCTCCTGCGCCACCGCGCTCATCCGCGCGAGCGAATCGGGCTCGATCCCCTTGGTCGCGGAGACGACGACCGCCGGAGGTCCCCCGGGCTCGAGCGCCAGAAAGCGAGCCAGGACGTCGCGGAAGCCGTGCGAGGGGACGACGACGAGCGTCAGCTCCGAGCCGAGCCCGGCCGCGAGGTCCGAGGTCGGATGGAGGCCGGGCGGCAGCTCGACATCGGGCAGGTAGTCGGGGTTCGCGCGCTCCTTGGCCATCCGCCGCGCGAGCGCCTCGTGGCGCGCCCAGAGGATCACCTCGTGCCGGCCGGCGCGGGCGAAGTGGACGGCGAGCGCGGTGCCCCACGAGCCGGCGCCGAGGATGGTCAGGCGGCTCACGCGGAGGTCCCCTCCGTCCCCTGCCGGGGCGGGCCCCCGAGGCGCAGCTCCTCGCCCGCGAGCAGGCGGCGGAGGTTCGCCCGGTGCTTCCAGAAGACGAGGAGAGCCAGGCCCGCCGCCGCGGCGGCGGGCCAATTGCCCTCCGCCTCCATCCAGCCGAGCCGCTGGCAGAGGAGGACCAAAAACGGCAGGGCGAAGGTCGCCGCGAGCGAGCCGAGCGAGACGTAGCGCTTCCAGGCGACGACCGCGACGAACAGGACGACGGTGAGAGCGAGGGCGGGAGGCGCGAGCACGGCCATCGCGCCCGCCGCTGTAGCGACCCCCTTGCCGCCGCGCAATCCGAGGAAGACCGGGAAGACGTGGCCGAGGACGACGGCGAACGCCGCTCCGGCCGAGAGCGCGGCCCCGGCACCCGCCGCGCGAGCCGCGGCCACCGCGGCGGCCCCCTTGCCGAAATCGAGCAGGAGGGAGGCGATCCCCGTCTTCTTGCCCGCGGCGCGGAGAGCGTTCGTGGCCCCCGCGTTGCCGCTGCCCAGGGTGCGCAGGTCGTACCCCGCGACCCAGCGGACGAGCAGGTAGCTGAACGAGATCGAGCCGAGCACGTACGCCCCGGCGAGGAGCGCCGCGGCGCCGAGAGGGCTCAAGCGCCGGGCTCCACGAGCGGGGCGAGCGGCGCGAGCGGGAACCGGGCGAGCACCTCGTGCCGGGCGCCGCGGACGCCGGGAGAATCCCCGAGGTGGCTCCGGAAGAGGACGACCTCCGCGACCTCGAAGGGCTCGCCGATCGGCCCGGCGAACGCGGTCACGAACTCGCGAGCCGCCGGCTGCGGCCAGGGCTCGCGGCAGCGGGCGAGGGTGACGTGGGGAGAGAACGGCCGCTCCTCGGGCTGATGATCGACCGCGTCGACGGCGGCACCCACCAGGGCGCCCTGAAGCTCCGAGAGCGCGGGAGGAGCCTGGATGCCGACCCAGGC
Source organism: Thermoanaerobaculia bacterium (assembly GCA_035607445.1). Taxonomy (GTDB): domain Bacteria; phylum Acidobacteriota; class Thermoanaerobaculia; order Multivoradales; family UBA5704; genus DASYKS01. The sequence goes on along the minus strand of DATMZM010000193.1, from coordinate 4,065 downwards.
GACGCGAGCCGGACGGTGGGGCGGAAACGTGCCGCCGCCCGAGAGGGCGAGGGTCATCCGCGACCGGGGCGCCACGGCCTCGGCGAGGGCCGTTTCGAGGGCCGGAAGAAGATCTGCCGGGACGTCGCCCAGGAAGACCAGCGTGAGATGGAGCCCGCGCGGATCGACCCACCGCGCTCGGGTGCCGTGCGCGGCGGCCTGGCGCTCGCGCAAGGGCGTCATCCGCCGCTCGACCTCCTGCTTCACCACGTCGGGGATTTCGACGGCGACGAACAGCCGGAGCAGGCCCGACGGGACCGAAAGCTCGAGATCGGACGTCATCGGCCGATCCCGTCCGAGCCCGGGGGGGAGAGCGGGGGAAGATCGAGCAGGCGCCGGCGGAGCATTTCGAGAGCGAGCTGGCTCGCCTGAGAGCGGATCGCCGCGCGGTCGCCGGGGAAGCGGACGCGGCGGTGGAGCATCTCCCCCTCGCCCGGCCCGGCGACGGTCAGATGGACGGTGCCGACCGGCTTCTCCTCGCTGCCGCCGCCCGGCCCCGCGACCCCCGTGATGCCGATCCCGTAGTCCGTGCCGAACCGCGTGCGCGCCCCGGCGGCCATCGCGCGCCCTACCGGCTCCGAAACCGCGCCGTGGGCCGCGAGCAGCTCGCCCGGCACGCCGAGGAGGCGCTCCTTGAGCCGGTTCGAGTAGGTCACCGCGCCCCCTTCGAAGACGTCGCTGCTGCCCGGAACCGAGGTGATCCGGGAGGCGAGGAGGCCGCCCGTGCACGATTCGGCGATCGAGAGCGTCGAGCCGGCCTCGCGCAGGCGGTCGACGACGACCGATTCGAGCGAATCCTCCTCGCGGCGCGAGAAGACCGCGTCGCCCGCGAGATCGGCCAGGCGCTCGACCATCGCGGCGAGCGCCGGGCGCCGCGTCGCGTCCGGCCCCGCCGCGGTCGCCTCGAGCCGGATCTCGCCCGGCTGCGCGAGGATCGTGATGCTCTCGCGCCCGAACTCGGCGTAGGCCGGAGCGATCCGCTCCTCGACCGTCGACTCGGGCAGCCCGGCGACCTTGAGCACCGCGGTCTCCCGCGCGACCCCGCCCGCCCGCTCCGACCACTCGGCGAGCCAGGGCACGAGATCCGAGGCGATCATCCCCTCGAGCTCGGTGGGCACGCCGGGGAAGAGGAAGAGAGTCCGCCCCTCGTGCTCGATCCGCAACCCGGGCGCCGTGCCGCGCGCGTTCGGGATCACGGCCGCCCCCGCGATCACCTCCGCCTGGCGCCGGTTGACCGCCGGCATCGTCCGCCCGAACGACCGAAAGCGCGCCTCGATTCCCGCCACGATCCCCTCGTCGACCCGCATCGTCCGCCCGAGCACGGCGGCCACCGCCTCGCGCGTCACGTCGTCCGCCGTCGGGCCGAGCCCGCCCGTGATCAGCACCAGCTCCGCCCGGGCGAGATGCGACCGCACCTCGGCCTCGATCTCCTCAACGGCGTCCCCCGCCACCGACTTCGCCCGCAGCTCGACCCCGTACCGCTCGAGCACGGCGGTCAGCTTCAACGAGTTGGTGTCGAGCCGCCAGGTGCCGAGCATCTCGGACCCGACCGCGAGGATGGCCGCCCGCATGGCGGGGATGATAGCGGAGTGGGCGGCGCCGGACTCTCGATAGCTGGCGACTAAGCTGCGGTCGTCGACCAATCCTCAATCGTCATGCCCGGGACGCGGCCCATGTCGTCCAGGTTGTTGGTGACCAGGACCGCTTCCGTCGCCAGCGCGTGGGCCGCGATCGCGACATCGAAATCCTCGATCGGATTCCCTTGCCGCTCCAAGGTCGCCTTGATGGTTCCAAAGCTCTCGCTGACGGCATCCGTCCAGATCGATCGAGGGAGCTCGGATCGCACGAGGTCGAAACGTTCTTCGAGGAGAGTCCTCCGCTTGGACATTGGAAGACGCTCGATCCCGTAGGCGATCTCCGCCAGAACGGGTTGAGGGATGGCCACCTCCCCCTTCTCCTTCTGCCTGAGCCTTTCAGTCACCGCGGGATTGCCCTTCATCAGAGCCGACACCGCGTTGGTGTCCAAGACGAACCTCACAGGGGTCTCGGCGGCTTCGACCTTCGTGCCTGGCGCACCGAGGCGAGCAACTCGTCGACGGCCTCTACGGTCTCGGCATCGACCGCTTTCAGTCGCTCGAAGAATCCCGGCGACCAATCAGGCCCTGGGGCAATCTCTCGCTCGAGGGCGCGGGCGATCAAACGATTCCGGCTCACCTTGAGCGTCCGGGCTTTTCGATCGACGGCTTCGAGGAGCGGCTGCGGGATATGGACGTTGGCGGCCATAGGAGTGGTCGTGAGTATACCTGGGGAGGAACGAAGAACGCGGATCACGCTGGGGAGCGTCCCTCTTAACGGGGAGGCGCATCCCGAGAGGAGGGACCGAGGGGACTCCGGGAGGCGATCCGTTTCACGAAGCCTGTGTCGTGATCGCCCGCTCGACACTGGAGTCCACTTCCGTGACCAGTGGGAGCCCTTGAGGCGCGCTCTTACTCCTCCGTACAAGGATTTTGGGGGCTCGATGGGCAGTTCCGATAGCTGTATCCGCAGTTGTATAGAGTACAAAGGCCGCAAGTATCCACCCCAGAGAACGTTCCGCCGCCGACCTCCTTGAGTTGCTCATTCCTCGAAAGTTCAAGAATAGCCAAGGTCTCCCGACTAATCCGCAGCTTCCTCACTTGCTTTTTCATAGTGTCTCCCTAGGTTGCGCCGGGGACCCGCCCCCGACCTGCGGATTCTAGCGCATCCTGAAGTGCTGCCGCGCAAAAGAGCTATCGAAAATCTAGACTCGCCAAACTGACCCAGAAACAAGACTCGGTGTCTCAGGCCGGCTTAGGTCCGGTGGCGTGTTTGCACTACCCGCCGGGCCGTCTGTAGGGATCAGGAGGGCTTCCCCCTCAAGAGGAGGGAAGCTCTCGCAGGATGTTACGCCGGGTTACTACCCCACATTGAGTTAGGACACGACCCCCGGCCACGCCGGGAACATCCGAATGCCCGCCGGGAAGCTCCCAGCCACGCCGGGAGGCTCCCGCCGCCGCAGGCCCTCGGGCGCCGAGATCCAGCTCGGCCAAGCGTTCGTTGTGAGGCATCTTGTGTACGCCACGACACACACTACGAATACGGGAGTGCGGATCGGCCCGGCACCCATCGCGCACCAAGAAAGCGGCACCGGGGAACCACCACCGATGGAATAAACCGGTCGAGCGCCTCCGAGAACCAGCAGACGGCGGGCGCGACACAACGGAACCCAGATACCGGCCGGACCACCAGTGCTACCTCACAAACCACCCGCGATGCGACACGAACGACCGATTTCACGCCCACGACGAGCGAATTTGCGACACGAGAAAACGCTCGTGCGACACAACCAGTGCTCGCACACCACGATCCTGCGTTCGTGCGACACAAAAGATCGCTCGGCCGGGCTCGAAGAGTGCCTTTGCAACACAAACAACCGGTGATGCATCACAGATCACCAGTGTGCGGACACAACGAAGGGGTGAGCGGACGCTACAAACCGGTGTTCTGTGTCCGAACACCGGTGTCTAGCGTTCGCCCACTGGTGGATCGTGTCCGAACAGTGGTGGCTAGCGTTCGCCCACTGGGTTTCTAGCGTTCGCTCACCACTTCGTTGTGTTCGCTCACCGGTCTTTTGTGTCCGTGCACCGGTTCGTAGCATCCGCTCATCACTTCGTTGTGTCCGTCCAGTGGTTCGTAGTGTGCGAAAAGCGGTCCGTCGCGTCGATCCACCGGTGGGCGGCGTCCGCAAACCGGTAGCGAGCGTCTGCCGAGCAGTGGGGAGACTCACCGAACCGAGGGTCCGCGCGCACACACCAGTGTCTCGCGTCCGCGAACCAGTCGATCGCGCCCGCCCGTCGGTGATTCGCATCCGCGAAGCGGCGGGCGGCATCCCCAAAGCGGTGTTTCGTGGCCGCCCACCGGTGGCCGGCGTTCACAGAGAGAATCGTCGGGCGGCGAATTCCGGCGACCGATGGATAGAATCGCTCGGCCTTCCGGAGGATCTCATGG
>DATMZM010000098.1:0-3825 GCA_035607445.1 Thermoanaerobaculia bacterium | reverse complement strand
CCATGCGACGAGGAGTCGGTTCTGGCCGAGCGCGACCTGGTTTTCGTACCGGCCGAGAAGCCGCGCGCCGCGCGGGATGAGCACCCGTCGCTGCGCCTCGTCGTAGACGTTGCGCTCGACTTGAGCCAGGACGTCGCCGGGGAGGTCCGAGTTGACGCCGGTGGCGAGAAGCGCCGGGATCAACGTGCCGGCCCGAACCCGCGTTCTCCCCGCGCCGGCAGCTGGATCGAAGTGGGCGAGGACTTCGCGAGGCGCCTCGCGGAGAGCCGGCGACGACCCGGCAGACGCCGACGCGCCGGGAAGTGCGGAGGCCTCTCCGCCGCCGCCGGGCTTGGCGGGAAAGCTCGCCTCGACGAGATCGCGCAGGCTCGGCGGCTGCATGACGGTCGAGTCGTGGGGAATCCCCATCTCGTCGAGAAGGCCGCCGTGCGAGGGAGGCGCGGGTGCCGCCGTCGGAGGCTCAACGGAGAGAGGCGAGCGCAGAGCCCGATCGAACGCCTCGCGCCCCGGATCGCGCGGTGCGGGCGGTGGGGCAGGACTCGTCGCTTCGGGGTACCTGTCGTACTCGTCGGGCGCGGAGGTGGGCTCGGTCGCCGGCGGGCCCCAGGTGGACCTCTGCGCTTCGAGAGCGGCGAGGATCTCCTCCTGGGTTGGCGCGGGAGCTGCGCTCGCGTGAGCGGGCTCGGGCGGACGGGCGAGAAATCCCGGCTCGGTGTTGACCGGCGCCGGCGGCGGAGGCACGGGAGCCGTCGCCGACCGGCGCGAGACGACGAGGGCCGCGACGATCAGGGTGCCGCCGAGGACGACCGCGGCGATGGCGAGCGGCAGGGGATTGAGGCGTTCGACCCGCACGATGGCCGGTTTGAGGTCCGGCGCCGGGGCCGTCGAATCTCCGAGATCCGTCATCACCGGGTCCCCCGGCGGTTCTCGATCTCGAGCTCCCGCTTGTCGCGGCCCGATCCGACGACGAGGACGGCGCGGTCGAAGATCCGATCGGTGACGTAGTAGTCGCCGCGGATGGCGTAGTTGAGAAGGTCGGTCGCCTTGCCGTCGCGGAGGACGAAGAGGAGGGGCGCCTCGTGATCCCGGGCGCGTTCGGAGAGCCGGATGTAGACGTGGGCGCCGTCGTCGAAGATCTGCTCGGGCGTCCAGGGATAGCCCCGGTCCTTGCGCCAGCGATAGGAGAAGTTGAGGGACTCGAGCGGAAGCGCGGGCGAGAGCGCAACCGCCGATGGGTCCTCGGCCGCCGCGGCCTCGTGCGTCTCGTCGCTCTGCCAGCGCCGCACGAGATCCTCGGGGTAGTAGAAGCGGAGCCGGCGGGTGTAAGGGAGCTGCGCGTTCTCGCCCTTGCCGCAGGGAGGCGACGAGAGCTCCAAGTCGTAGATCCGCTTGGTCGTGAGAATCGCCAGGTTCGTGGCGAGATCGCACGCCTGCGGCTTGACGGCGAGGAGCGGCGTCTTGCCGTCCGTCCCACCGAGCGTGGCCTGGATCGCCCAGCGCTCGGTATCGCCGGCAAGGGTCGAGAGCACCGACTCCCCGGCCTCGAGCTCGATCAGACAGACGCGCAGGGGCGCGCAGCGGAGCCGCGGCTGGGCCTGCCCGAACGGGACGAGCGTGTAGGCGGCCGTCTCGATCGTCTTCGCGGGCTCGCCGTTTCTGAAGGCGCGCGTGGCGACGACGGCGGGATCCTCGAGAGGGGCCGCCACGCCGTTGACGGAGAAGGCGGTCGGCGTGACCGCCGCGGCGGCGGCCATCGAGAGGAACAGCGGGAGGAGAGCGACGAGGAGAGACCGAGGCTTCATCGGGGGTTTCCTTTCGGGGTCGCGAGCTCGACCCAGTCGAGGTGGGTGACGTAGAGACCGATCGGATTGCTCTCGATCCGCTCGATCGATTTGGGAGGTCGGATCGAGACCGTGGCGACCGCTTCCCACGCGGTTTCGCGCGCGGGTCCGGAGAGCGGGAGCTCGCGCTCGCTCCACTGGATGCGCCAGAGGTCGGAGTCGGGCAGGTGAAGGATCGAGGTCACCTCGACCGTGCGCGTCAAGCGCCGGCCGAGGAGCCGCGGATCGTGGTCGGGATCGGCGAAGTAGGCGTCGAGAAACGAGCGCGCGTCGTCCGCGACATGGGCGTAGGCCCGGAGGAGAAACTCCCGCTGGGCCGCAGGGTCGGAGGAGACGGCGCGCAGGTCGCGGACGAAGAGCGACAGCTCCGCGATCGTGATCCGGACGTCGGTCTTCCGGAGAGCCTCGGCGGGACCGAAGGCGACCGCGCGGCCGAGCCGATCGACCTCGACGACGTAGGGCGTGATCCGCGCCTCGAGCGACAGGCGGAGGTACGCGAAGAGGACCGCCGCGAGAAGGGCGGTCTGCGCAAAGGCGAGCAGCTGCCAGTTGCGCTTGCCGCGCGCGAGGTCGCCGAACGTGCCGCCGAAAGCCCGGCGCCCCGTAAGGTACGGGCTCTCGGGTTTCGCCGCCTCGGCGGGACCGCGCGCGCGACGCCAGATCATGCGCCGCCTCCGCGCAAGGCGTCGTGCAGACGGAAGCTCGCGCCCTGCGTCAGGTGCGCGGCGACCGTCGTCGGGATGCGCCAGACGAGGAGCGCGAAGATGAGAGCGCCGCCCAGAACCTCGAAGAGCGGCTGCCAGCCGTTCACGAGAAGCGTGGCGGGCAGAAGCTCCGCCCAGGTCGCGGCGACCGAGCTGCCGACGCCGACCAGGAGGTAAAGCAGGAAGATCTTGATGCCGACGTGGAAGCTCCAGGTCAGGTAGTTGTCGGCAAAGGAGGCGGTGCCGCGGAACCCGGCAAAGCCGAGAAACAGGATGCCGCCCGAGAGCACGATCGTCGTCTCGACGAGGACCAGGACGAGCTGGGCGGCGATCGAGGCGAAGGCGAGGACGACGATCAGCGCGGTGAACGAGGCGACGGTGCTCCCGACCGGATAGAAGCTCGAAAGCGAGCCGACCGAGAGCAGGATCTGCGTCGCGAGCTCGATGCCGATCGCGAGCACGCCCGAGGGATTGACGACGGTCTGGCCCGAGGCCACCTGGCCGGCCGCCTCGAACCCGTGCGTGATCATCGGCACGAAGAGCGGAAAGGCCGAGATCAGCGCGAAGAGGAAGGACAGGAGAAGGAACTTCTTGAGCGCCTCGCCGAGGATCTGATCGATCGAGTCGCGCCGGAGGCCCCAGAGAAGGCCCGAGATCGCCAGCTCGATCGCCGCGAGGAGCGCAAACGTCCCCTGAGCGATCGGCAGCATCCGCTGGAGCCAGAGACCGGACGAGCTCTGATAGGACGAGACGATCGCGTCGAGGAGCTGCGCCGAGGCGGGCGCCGCGGTCGCGAGACCGAGCACTCCGGCCGCAAGGGCGATGCGCCTCGCTTCGCGCCCGATCACGGGACGAGCCCCTTCCTCTCGGCGAGGTCGGAATTGAGAAGCAAGGGCGAGACGATCTGGGGCGGCGGCGGAGGCGCCTCGATCCATCCGGCCAGGCGGATCCAGGCGCAGTTCGGATAGGTCTTCTCGGAGCGCTTCCGGCAGTAGGTCTGGCCGCGGAGCCAGACCATCGTGCCCGCCCGCTGCTCGGCCGCCCAAAAGGCGAGGTCGTAGCGCACGGAGATCTGCGACGAGGCGAGCGAGCCGACCGGATCGAAGCCGTCGGTGGGGTCGTTTCGGCAGGCGCAGAGGGCGAAAACGCCGCCGAGTAGGTAGGGCAAGAGCCTGGGGGTCCGCGACATCGGCCACTCCTCCGGGAAAAACGAGGGTTTAGAAAGGCAATGAGCTGGGTCGGAACGTGAATCCGTTCGATCGGGTTCGGCGCGCGGCTTC
>DATMZM010000527.1:0-14930 GCA_035607445.1 Thermoanaerobaculia bacterium | reverse complement strand
GGCGAGGATCTCTTCCGTGGGATGCCAGCGGAACTTTCCCATGCCGAAGGTCGCCCAGCAGTACTTGCACTTTTCCGGGCAGCCGCGCGACATCTCGATCAGGAACTTGTTGGCGAACTCGGTCCGGGGCGTGACGATCGCGGTCGTCGGCAGGTTGCCCGGCCGCTTCATCTGCTCCTCGGTCAGCTCGAGCTTGCGCAACTTTTCGAGAGCGTCGCCGTCCTCCTCCGGACGGTGGTGCGCGGGAACGTAGAAGCCGGGCAAGGCCGCGAGCCGCTCGAGGATCGCCTCGCGGTCGTCCTCCGCTTCGAGCGCGTCGAGCAACGCGGGCAGCACGTTCTCCGCCGCACCGAGCGGGAAGACGTCGACGAATTCCGCCATCGGGAGGGGATTGATCATCGCGCACGAGCCGCCCATCGCGATGATCGGATCGAACGGCCGGCGATCGCCTCGGCGGAGGGGAATCCCCGCTCGGTCGAGCATCCGGAGCAGGTTCACGTAGTCGGCCTCGAACGAGACCGAGAACGCAACGCAGCGGAATTCGTCGATCGCCCGGCCGGTCTCGACCGAGCGCGGCATGCCGGTGCCGTCTTGAAAGAAGCGCTCGCAGCTCCAGTCGGGCGCGGCGTGAACCAGCTCGAACACCCTCTGGAAGCCGAGGCTCGACATGCCGATGTGGTAGCTGTTTGCGTACGCGAGAGCGAGCCGGTGTTTGCCGTGCGGCGAGAAACGCTCGAGCGGGCGCTCGTCGACGCGAAACGGCGCCCAGTCGTGGGCTTGGGGCTTGCCGGAGCGCAACCGATCGGAGCGGGGATTCTTCAAGGGACCTGGGATTGTACTGCACCCCGCTCGCTACGCGGCGGGACTCGGGGTCACTCGACGAGCCGGCCGCTCGTCCGGACGGTCACCTTGACCTGCTTTTCCACCCGCAGGAGGAAGAAGCTCGGATCGGCGAGGCCCCATTGGAGGTAGGGAATCACGAGCACGCCCGTGCCGGAGACGCGGTGGCCATCCGATTTGATCTGGGCCGGCAGGGCCACCTCCCGAGAGACGCCGTGCATCTCGAGCTGGCCGTGGAGCTGGATGTCGCTCGAGCCGATCCGGTTGACCGTCCCGTCCATTCGTTCGATCGTGAACACCGCCAACGGAAAGCGCCGGCTCTCGAGGATCTTCTCGTGCATCTTGCGGTCGCGCCTCTTGACCCCCGTCTGGGCGCTCGCGAGGTCGATGACGATCCGGCCGCTGGCCTCTCCGGAGTCGGCGACTTCGATCCGACCTTCACGGACCTTGATCGATCCGTTGACGGTGTGGAGCGTCGCACCGAAAGTGAGGGCGAGCGACGTCTGCTGGGGATCGAGCTCGAAGGTGACGGCGAAGGTGGGAATTGAGAGGAGCGCCAACGCGAGAGTCGCAACCAGGAGCTTCGCGTTTCGTCGGGTCATGGAGGCCTCCCTTCGGCGATGTTTTCAATCGAGCGCTGATCCTATGCGGACATCAGCCCGCGACAAAATGCCAGGCCAGGCGAAAGGCGCCGCCGGCACCGAGGCTTCTCACCGGCAGCGCTCGGGAGTGGATGCCGAGCAGGCGCGAGAAGATCGCGGGCTCTCGGGCGAGCGCCGAGAGCGCCCGCCGGCGCAGGCGCGGCCGGCGCTCGAAGGCCATGGTGATCGCGGTCATCGCATCCGGCAATCGGCTCGCCCGCCGGTGGGCCTCCGGGTAGCTCGAGAGGTCGCCTCGAGCGAGCGCCGCGCCGAGCGCTTCGGCCTGATGGAGCCCCTTGGCGATCCCCTCGCCGGTGATCGCGTCCCGATAGCCGGAAGCGTCGCCGACCAGCGCCACGTTGCCGCGAACGACGCCGGTCACGCGGCGGTCGAGCGGCCCGGCGCCGAGATCGCGCGAGGCGACGGGAGCGTCGCGCAGCCGAGCGGCGACCGACGGAAACCGTTCGAGGAGCTCGTCGAAGCGGGCCTTCTCGCCCGACCAGAGCAACGCGACTCCCATCCGGCTCGGCCCGACGCCGTAGACGTAGGCCTCGCAACCGGGACCCCAGTAGACTTCGACGAAATCGCACCAGGGCTCGGCATGGAAGTGGCGGCGCATGCCGAAGCGCGGCGGCGCGGCCGAGGCTCTCTCGAGCCCGGCCCAAGCTCGGACTTTCGAACGGAGGCCGTCGGCGCCGACGACGAAGCGGGCGCGCACCGGGCCTTCGTCGGTCTCGACGCCGCCGACCGCGAGGCCACGCGCGGGGGTTGCCCAGCGCAGATCGATCCCCGCCTCCTCGGAGCGGGCGACGAGCGCCGCGTGGAAGTCCGCGCGGCGCACCGCGAGCCCACGCCGGCCGGGGAAAACCCCTTCCGCCACGAGATCCCCTTCGAGATAGCGGATGCCGCGAAACGGGAAGCCGCCCATTCTCTCGAGGTCGACGCCGAGGGTCGCGAGATGCTCGACGGCGTCGGGCATCAGCCCCTCGCCGCAAGCGCCGTCGATCGGCGGGCGCCCGCGGTCGAGGACGATCACCGACAAACCGGCGCGGCGGGCGAAAAGGGCGGTCGCGAGCCCGATCGGACCGCCGCCTACGATGGCGACGTCCGCGACCTCCACGATGACCGGAGATTTCGCCGGCTCAGCCATGAGCACGTACCTTCTTGCGCAACCGGAGCCGCGCGTAGGCGAGGCCGGAACGGGCCATCGCGCCGGCGAGATGGAGGGGGGTGACCCGGTCGGGCGGAGCGAGCTCGCCCGCGAGGTGGAGGCGCAGGGCCTCGCTCCGCCGCAGCTTGCCCGACGAGGTACGGGGAAGCGTACCGGGCGCGAGCACCACCGTTTCGCCCACCGGCAGGCCGAGCGCGCCGAGGACCGCCTCGGATGCGGCGCGCGGCAGCGACATTTCCTCCGCGGCCGTGATGCCGCGACGGGTTTCGACGAGCAGGAGAAGGACCTCGCCATCCCCCCCTTCCGGCAGATGGCTCACCGCGACCGCGCAGCCGGTGCGGACGCCCGGCACGCCGTCCAGCGCGCGCTCGATCTCCTCCGGCGCGTAGTTGCGACCGCGGAGGATCACGACGTCCTTCGCGCGGCCGGTCAGGAACAGTTCGCCCTCATGGAGGAATCCGAGATCTCCGGTGTCGAGCCAGCCGTCGCGCATCACGCGCGCCGTCGCTTCGGGCTGATCGAGGTAGCCGTCCATCAGCGAGGGGCCTTCGGCCCAAACGCGGCCCACGTGCCGCTCGGGTCGCTCGGCGCCGCTCTCGTCCTCGATCCGGATCCGGTAGCCGGGGAGGGGCCGGCCGACAGCGGCGATCTCGCGACCCGCGCCGTCAGGTCGGGCGAGCCCCTCGCGCGCGAGCGCCTCGCGGTCGAACCGGACGGCGGTGAAGGGCCGGCCGAGCGCCGAAAAGGTGACCGCGAGCGCCGCTTCCGACAAGCCGTAAACGGGGGTGAACGCCTCGGACCGGAAGCCCCAGCGCGCGAAGCGCGCGGCGAACGCGCGCATCGTCCCCGGCACCGCCGCCTCCGCACCGTTGAGCGCGGCCTCCCAGGCCGAGAGGTCGACGCCGAGGAGCTCCTCGTCGCGGATGCGAGCGAGACAGAGGGCATAGCCGAAATTCGGCGCGGGCGAGATCGTCGCCCGATAGCGCGAGAGAGAGCGCAGCCAGAGCGCGGGCTTGGCGATGAATTGCTCCGGACCGATCAGCGTCAGCGTCGCGTCGCGGTAGAGGGCGGGGAAGACACAGCCGATCAGCCCCATGTCGTGATAGAGCGGCAGCCAGGAGACGCAGCTGTGCTTGCGTTCCGGTGTGTCGCGCCAGAATCCGTTGAGCGCCTCGACCTGGCCGAGCACCGCGCGGTGGCTGAGAGCGACCGGCTTGGGATCGACCGTGGTCCCGGACGAAAACTGGACGAGCGCGAGATCCGAAGAGGCGGCCGGATTCGAGCGCGGCGCGCCCGCCGGCAGATCGGCGAGGGTGCGGCACCCGAGCGGCGGCTCCGCGCGCGCGATCGCCTCGCCCAAGATGCGGTGGACGCGCGGGTCGGCGAGCACCAGACGGGCGCTTGCCAGCTCGAGCATGCGCGCCGTCCGGCGGAAGTACTCCTCCAGGCGACCGAGACGCACCGGCGGGTAGAGCGGCACCGGCACGGCGCCCGCGAGCTGGACGCCGAAGAAAGCGGCGAAGAAGTCGATTCCGGTCGGAAAGACGAGCGCGATCCGGTCGCCGGGCGCGACACCGGCCGCCTGCAGCCCGCCGGCGACCCGGAGCGCGCGCCGCCGCACCTCGGCCCAACCGAACCAGCTCGCCCGCTCGTCGCGCGCGACGAAGCGGAGTCCCCCTTCCGGCGCGACGCCGGCTCGCGCGAGCAGGTCGAGCAAGGTTTCAGGCGGCAAGCTTCCTCCGCACCATCTCGACGAGGTCGCCGACGGTTTCGAGGGTGGCCTCGTCGCGCTCGTCGAGCAGGACCCGAAAGCGGTTCTCGACCTCCGCCGCGAGGGTCAGCAGACGGATCGAATCGAGCTGGAGGTCCTCGACCAGGCGCATTCCGGGCGTGAGCGGTCCGCGCCAGTCGAGGTGACGCTCGGCGATGTCAGTGACGCCGTCGAGGATCGCCTGGGCGTTCATCGCGAACTTCCCGGCAGCTCGCGCGGCACGAAGCGGGGCCGGCCGCCGAACGCCGCCTCATACGTCGACGTCTCCGCGAGCGCCCGCTCCTCGGCGGCGATGCGGATTCTCAACAGCAGAGCGTTCGCCACGCTGAAGACGGTCGCTGTCCACCACGCCGCATGGAGCAGGGGGAGGGCGACGATTTCGAGGATGACCGCCAGATAGTTCGGATGGCGGAGAAACCGGTAGGGCCCCGAGGTGACGGGCGGCGCGCCCGGAAGGACGACGATCCGGGTGTTCCAGCGCTCGCCGAGCGTCCCGATCGCCCAGTAGCGCAGGGCGGTCGAGGCAACCAAAGTCATCCCGCAGAGCAGGGCGAGCGCCGGCACGAACGGTCTTCGCAGGGCGAAGACCTCGAGCGGGCAGGCGATCAAAAACGCGGTGTGGAGCGCGACCATCGCCGGATAGTGCCCGGCTTCCACCTCGCGCCCTCCGCGTGCGAGCGAGCGCGCCAGATTGCGCTTCGACAACGCGAGCTCGGCGAGGCGCTGAGCCGCGACGAGGGCGATCAGGGCAAGGTAGGCGGTGGGGGTGTCCAGGCCGGCGGTCATCAGGCGGATATCCTAGCCGGAAGGGCTCCTTCGAGGGCTGAAGCCGTGCCTGCCTTCCCTTTCGGCCTCACCACCTGAGCAGCACGAGCTCCGAACAGAACCCCGGTCCCATCGCGGTGAGGAGCCCCCACGAGCCTGGCTTCGGGCGATGGCTCTCGATCGTTTCTTCGAGAACGAGGAGGACCGACGTCGAGGAGAGGTTGCCCACCTCGCGCAGGCTCCTCCAGGTGACGTCGAGAGCGCCCTCCGGGAGCTCGAGGCTCGCCGCCATCGCCTCGAGGACCTTCGGGCCACCGGGGTGGCAAACCCAGCTCGCGATGTCCTTGCGGCCCAATCCGTGGTCGGCGAGGAATTCGTCGACGTCCCCTTTCATGTGCTCCTCGACCACCTTCGGGACGTCGGCTGAGAGGACGATCTTGAAACCGGCCTCGGAGATGTCCCAGCCCATCACCCGTTCGGAATCGGGGTAGAAGATCGAGCGGCTCGCGACGATCTCCGGGCCGCTGGTCGCCGGAAGGTCGTCCCGTTCGCTGCCCGCGACCAGGACCGCCGCGGCGCCGTCGCCGAACAAACCGGAGGCGATCAGGTTCGGGATCGACAGGTCCTCGCTCTGGAGGGTCAGCGAGCAGAGCTCGACCGAGAGGAGCAGAGCCACCTGGTCGGGAAACGCGCGCACGTAATCCGCCGCGCGCGCGATCCCGGCGGCGCCCGCGAGACAGCCGAGACCGAAGAGGGGCAGGCGCTTGATCCGCGGTGACATGCGAAGCCGATTGATCAGCCGCGCGTCGAGCGAGGGCGTCGCGACGCCCGTGACCGTGGTGAAAAAGAACGCCGACACGTCGGTCGGCATCAGCCCGGAGCGATCGAGCGCCTGCCGGATCGCCGCCTCACCGACCTCCTGGGCGACGCGGATCCAGGCGTCGTTCGCCTTGCCCCAGGTCGTCAGCTCGTCGTACTCCGCCATGGGCAGCGCGAGGTGCCGTCCGCCGACCAGCACGTTCGAGTGCAGGCGCTGCAACCGCTCGGGGTTGAACAGGCGATCCTTCCACCGCCGCTCGAGCGCCAGCAGCAGCGTCGCCTGGTCGTAGAAATGGGGCGGCAGGGCCTTGCCGACGGCGGCGATCTTCAAACCGGGGTCTTCTCTAGGGGTCCGACGGCGCTGGTCTGCCGGGCGGGACGGGCCTTGGCTCCGGAGCTGGTGCCGGCGAGGCCGGGCGAGCGAGCATCGCGAGCAGCAGACCGCACGAGGTGTAGAGGAGCCACCAGCGGAAGGCGAGGCCCCAGAAGGGTTTCGGATCGAGACCCGCGGCGGCGACCGCCACGACCAGCAGGGGACCGCGGAAAACCCAGGCGATCCAGCCGGAGAGGAGGCCGGAGAGCCAGACCGATCCCTGGTCGCGGTGGATCAAGAGGAAGAGCGCGGCGAGGCCGAGAGCCTCGAGACCCCAGGCCCCGAGCTGAACCCGTTGCGGCAGCGGGGGCGGCGCCCCGGCGGGCAGCCAGCCGAACGCGGTGAGCCCGAATTGAAACAGGGCCATCGCCAGGACGAGGAGGACGATCGAGAGGGCGAGGAAGCGACTCAAGGCGTGGGAATCATAGCTCGGCGGCCGGCCGGCCAGTCCGCTACGCTTCGAGCTGTCGTATAGAGTACCCTCTCGACGTCCGGGCGATCATCCGGATCCCCCGCCGCGCCGTACAACTTTTTCAGCAGGGCGCGTGGGTTTCGGCTTCCGACCCGGCCCCGAAAACGAGATGCTCGCTCGCGAACTCGACAGGCTTCCCGCACCGCGGGTCGAGCTGCGCTCGCTCGATACCCTCTGGTTTCAGGTCGCGGGGACGGTGTGCAATCTCGCGTGCACACACTGCTTCGTCTCCTGCTCGCCGACCAACCACACCCACGAGATGATGACCCTGGCCGATGTCGGCCGGTACCTCGAAGAAGGTGCTCGCCTCGGGGTGCGCGAGGTCTACTTCACCGGCGGCGAGCCGTTCTTGAATCCCGAGATGGAGGAGATCCTCGAGCTCACCCTCCGCTCCGCTCCGGCGAACGTGCTCACCAACGGGCTGTTGCTCGATCCGGAGCGATGCGCACGCTTGAAAGAGCTCGCCGACGCCTCCGAGCACTCGCTCGACCTGCGCGTCTCGCTCGACGGCTACGACGCCGCATCGAACGACCCGATCCGCGGCCCGGGAACCTTCGAGCGGATCCTCGAGGGCATCGCCAATCTGGTCGCGGTGGGCTTGAACCCGGTGATCACGGTGACCGAGGTCCACCGCGAATCGGGCACCGACCTGGGCAAGGCGCGGTTCTACGAGCTCCTCTGGAGCCTGGGCGTCGACAAGCCGAGGCTCAAGATCCTGCCCGTCTTCCAGATCGGCGCCGAGGCCGAGCGCGGCGGCGCTTACGAGACCTGGCAGCGCCTAGTCGAGGGGGATGCCCCGGAGGGGAGCTGGGACCACCTGCAGTGCAGCGCCTGCCGGATGGTCACCGACCAGGGAGTCTGGGTCTGCCCGATCCTGGTCAACGAACCCGCGGCCAAGATGGGCGAGACGCTCGCGGACACCTTGACCCCCTTCGCACTCGACCACCCCGCCTGTTGGACCTGCCACGCCTACGGCGTGAGCTGCAGGACCTGAAAAGATCCCGACGGCCATGGCGAATCGGATCCCGGGGAGATTTTCAGAGGCGGCGGCCGAGAGGGCCCTTTCGGCGCTTCATAGAGAGAAGATGACCGCCCATCGGGGTCTAGCCACCTGGGGCGAAAAGCTCGTGCCCCTGGGCGCCTTCCGCGCCGCGGCGGCGAAGGAAGGGCTCGCGCTCTCGGCTCTCGAGCGGGAACGGGAGATGCGCGCCTACCTCGCGCCCCACGACGACCCGACTCCGGTCGAGGGGCCGTTTCAGAGGATCCTGGTTTTCGGCGGCGTCTACAACAACCGGTTCGCGCTCGAGGCTCTGCTCGACGAGGCCGGCCGGCGCGGCGTCGACGCGCTCTACTGCCTGGGGGATCTGGGCGGCTTCGGGCCGAACCCGGAGGCGATCCGGCCCCTGCTCGAGCGCGGCGGCGTTCTCTCGATCCAGGGCAATTACGAGGAGTCGCTCGCCTCCGGTCGCGAGGACTGCAACTGCGGCTACACCGATCCGCGCGACAATCGGTTCGCCGAAGTCTCTTACCGTTACACGGAACGGAACTGCTCTGCCGAGCTCAAGGCCTGGATGGGAACGTTGCCGAAGCGGCGCCGCGTGTTGATCGGCGAACGCGAGCTGCTCTTGATCCACGGCTCGCCGCGGAGGATCAACGAGTTCCTGTTCCGCTCGACGAGCCCGGCTCCGTTCCTCGAAGTGCTGCTCGACCAGGAACGCGCCGATGCCCTTCTCTGTACTCACACCGGGCTCGACTGGCATCGCCGCCTCCCCTCCGGCCGCGACGCGATCAACGTCGGGGTCATCGGCCGTCCGGCGAACGACGGCGACGTGCGCGTGCGCTACGCGGTGATCGAGGCTCGGGAGGACGGGATCGGCGTCGAGCTCGCGCCGCTCTCCTACGATCACCTCGGGCTCGCGGCCGAGATGCGGGCCGAACGGATTCCGGAGGAGTTCGTCGAGACCGTCCTGACCGGTTGGTGGACCACCTGTCTCGAGATCCTGCCCGCGCGCGAGCGGGCGGATTCCAGGTTCTGAGGCGACCCCTCCGATGCCTCGCCGCCCTGCTCTCGACCCGCCGCCGCCCGAATCGCCGGGTAGGACCGATCGAAGCGATCTCGTCTCGATGCAGGGCCGGCCGACGCTCTTGGTCTTCTCGCGCGGCATCGCGGCCGAGAGCTCTCGGCGGCAGCTCTTGCCGGGATCGCTCCGCCATGTCGAGGACGGCACGCATCGGGCGTTTCTCGACGCCGCTCTCCTCGCGGGAGAAGTCGCCGGTTGCGCGCTCGCGGTCTGCTCGCCCCGACCGCTCGACCTCGGGCCCGCCGTCGCGCACATACCCCAATGCGGCGCCGATTTCGGCACCCGCGTCGAGGCCGCCACCAGCCGTGCGTTCGCGCGCCGACCCTCGGTCCTGCTGATCGCCGCCTCCGACGTTCCCGGCCTCAGGGCGGAGCACCTCGCTCGCGCGATCGAGCTGCTGCGCGCGGACCCAGAGCGGGTCGTTCTGGGCCCGAGCCCTGACGGCGGTCTCTACCTGATCGCGGCGGCCCGGCCGATCCCCGATCTCGGTACGGCCACCCTCTGGTGCCGGCGCGACACTCTCGTTCGACTCGAACGGACGCTCGCCGGCCTCGGCCGCCCGGTGGTCCGCCTCGAGCCGCTTCGCGACCTGGACGCCCGCGCAGATCTCGAATCCTGGCTGGCCGACGGAGCCGCGATCGAGTTGCCGCTCCGGCCGCTCGCGCGCTTCCTGCGCGCCGCTCTCGCGTCTCTCCACCCCGAAGCTCCCGCGGTTCTCGGCTTCGTGCGATCGAGCTTCCACCCGGCGCACTCCGGGCGTGCCCCACCGTCTCACCCCGCCTCCCGCTAGATCGCCCGTTCCTCGGGGCAGCACCTCCGCGTTCGCGCGGAAGCGCACCGTCCGTCGCGTCCGTCCATTCGCCCGCCAGGGCCGTTCGAGGAGAGTTTGCATGACTACGTTGGTCGAAGACATCGTCAAGGATCGGTACCGACAGGGCGCCGGCGAGCGAGTCGCCGACCTTTGCTGTCCTGTCGACTACGACCCCCGCTATCTCGCGGTCATTCCGGACGAGGTGATCGAGCGCGACTATGGCTGCGGCGATCCGAGCAAGCACCTGAAGCCGGGCGAAACGGTGCTCGACCTCGGCAGCGGCACGGGCAAGATCTGCTTCATCGCTGCTCAGGTGGCCGGGCCGGAAGGGCGGGTGATCGGCATCGACATGACCGCCGAGATGCTCGACGTCGCTCGCCGCAATGCACCGGTGGTCGCCGAACGGCTCGGCTACGCGAATGTCGAATTCCGCCGCGGCCGGATCCAGGATCTTGCTCTCGATCTCGACGCATTCGACTCGGCCCTGGCGAAGAATCCGGTGACGAACATCGAGGGGCTGCTGCGCGCCCACGCGCTCGCCGACGAGCTCCGCCGGAGCCGACCGTTGGTGGCCGACGAGTCGGTCGACGTCGTGGTCTCCAACTGCGTTCTCAACCTGGTCGACTCGAGCGAGAAGCCGAAGCTGTTCGAGGAGATCTACCGGACGCTCAAGGTTGGCGGCCGAGCGGTGATCTCGGACATCGTAAGCGACGAGGAGGTGCCGCTCGATTTGCAGAAGGATGCCGAGCTCTGGAGCGGTTGCATCTCCGGTGCGCTCACCGAGAGCGGCTTTCTCGCGGCATTCGAGGCGGCGGGCTTCCACGGTCTCCGGATCCTCGAGCGCCAGGTCGAGCCTTGGCGCACGGTCCGAGGAATCGAGTTCCGCTCGCTCACCATCGAGGCCTTCAAGGGGAAGCTAGGTCCCTGCTTCGAGCGGCTGCAGGCGGTCGTCTACCGCGGGCCGTGGAAGGAAGTGCTGGACGACGACGGCCACCGGATCCAACGCGGCACCCGCATCGCGGTGTGCGACAAGACCTATCGCCTTTACCAGCGCGAGCCCTACACCGGGATGTTCGATTTCGTCGCTCCGCTGGTCGAGATCCCGCTCGAGCAGGCCGCGCCGTTCGATTGCTCGCGGACGACGCGACGCCATCCCAAGGAGACCAAAGGCCAGGACTACACGGTAACCACCGAGGAGGCGAGCTCGTGCTGCGCACCCGATTCCGGCTGTTGCTGATCTCTCTGGCTTCGATCCTCGCAGCCACGGCGCGACCGGCGCTCGGAGCCGAGCCTCTACGGATCAATGGCTCGACCACCGTCAATCCGGTCGTGGTCGATGCCGCGGACCTCTTTCGCGCGGAGACCGGCTCGACCGTCTTCGTCGACACCCAGGGGGGCAGCTCGGGCGGCATCGCCGCGCTCGGCGAAGGGCGCGCCGAGATCGGCATGATCTCGCGCGAGCTCGAGCCGGACGACCGCACGAAGTTCCCCCAGGTCAAGTTCCAGGCCACGCGGATCGGAACGGACGCGCTCGCGCTCGTCGTCTCGAAAGACGTCTGGGCAGGGGGCGTAAAAGTGCTCTCCCGAAGTCAGATGCAGGGGATCTACGAGGGCAGGACCACCAACTGGAAAGCGCTCGGGGGGCCGGACCGGCGGATCGTCTTCTTCAACAAGGAACCCGGGCGGGGCACTTGGGAGGCTTTCGCGAAGTGGCTTTACGGCGATCCGAAGAAGGCGCCGGTGGTGAGCTTCCCGGAAGTGGGCGCGAACGAGGAGGGACGGAACAAGGTCTCTTCGACGAGAGGGGCACTGTCGCAGCTTTCGGCGGCCTGGGCCGATGGCAAGACGGTGTTCGCGCTCGCGATCCGGCGCGACGACGGCAAGGTGGTGCCGCCGACCACCGCCGCGATCGCCGACGGCTCCTACCCGATCGCGCGACCACTCCAGGTGGTCACCAACGGAGCGCCCCAAGGGCTTGCCAAAGGCATGATCGATCTCTTGCTGAGCCCTCGCGGCCAGGCTCTGGTCACGAGGCATGGCTACCTGCCGCTCGCCCCGGCGAGCGCGAAGAAGCGCATCCCTTGAGCTCGGTCACCGTCGAGCGGATCCGAAGAGGGCGGATCGACTCGCTCCGCTACGTCTCCTTCGCTCTGTCGGCAGTGGCGGCCGCGGCATTCCTCGGGCTCGTCGTTCTCTTTGCCGTCGAGGCTCTCCCCTTCGCGCGGCGCGCGGGCTGGGGCGCCCTCTTCGCTGAGCGCTGGTCGTATCGGACCGAGGAGTTCGGTGCCCTGCCGATGATCTACGGCAGCCTCGCGGTTTCCTCGGTCGCTCTCGCGATCGCCGGGCCGATCGGTCTCGGCGCGGCGGTGTTCCTGGCCGAGGTGCTTCCCCGCCGGGCGCGCATCGCGGGAAAGGTAGGAATCGAGCTCTTGGCCGGCATCCCTTCGGTGGTCTACGGCCTGCTCGGAGTCCTCTTGCTGCGCGACTGGATGCTGCGGCCTCTCGCCCGTTGGGATCCGCTCTCCGGCGACACGCTCGCGACCGGCGGGGTGCTCCTCGCGGTGATGATCGTGCCGACGGTCGCCTCGCTCGCCGACGACGCCCTCGCGGCGGTTCCGCGGAGCCAGCGATGGGCGGCGCGCGCGCTCGGGATCGGACGGGCCGGCGCGATTCTCCGCGTCGTCGTGCCGCAAGCTCTCCCTGGACTCTTTTCGGCTCTGCTCCTCGGCCTCGGCCGGGCCCTCGGCGAAACCGTCGCCGTCTTCCTCGTCATCGGCCGGCAGGACAACCAGTGGCCGGAGCGGCTTCTCTCCGTCGCGCCGCTCGCCGCGGCCGGGCAGACGGTGACCTCGAAGCTCGGCGGCTCGGAGACCTTCGTCGCCTACGGCGCGCCCGTCCACTGGGGGGCGCTCCTGGCCCTGGGCCTGCTGCTGCTCGCGGTCGTCGCCGCCATTTCGTTCACCGGTTCCTGGCTCGCTCTGCGGAGGGTTCCCCGTGCGTAGTTGGCTCGCGAGAGGCTTCTTTCTCGCGACGGCGATCTCGGCCGTGGCCGTGTTCGCCGTGCTCCTGATCGCCACCGGCACGATCGTCGTCCGAGGGTTGCCGGCCATCGATCGGACGTTCTTGTTCACCGCGACCGTCGGCTCGGGCGAGGGCGGCGTGCTCTATCAGCTCGTCGGGACGCTCATCCTCATCGGTACCGCACTCGCGGTCAGCCTTCCCCTCGCGATCGGCCTCGCGCTCGCGGCGACCGTCTACCTGCCTCGGCCGCGACTCCGGCGCTCGGCGCTCGCCTTGCTGTACACCGCCAACGGCATTCCCTCCGTGCTGGTCGGGATCGCCGGCTTCCTGGTCTTTTCGCACTGGCTCGGCTGGGGCAAGTCCTGGCTCGCCGGCGGGCTCCTCCTGGCCCTGATGATCTTGCCCGCCGAATCCGTCGCGCTGATCGAGCGGATCGAGAGCCTGCCCAGGCGCTACCTCGACGCCGCTTACGGGCTCGGTCTCAACCGTTCGCAGGTGGCGCGAGCCGTGGTGCTGCGGCAGAGCTGGAACGGCTTGTTTTCCGGCGCCCTCTTGGGGCTCGCCCGTGCGGCGGGAGAGACGGCTCCGATCCTCTTCGCCGCGGCGGTCTTTTCGGGCGCGACCGTGCCGCGCGGCATCCGCGAGAGCCCGGTTCTCGCCTTGCCCTACCACGTCTTCGTGCTGGCGCAGGATTCCTTCGCGGCGGGCGGAGAGCGCCATCTCTGGGGCGCTGCGCTCGTCCTGCTCTGCCTGGTCGCCACCCTGAGCCTGGTCGCCTTGCCCTCGCGCCTCCGGGCGCACGAGGAATCCCGCCATGGTTGATCCGGCGAAGGCGGCGGCCTCCCCGTCAGCTCTCGAGGCTCGCGGCTTCGGCGTCGGGAATGGCGCGCGCGACTTGATCCGGGGGGTTGACCTCAAAGTCGAATCCCGGAGCGTGCTCTGTCTTGTCGGCCCTTCGGGGGCGGGCAAGACGACTCTGCTGCGCGGCTTGAACCGGTTGATCGACCTGGCGCCCGACCTCCACCGGATCGGCGAGGTGCTCCTTCATGGCCGCTCGATCTATGGCCGCGGAGTCGACGGCGACTCCGTCCGGCGGAGAATCGGCATCCTCTTTCAGCAGCCGGTCGTCTTCCCGGGTAGCGTCGCCGACAACGTCCTCTTCGGGCTCCGTCACGGCGGTCTGGCACGCCGTCGGGAGCTGCCGGAGCGGCTCGAGCGCGCGATCCGCGAAGCGGCTCTCTGGGAAGAGGTCAAGGATCGACTCGCCGAGCCGGCGGCGAGCCTTTCGGTCGGCCAGCAGCAGAGGCTGTGCCTGGCGCGCGCGCTTGCCGTGGAGCCCGAGGTGCTTTTGCTCGACGAGCCCACGAGCGCACTCGATCCGCGCTCGACCGAAGCGATCGAGGAGCGCATTCGGGCGCTCCGGGAAACGCGCGCGATCGTTCTCGTCACCCATGACATCCGGCAAGCCGAGCGCACGGCGGACGTGCTCGCTTGCATCGACCGCCGCGAGGGTGCGGGCACCGTGATCGAGTGCGGAGCCTGTCGCGATCTGCTCTCCCGCCCGCAATCGCTCGAGCTCGCCCGCTTTTTGGATAGCTCGCTGGCCGGCGATCCCCGACCCCTCCGATTCCCCGCCGAGACCGCGACCGCCGATCTGCTGGCGGTCGTCGAAACCTAGAAGGAGATCACGTCATGTCCACGCCTCGTCTCGCCATTCTCGGCGCGGGCCCAACCGGCCTCGAAGCGGCGCTCGAAGCGGCCGCGCTCGGCTTGCCTTTCACGGTCTATGAGGCGGCGCCCACGGTCGCCGGCCACGTCCGCCGCTGGGGACACGTCCGCCTGTTTACACCCTGGTCGATGAACGCCTCGCCGCGGATGCGCGCCGCGCTTTCGACAGAAGGCTTCGTCATGCCCGACGGCGAGGAGTGCCCGACCGGCGCCGAGCTCATAGAGAGTCTGTTCGAGCCTCTCGCCGCGCTGCCGACGATCGCGCCGAACCTGCAGCTCGGCACCCGCGTCGTCGCGGTGGGTCGCGAGGGGCTGCTCAAGCACGAGGAGATTTCGTCTCCCGCCCGCGCCGCGCGGCCGTTCCGATTGCTGGTTCGGGACGCCTCGGGATCCGAGCGCGTCGAGCACGCCGAAGTCGTCATCGACGCCTCGGGCAC
>DATMZM010000440.1:0-2635 GCA_035607445.1 Thermoanaerobaculia bacterium | reverse complement strand
GGGATCGACGGGATCAGGAAGAAGAACACCATCGCGATGCCGTGCATCGAGAACACGCGGTTGTAGGTGTCGGCCTGGAGCAGGTCGCCCGCCGGGGTCAACAGCTCGAGGCGGATCAGCAGCGCCGCGATGCCGCCGATCATGAAGAAGACCGTGACCGAGATCAGGTAGAGGATCGCGATCCGCTTGTGGTCCCGGGTCAGGAGCCACGACTTCAGGCCGTAGCCGGCGTTCAGGTAGCTCGGCGTCGAGCTCGGAGCGTTGTGGTCGAGAGAGGCTGCGTGACGGCTCATAGCGTTCCTCGAGCGGCCGCCGCCGCGTCGCTGCTCGCGGCCGGAGCCTGTTGGGCGGTGTTCGAACCGGAGCCGAGCGACTTGATGTAGGCGAGGAGCGAGGCGATCTGCTCCTCGCTCACCTGGCCCTGCAGCGTCGGCATGATCGGTTCCCAACCGGCGACGACCTTCGCGGTCGGATTGAGGATCGATTCGCGGATGTAGTTGTCGTCCGCCGTGACGCTCCCGCCGTCCTTGAGCGTCACCGTCGTGCCGTAGACCCCGGCCAGCTGCGGCGCGCGCGGCGGGCGCGGATCCTTGGGATCGCGGTGGCAGGTGTCGCAGGCGAAGGTCTGGAACAGCTGGGCCCCGGCGGCGACCGGCGACTTGGTGGCCGGGCCGCCGGCCAGCCACTGCTCGTAGGCCTTGGGCTCCATCGCGACCACCTGGCCGATCATCCGCGAGTGCTCGGTGCCGCAGAACTCGGCGCAGAACAGGTGGTAGGTGCCGGCCACCGTCGCCTTGAACCAGACCGTCGTGTAGCGGCCGGGGACGACGTCCTGCTTGGTGCGGAACGCCGGCACGTAGAAGCTGTGGATGACGTCCTCGGAGGTCATCGTCAGCTTGATCGCCTGGCCGACCGGCACGTGCAGAGCGTTGATCTCGCGCACGCCCTCGGGGTGCTGGAACTTCCACATCCACTGCTTGGCGGAGGCGTAGTACTCCTGGGCGTCCGCCGGCGGCGAGTAGAGGTCGAAGAAGACGCGAGTGCCCCAGCCGAACATCGCGAGGCAGATGAGGAGCGGGATGACCGACCAGGCGATCTCGAGCAGAGGCGCCTCGTGCTCCTCGATGCCGACCTCGTCCTTCTGGCGCCGGCGGTACCTGACGAAGAAGACGGTGATCAGGACCGCGATCAGGAGCGCGAAGAACAGGCTGATGGCCGCCCAGACGAGGTACAGGGCGTCGACCTGGCGCGCCATGGACGACGCCGCGTCGGGGAAGAACTGGAGCTCGCTCCGCATGGTCACGCAGCCCTCGGCGAATGGATCTCCCGCCGCCGCAGGATGACGATCAACGACACGAGGCCGAGGAGCGTCAGAGCGGCCGAGACGCGGAGGATGTTGAAGGTCGCGGCGCTGTACTTGCCGGCGGCCGGGTCGTAGTGGAAGCAGAAGAGCAGGATCCGGTCGGTCGCCGTGCCGATGCGGTCGGACGCGGCCTCGACCAGCCCGAGCCGCACGTCGCGCGCCGGGTAGTCGATGCCGTAGTAGTAGCGCGCGATCTTCCCGCCGGGGGTCATCACCACGATCCCCGCGGCGTGCGCGAACTGCCCCGCCTTCTCGTCCCAGGCGTAGCGGAAGCCGACCGCCTGCGCGAGCCGGCGGATCGCCGGCGGATCGCCGGTCAGGAAGTGCCAGGCCGTCTTGTCACCCCGCGTGCCGAAGCGCTCCGCGACCTTCCTCTTCGTCTCGGCGGCAGCGGCCGGCGTGTCGCGCGGATCGAAGCTCGCGACCACGACGTCGAAGTCCTCACCCGGCGTCAGGTCGACCGCGCGGAGCGTCGACGCGAGGTCGTCGAGCACGACGGTGCAGAGCATCGGGCAGCTGTAGTAGGCGAACGCGAAGACGACCGGCCGGCGGCCGAACAGGTCGCTCAGGCGCACCGCCCGGCCGGTGTCGTCCTTGAACTGGAGGTCGAGCGGCACCTGGGCGCCCAGACGCTGGTCGTAGCCGACGCCCGAGAGCTGGGGCGGCAGCTGGGTGGGAGGCGGGGGCGCGAGCTGGGCGGACGCCGGAACGGCCGGGACGACCGCAAGCCCCACGACCGCGGCCACCCCGACGATCCTGCCGAAGGCGAGCGCCGCGAGCCGTCTCGACCGGTTCGATCGCTGCGACCGATTCGAGCGATTCGATCTCAAGGTGTGCCTCCGGGGGGGGCCGGAGCGGCGGCGGGGGCTCCCGGAGCGGTTGGCGCGGCGGCCGGAGGCGCGGTCACCGCCCCGGTCTCCGCGGGCAGACCGCGGCGGGCGACGACGTCGAGCGCCAGGTCGATCGGCAGCCGCACGGCGCCCTGCGCGCGATCGATCCAGGCCGGCTGGTGCAGGATCTCGTCCTCGCGGGCATGGACCGCTTCGAGGCTCGCCGGCGGCGAGAGCTCGAGGCGCGGCTCGGGGGGAGTCACCGGCTCGGCGGCTTCCGCCATCGCCGGGGGGGCGGGGTTCCTCTTCGCCTCGACCCTCTCGAGGCCGCGGAAGATCCACCAGCCGATCAGCATCGAGACCGCCGTGGCGGCGAGGACGAAAAGGCCGGACAGGACGATGGCGCGCAGGTTCAGCTCGCGGTCGAACTCCTCGCCCGCGC
>DATMZM010000508.1:0-2040 GCA_035607445.1 Thermoanaerobaculia bacterium | reverse complement strand
CTCAAGATGGCGGAGCTTTCGGACGGCACGAAGGAGCGCCTCCGCTCGTTCCTGCCCGCCGAGGCGAGCGTCGCGAACCCTGTCGACATGATCGCGTCCGCCAACGCCGAACAATACGGCCGCGCGCTCGCCGAAGTGCTCGACGACCCTGCCGTCGACCTCGCGCTGGCGATCAACGTGACGCCCCTCCCGTCGAGCCCGCTCGACGTCCTCGAAGCGATCTCGCAAGCTGCAGCGGCGTGCAGGAAGCCGGTGCTCGCCGTGATGATGGCGACCGAGGAGTTCTACGAGACGATCACGGCGCGCCCCGGACTGCTCCCGGTCTATCGGTTTCCGGAGTCCGCCGCCCGGGCGCTCCAGATGCTCGCGCGCTACGCGGCCTGGCGCCGGCGGCCGGCCGAGACACCGGTCGAGCCGTTCGCGACCGACGACGAGGCGGTGGCCGCCCTCATCGCCCGGCGCGGCGCGGGCTATCTGACGCCCGAGGACGCGTTTCGCCTCCTCGAGATCTACGGCGTGCCGATCGCCCGCTGGGAGGTCGCGCGCTCGCGGGAGGAGGCTCTCCTCGCCGCGCGCCGGATCGGCTATCCCGTCGTCGCCAAGGCGATCGTCCCCGACCTGGTCCACAAGAGCGAAGCCGGGGCGATCCGCCTCGACCTGCGCGACCCGGTCCAGCTGTCGGACGCTCTCTCCGCGATGGAGTCGCGCATCGCCGCGGCCGGCGGCCACGTCGAGGGCTTCCTGGTCCAAGAGATGGCGCAGGGCGGCCACGAAACCATTTTCGGCCTCTCGGCCGATCCGAAGCTCGGGCCGGTCTTGATGTTCGGGCTCGGCGGCAAGTACGTCGAGGTCTTCCGCGACGTCCGCTTCGGCGTCCCGCCGCTCTCCGCCTACGAAGCGCGGGAGGTGATTCGCGGCATCCGCGGCCTTCCCCTCTTGACGGGGGTCCGCGGCGACGCCCCGGTCGACTTCTCGGTGCTCGAGGAGGTCCTCCTGCGCCTCGCGCAGCTCGCGGAGCGCCACCCCGCGATTCGCGAGCTCGACGTCAATCCCTTCTTGGCGACTCCGGAACGGGGGGGCTCGAAGGCGCTGGACGTGCGGATCCGGGTGGGGTGAAGACCGCGCTCAGCCGGTCCGCAGGAAGTGCCAGCGAAGATCGCCCGCCAAGGGCTTAAAGACCTCGGGGTGGATCTTCGGCTCGAAGCGGCGCAGGAGCGCCGAGAGGTGCTCGCCGCGGGCGGCACGCTCGATCGCGTCGGCCGCATCGCTGCCGGCCTTCGAAAGGTACGTTTGCCAGATCGCCTCGCGCACCGAGAGCGAGCCCATCGAAACGTTCGGCATCTTCGCTGCCCCGCGCTTCAGGAGCGAGATCTTCTCGTTGAGACTCCGGACGGAGTCCATCGGCTCGCGCTGCCAGGGCGTGTAAGGCTTCGGCACCAGCACGTTCGTGCCGAGGTGGATGTGGCCGATGACGCCGGTCTTCGCCGCCTCTTCGAGCATCACCGCGCGGGCGCGGGCTGTCAGCTCGAGGATGCCTTGCACGTCGTCCATCGTCTCGCCCGGCAGGCCGATCAGGAAGTAGAGCTTCAGCTGTGTGAAGCGGTGGCGGAAGATGAGGCGAACTTTCTCGAGCAGAAAATCGTTCGGGATCGGCTTGCCCATCTTGACCCGCAGCTCGTCGGTGCCGGTCTCGGGCGCGAGCGTGATCGAGCGATCGCCAGAGGCGTGGAGCGCTTCGAGCACCCCCTCGGTGACCGCCGGGATGCGGATCGACGACACCGAGGTGCGGAAACCGAGCCGGTTCGCCTCGCTCAAGATGCGCTCGATCTCGGGATGGTCGCCGACCGCGGTGGCGACGAAGCCGAGCTCGTCGGTGACCGAGCGCGCCCGGTCGATCGCGGCGAGGATCTCTTCCGTGGGATGCCAGCGGAACTTTCCCATGCCGAAGGTCGCCCAGCAGTACTTGCACTTTTCCGGGCAGCCGCGCGACATCTCGATCAGGAACTTGTTGGCGAACTCGGTCCGGGGCGTGACGATCGC
>DATMZM010000502.1:0-9570 GCA_035607445.1 Thermoanaerobaculia bacterium | reverse complement strand
AAAAGCGTCTGGGTGGGAGGTGAGGGTCGGGCGGGCTTGCCGGTCTCGGCTTCCGCGCACTTCGGGCGCTGGGCTCTCCTGTTCGCGGGACTTTCGAAGCTCGGCGGGGCTCCCACCGAAGCTCTCGAGCGCTTCCGGGTTCGAGGCTACCTCGCGAAGTCCGAAACGGTCGCGATCGGCAGGTTGCTCGCCCTCGCCTCCCTGCCCGGACAGCCCCCCGAGCGCCGCCTCTTCCTCCATCGTCTCGGGCGCGAGCTCTGGCCGGTCGCGGCGGCTGTCCTCGCGGCTCGAGGCACGGCTGCGTCGGAGGACCTCGAAGACCTCGCGAACCTCGCTCGGACAGAAGGCGATCAGGTTTTCGACCCTCCCCGGCTCGTCTCTGCGGAGGAGGTCCAAGCTTTGCTGGGGCTCTCCCCCGGCCGCGACCTCGGCCGCGCCCTCTCGACGCTCCGCGAGGCCCAGGTGCGGGGCGAGGTCCGGACGCGCGCGGAGGCCGAGGCGTTCCTTCGGGGCTCCGGGCTCGCGGGTTCGCCGCCCGGCTAGATTTCCGCGGCCGGGGTCACTACGATCCGCCTTCCCGGCCACGCATCGAAGAGGGAAGACGAAGGACGTGCGCAAACTCGCCTTGTTGCTCGGCTCGGTGCTGATCGGTCTCCTCGCCGCCGAGGGGCTCGTTCGGCTCCTGCATGCCGCTCCGGAGATCGGCTGGGTTCAGATCGGCCGCTTCCGCCTGTCGCACAACCCGAAGATCGGCTTCGAGCCGGTGCCCGGGATGGTCGCGAGCGAGCTGACCAACGACCTGGTCGATTTCACCGGGGCGGCGAACAACCTGGGGTTCCGCGACCGCGACCACGCCGTGCGCAAGCCGCCCGGGGTGTTCCGGATCGTCGTCCTGGGCGACAGCGTCGGAACCGGGCTCAAGGTGGCGCGGCTCGAGGACGTCTTTCCGTTCCAGCTCGAGGCGATCCTGCGCCGCGCGGGCGTGAACGCCGAGGTCATCAACCTTTCGGTGACCGGCTACAGCACGCAGCAGGAGGTCGAGACGCTGCGCGAGAAGGGGCTCCGGTTCTCGCCCGACCTCGTCCTCGTCGCCTACACGCTGAGCGACCGCGAGCGGCTCGATGGCAACATCATGGAGACGCTCCTCTCGGCGGCGCGCATGGGCCCGGCGCGCTTCGAGCGGCGCGCCAATCCGATCCTGGTTAAGAGCGCTCTCTACCGCCTCTTCTTTTTCCGCGTCTTCGCACCGCGCGCGAAAAGCGGCGACGAGTCGAAGCAGTTCGAGCGGGCGCTGGCCGCCATCTCGGGCGACACCGTGGCGCCCTCGTTCGCCGCCTTGCGTGCGCTCGCGCGCGAGCGGAACTTCCGGGTCCTGGTCGCCGTCTTCCCCTACTTCGCCGGCTTGAGCCGGGGCTACGCCTTCCGCGCCGAGCACGCCTCCGCCCGGGCCGAGGCGGAAAAGAACGGATTCGAGGTCGTGGACCTCCTGGCTCCGATGCAGAGGTGCCGCAAGGAGTCGCGGCGGCGGATCAACTACGACAGCTTCCACCCGAACGAGACCGGCCACCGCTGCGCCGCCGAGGCGATGGCTCCCGCCATCCGCCACCTCCTCGAGCGCAAGCCCGCCGGCTAGCGCGCGCCGACCAGCTTCTGGTTGAGCTCCTTGATCCGCTCCATCAGCTTGTCGATCTTCTCCTGCGCTTCCTGGCGCAGGCGGCCGTAATCGCCTTTCAAGCGCTCCTGCTCCTTGATCGCGTCCGCGTGGCGCAGGCGCGCCTCCTCGAGCTGCTCGTCGCGCGCGTGGACCGCGGAGCGCATGTCGTCGAGCTCCTGATCCTTCTCGGCGATCCGCATCTTGGTCTTCTCTTCCTGCTCCTCGTACAGCTTCCGGAACTGCTGGAGCTCGAGGATCTCGGCGAAATCGGACGTCGTCGGGCTCATCTCTCCTCCCCGGATCTCGATCTCGGGAAACATCTTGCGCAGCTTGAGCGAGAGGTCCTCCGGATCGGACGACTGGCGCATCGCTTCCGCGTAGCTGATCGTGCCGTGGACCAGGAGGGCCAGGAGCGACTGGTTCATCGACTGCATCCGGTAGTAGCCGACGGAGGACTCGACCTCCTCGAGCAGCTGGCCGGTCTCCCCCTGCTCGATCATCTTCATGATCTTCGGGCTCGAGCGCATGATCTCGAGCGACGCCACCAGGCCGTTGCCGTCGTGGCGCTCGACGAGCTTCATCGAGACGACCCCTTTCAAGACCTGGGCGAGCTGGGTGCGCACCTGGCCCTGCTGCTCGGGGGGAAAGGTGTCGAGGATGCGGTCGACGGTCTGGGTCGCGCTGTTGGTGTGGAGCGTCGAGAACACCAGGTGCCCGGTCTCGGCCGCGGTGATGACCGTCGAGACCGTCTCCGGATCGCGCATCTCGCCGACCATGATCACGTCCGGATCCTGGCGCATGGCGTTGCGCAGGGCCTCCTTGAAGCTCACCGTGTCGGTGCCGACCTCGCGCTGCGAGATCGACGCGACGTCGTCGGTGAACAGGAACTCCACGGGGTCCTCGATCGTGATCACGTGCGCCGGCCGGCGCGTGACGATGTGGCGGATCAGCGCGGCGAGCGTCGTCGACTTGCCCGAGCCGGTCGGCCCGGTGACCAGGATGAGGCCCATCGGCAGGTCGGAGAACTCGAGCAGCACCTTGGGCAGCTCGAGCTCGCTGAGGCCGCGGATCTCGAACGGCACCCTCCTGAAGACGGCGGCGAACGTGCCGCGTTGCACGTAGATGTTGCCGCGGAAGCGCGCGAGGCCGTGGACGCCGTAGCCGAGGTCGACGGACATCTGCTGTTCGAGCCGCGCCTTCTGCGTCGGATTGAGGATCTTGCCGACCATCTCCGTGATCTCTTCCGGCCGCAGCGGCTGCATGTCGATCGGCATCAAGCGGCCGGCGATGCGCAGTAACGGCGGGCGCGTCGGCTTCAGATGGAGGTCCGAAGCCTTGCGGTCGGTCATGATCCGGAGAAGCTTGTCGAGCTCCATGATTCCGAAAGCCGCACCTCAAGGAAGGAAAAGGCGCCACATTCTACACGCGGAGCACGAGCGCGAGGACGCCCGCGCCCGCCCTCAAGCTTCGAGGCGCAACCGGCCGGGGAGGGCGCCTTCGAGCTCGAGCAGGCGGCGCTTCATCTCGAGGCCGCCCGCGTAGCCGGTGAGCGAGCCGTCCGAGCCGATCACCCGATGGCAGGGGATGACGACGCCGATCGGGTTGTCGTGATTGGCGAGGCCGACCGCGCGCGAGGCCGCGGGGCGCGCCAGGCGGCGCGCGATCTCGCCGTAGGAGCGGGTGGCGCCGAACGGGATCCGCAGGAGCTCGCCCCAGACGGCACGCTGGAACTCCGTGCCCTGCGTCTCGAGCGGCAGGTCGAAGTCGCGGCGCGTGCCGCTCAAATATTCGGCCAGCTGCCGGCGCACCTCGGGCAGGGGCTCGGCGGCGGGATCGTGGCGGGCCTCGGGCCAGCGCCGCGCGCGGCGGGCCGCGGAATCCTCCCGGGACGGGCGATGCTCGAGCGCGATCAGCTTGCCTCCGCGCGCGATCGCGAGCGCCCAGCCGAGGTCGTCCTCGAACAGGTCGAAACATAGGGGTGTCTCGGTGCTCGAACGCGCCGCCATGGCCGCCTCCCTTCCGCTTCGCTCGCCCGACCGGAAACGACCGGGCTCAGTAGCGGCGCATCAGTCCAACGACGATCCCCTGGACCCTCACGTCCCGGGCCGGGACGCGGATCGGGCTCATCGTCGGGTGGGCCGGCTGGAGGCGGACGACGTCGCCTTCCGGATAGAACCGCTTGAGCGTCGCCTCGTCCTGGATCAACGCGACGACCATCTCCCCCGGCTCGGCGCGCTCGCGGCGCTGGACGATCACGAAGTCGCCGTCGTGGATGCCCTCTTCGATCATCGATTCACCGACGACGCGCAGCACGTAGTGATCCGTGCGCCGGGCGTCGACGAGGAAGCTCGGCACGCCCACCCGATCGATCCCGGCGACCGCTTCGATCGGCCGGCCTGCGGCGATGTTGCCGTAAAACGGCAGCATCGGCTCGGGGCTGCCGACGTCCGTTCCGGGGATCGCCCGGATCAGCTCGATGCCCCGTTTCTGGTTCCAGTCGCGACGCAGGTAGCCCTTCTGCTGCAGGAGCTTCAAGTGCTTGTAGACGGTCCCGTAGGAGCGGTACCCGAAGCGCTCGCAGATCTCCCGGTGGGTCGGGGCGATGCCGTGCTTGCCCTGGAACTCCTGGATGAAGTCGAGGATCTTCTTCTGGTTTTCCGTCAGGTAGGCGGGCGATTTGAGCATGGCGGATACGCTAGCGCAAATGAGGCGGAAAATTCAAGTCTCCTCGTGCGGTCGTCGCGCGGAGCTTCCGCTCCTTCACCGCCGGGCCGAGGTCGCCCCCGAAACGGGGCCGCTTCCTTGACACTCTCGTAAAGTGGCTCCTAGACTGGCACCGCCGTTCCCCCCCGATGAGCACGACACCCGACCTCCCCTTCGAAAGCCATACCCTGCCGAACGGCCTCCAGGTGGTGCTCCACCCGGACCGCTCGCTGCCGCTCGTCACGGTCAACCTCTGGTACCACGTCGGCTCGAAAAACGAGCGGCCCGGCCGGACCGGCTTCGCCCATCTCTTCGAGCACATGCTGTTCCAGGGCAGCGCGCACGTGCCGACGAACGGCCATTTCCGCTACGTCCAGGAGGTCGGCGGGGTCGCGAACGGCTCGACCACCCACGACCGCACCAACTACTACGAGACGCTGCCGGCCGCCCGGCTCGACCTCGGCCTCTGGCTCGAGTCGGACCGGATGGGCTTCCTCCTGCCCGCCTTGACCCAGGAGAACCTCGACAAGCAGCGCGACGTGGTGATGAACGAGCGCAGCCAGCGGATCGAGAACCAGCCCTACGGGAGGGCGAGCGAGACGCTCTACGGCCTGCTCTACCCGGACGGGCACCCCTACAACTGGCCGGTGATCGGCACCATGGAGGACATCGCCGCGGCGACGCTCGACGAGGTGCGCGCCTTCTTCAGCACCTACTACGCGCCCAACAACGCGGTGCTGACGATCGCGGGCGACGTGGCGCCCGGCGAGGCGCTCGACCGCGCGGCGGCCTGGTTCGGCGAGATCCCGAGCGCCGGCCCGGTGCCCAAGGTCGCGATCGACGCGAAGCCCTTGGGCGGCGAGCGGCGGGGCGTCCTCGCCGACGAGATCCTCCTGCCGCGCGTCTATCTGGCCTTCCGCACGCCGCCCTACGGCAGCCGCGCCTGGTACGCGGCCGACCTGCTCGCCTCGCTCCTCTCGGGCGGCAAGTCGAGCCTCCTCTACCGCGACCTGATCTACGACCGGCAGACCGCGCAGGAGGTCGGCGCCTGGGTCAGCCTGGGCGAGGCGTCCGGCACGTTCACGCTGATCGCGACCGCCCGGCCCGGCGTCGCGCTCGAAGAGATCGAGGCCGCGCTCGCGGGCCATCTCGAACGGATCGCCGCGGGCGAGATCGCGGAGGGCGATCTCGAACGGGCGAGAAAGCGCGCCCTCACCGACTACTTCGGCAGCCTCCAGCGGCTCGACATGCGGGCGGATCTGCTGGCCCGCTTCGCCACCTTCTTCGGCGATCCGGGCGGCGCGGCGCGCGAGGTGGAGGTCTACCGGACGCTCGCCTCGCGAGAGCTCGCCGACTTCGCCGCGACCTACTGCCGGCCGGCCGACCGCGCCTGCCTCTGGATCGTCCCGCGGAGCGCGGCGCGGTGAGCGCGCCGCCGCGCGCGGTGCCGCGCGAGGTTCCGCCACCTCCCGGGGTGGCGCGAGCGTTCCATTTCCCGCCGTTCCTGAACCGGCGATGCGGCAACGGCTTGCGGATCTACGCCGCGCGGGTCGAGAGGGTGCCGCTCGCGACGCTCGAGCTGGTCTTCCCCGCCGGGGGGCACTGGGACCCGGCCGGCCGGCCCGGACTCGCGACGCTCACGGCCTCCCTCCTCGACGAGGGGACGGAACGCTGCGGCTCGCTCGACCTCGCCCGCCGCGCCGAGGATCTCGGCGGCTACCTCGCGAGCTTCGCGGACTGGGACTCGGGGGCTGTCGAGGTCGGTCTCCTCGCGAGCGAGCTACGGCCCGCCTGCGAGCTGCTCGCCGAGGTGGCGACCGCGCCGAGCTTCCCCGAGCGCGAGATCGAGCGCTTGAAAAAGCTGCGCCTCGCCGAGCTCGACCGGCGGCGCTACGAGCCCTCCGCCCTCGCCGAAGACCATCTCGCGCGCGTGCTCTACGCCGGCACGCCCTACGCCGAGCCGCTCCAGGGCACGAGCGAGAGCGTTGCCCGGCTCGAGCGCGAGGATTTCCTCGGCTTCTACCGGGACCACTACGCCCTCGGCGGCGCGGTCCTGATCGCGGCCGGCGATCTCGATCCCGAGGCGCTCGCCGACCGGATCGAAGCGACGCTCGGGGGCGCGCCCACCGCGGTCGCCCCGCCCCCGCCGCCGATCGAGCCTCCCGCGCGCGCCGCCTGGACGGTCCACGTCGTCGACCGGCCGGGGGCCTCCCAGACGGAGCTGCGCATCGGCCATCCCGGGCTCTCCCGGCGCGATCCCGACTACGTGCCGTTCCTCGTCCTCAACACCCTCTTCGGCGGCAAGTTCACGAGCCGGATCAACCTGAACCTGCGCGAGCGCCACGGCTTCACCTACGGCGCCTCGAGTCGGCTCTCCGGACGGCTCGGCCCGGGCCCCTTCTCGATCGGAGCCGGCGTGGCGACCGCCTCGGCCGGCGCGGCGGTGCGCGAGGTCCTCGAGGAGATCGAGCGCATCCGCACCGAGCCGGTCGCCCCCGACGAGCTCGAAGAGACGCGGGCCTACGTCACCGGCGTCTTCCCCTACTCCTCGCAGACGATCGGAGACGTCGCCAAGAGGCTCGAGGTGCTCGCCATCTACGGCCTGCCCGACGACTACTACCCGACCTACCTGGCAAGGGTCGCCGCGGTCGACCGGAACGAGCTGCTCGCCCTCGCCCAACGGCACCTCGATCCGCAGCGCCTCGCGATCGTCGCCGTCGGCCCGGCGGACCAGCTGCGCCCACAGCTCGAGGACCTCGGCCCCGTCGAGGTGATCCCGCCCGCGGAAGCGCTCGGCTGATTTTTTAGTCCGGAAGAGCGAATTTCGGGGCCTGGACGGCGAATTCCTCGGACCCGAATTGGGTTTTCTCGGACCCGAATTCCATTTCTTCGGACTCGAATTCGAATTTCTCGGACGCGAATTCCATTTCTTCGGACCCGAATTCGATCTTTTCGGACTCGAATTCGGTGTTCTCGGACCGGAATTCGAATTTCTCGGACGCGAATTCGATTTCTTCGGACTCGCGCGGGTTTTTCCGGACCGGAATTTGGTGAAATCGGACTCGAATTGGGTGAAATCGGACCCGAATTCGAATTCCGGCATGAGCCGGCCGTTGTCGGATCTCGACCAGCCCGTTGGGCATCGAAGGAAATTCCCCTGTGTGTCCGTCTAACGCCGGGGGAGCCTCTTAAGATCCACGCAATGACCGAGCCGAATCCCGGTGCTTCACCGCCCTTCGTGACGCATGGATCGTGCGCCCGGCTTCTGCTCGCACTCTTCCTCTGCGGGTGTAGTCAACCCGCGGGGGACTCCGAAGCGCTTCTCCGGCGAGCCATACGTGCCGACCCACGACC
Source organism: Thermoanaerobaculia bacterium (assembly GCA_035607445.1). GTDB lineage: Bacteria > Acidobacteriota > Thermoanaerobaculia > Multivoradales > UBA5704 > DASYKS01. Next base: position 1,859 of record DATMZM010000502.1, on the reverse strand, counting down.
CGTTGAGGGTCGCTTGTCTTCGAACCGAGACTACACTCCGTGGACCGCCTCAAGACCGACGTGGGGGAAGGATTCGGGCGCCCCAGCGGACCCGTCTCGCGGTTCTACGGCGGCGGCCGTTCGTGGGGAAATTGCCGGAGACCAGCATCTCGCCGGACTTCTCGACCTTCATCGCCGGGATTACGCCCACGCGGTCGAAGCGCTCGAACGAGCTGCCGAGGAACGGCCCGAGGCCGAAATCCTGAGCGATCTGTCAGCCGGCTATCTGGCCCTCGCCCAAACCGACCGGCCCTGGCTTCTCGTCGATGCGCTCGTTACGGCTTCCCGCGCCATCGAGGCGGCGCCCCGCGATCCGGCCAGCGCCTTCAATCAAGCGCTCGCGCTCGAAAAGCTGTCGCTCGTCCACGTCTCGGAACGAGCGTGGGAGCGTTATCTGAGGATCGAGCCTGATCGATCCTGGCGCGCCGAAGGATCCGCGCATCTGGCGCGGCTTCGCACCCCGACATCCGCCCGGCTCTGGGAGGCGGCCAAGCCCCGCATCCTCGCCTCGAGTAGCGGTCTGGACGCCGAATCGGTCGATCGCCAAGCCCGCGAGAACTCGGCGGAGATCCGCAAACTTCTCGAGATCGAGTGGCTTCCGAGAGCTGCGGCCACGCTCGGCGCACCTGAAGCGAAAGAGAGTCTGGCAATCGCAAAGCTCTGGTCGAACGCGCTCGCGCGCCACGGCGAGCGCCTCTATGTGGACAGCATCGCCCATCTCGAGAGGCCGAGGCCAGAGGCCTCGAAGCGCCGACTCGCGGAGGGTCTTCAGCTCTACGCGGAAGGACTCGGGGCGCGAACCGACTGCTCGCGAGCCGAGCCTCTCTTCGCGCGCGCGTCGATTCTGCTCGCCGGCGAGCAAAGCCCGATGGCTCGAGCAGCGCGGCTCGAGCGGCTGACCTGCTTCTATCGCCGACTTCCCCTCATCGCCGAGCCTCAGCTCGTCGCGCTCGCCGCCGAGCTCGCGCCGCTCGACTATCCGACCCTCGCCGCCAAGACCGGGAAGATGCTGGGGCTCTGTGAAATGTCCGACGGGCGGTACGCGCAAGCCATCACGCATTACATCGGGGCTGTGAAGCGTCTCCAACCGACAGGCGACGCAGAGTTGGTCTATCTCGAAGGCATGCTCGACGAGGCCTATCGATTCCTCGGCGAGCGCGACGAGATGTGGCGCCATCGCCTCCCCGCGCTCCGCGCAGCTACCGCTTTAGGCGACCTTCGCTTGCAGCATGCAGTTCTCTCCGGCCTCGCACAGGAGTTGGCTGAAGACGGCCGCCGAGAAGCGGCTATCCCTGTACTAGACGAGATGTTCTCCATCGCGAGCGCTTGGGCCGAGCCGGGCGCGAAAGCAGAAACCCTCCTGCGCCGCATCCAGCTCGGCTTGACCACCGGCAACTCGAATCAGGTCGCGGCCGACATCGATCGCTGCGAGCGCGTCCTCCGCGGCTTCACCCAGCCGGCCGACCGCGCCAAGCTCGAGGCCGAGCTGCAGATCGCCGCTGCGGAACGGAACGTCGAGGAAGATCCCGCTCAGGTTCGACGAGAACTCCGAGCCGCCCTCCTCGATCTCTCCTCCAAGGGTGAGGGGGTCCTCCTTCCGCGCGCGTTGCTCATCCTCGCGCGGGCGGATCTCGCACTCGGCGACCTCGACCGCGCCGAGCAAGACTTCCGCCAGACCTTGAGGCTCTACGAGGACCGCCGGGCCTTCGCAACCAGTGAAATCCAGCGGATCCACTACTTTGCGACGGCCCAAAAGAGCTTCGACGCGATGATCCGTTTCCAGGTCATGGACCGCGGCGACGCCTCCGCGGCCCTGCGCT
>DATMZM010000428.1:0-8225 GCA_035607445.1 Thermoanaerobaculia bacterium | reverse complement strand
ACCGTCCGCCGGCCGAGAAAACCGGTCCCCCCGGTGACCAGGATCTTCATTCGAGCCCGGGACTATAGCGCGAAGGGCCGAGAGGCGGTCGCCCGGTTTTCCTGGGAACGCCGGCGCCCTCGCCGGCCTGGGATTCACTCGTAGTGCGTCCACAACCGGATCACCTTCACGACCCGCTCGTCGACATAGACCTGATAGACGAGCCGGTGCTGGACGTTGCGGAGATCTAGCAGCGCTGACGAAAGGCGGATAATGATGTTGGTTAGCAGCAAGCAAGGTCAAGCGTCGGAACAACCCAGAGTGGCCGGCCAGATATCGCTGAACGCGTGTAGTCGCCTTCCAGCCGCCATCCGCGCGCCGCTCGTGGGCGTCGCGGTGGCGATTGGCGGCGTCCAAGCGTGGCGCTATCTGATGGCCGCCAATCTCGGTCTTTCCCCTGGCATCCCGTGGGCCACTCCCGCCATGGCGCTCTACCTCTGGCTGTACTGGCGCTACCTTGGTGGCCGAGGCTGGCCCCGGTCGACAGCCGACGATCGCCGGCGAAATCTCCGGGCGCGATCTCTAAGCCCTCCGATCTGGCGGTGGTCGCTCCTGGCGGGCGGCTCGGTCATGGCCGCCGAGGTGCCTCTCGGGCTCCTTCTTCAACGGTTCGCTCCAATCAGCTCCGCCCTGCCAGATTTCCTACAACGTCTACCTGTTCCTACGATGTTTGCGTTTCTAGGCATGTCCGCGGTCGTAGCCGGCGTAGTCGAAGAAGCAGCTTTCAGAGGCTACCTGCAGGCGCCTCTCGAGGAACGTTATGGGCCTGCCTGGGCGATCCTGGCCACCACCATGGTTTTCGTTCTCGTCCATCTTCCCGGGCGCACCGGAGTCTCCTACGCCGATTTATTTCTCGTCGCATGGGCCAGCGTCAACTACGGCATCCTCGCTTACATCACCCGGTCCATACTTCCTGGTCTGGTCCTGCATGTCAGTGGAGACCTCGCGTCCTTCGCTGCCCTCTGGTGGTTTCAGGTCACCGTTGGGCCGCGCGAGTGGCATCGCGTGGCCTTGGCCGACGCTCTAAAAGACCCCCTCTTCGTCGCCAATGGGTTCGAATTCGTACTCCTCCTGGCCCTCTCCTTCTGGGCCTTCCGCAGATTGGCTAAGCATCCACGCCTCGCACCCGGCTGAAGCAACCAGCCTAATACCCCACTACCCAATACCGGTGTCATGTCGCCGTCAGGTGAAATTGGGCTACGCTTCGAGCGGACTTATGAGGCTCTCCCTCGTCGCCACGCTGCTCCTGCTCGCCACCTGCCTCGCCGAGGCGGGCGATGCCGCACGCTCCTGGCGCGCGCAGAGGCCGGCCGACTGCCGGTGCGGCGGCTCCCAGAAGCTCTGCTGTCTCGCGCACGGCGGGCCGGCGAAGAACCCGGCCGCGCTCGGGTGGACGACCTGTCCGAGCGATCACCGCGATCCGGCTCCGATGGCGCGTCCGGCGGCGATCCTCGCCTCGACCTCCGCCACCCCGGCCCCCGAGATCTCCTTCCAGCGGATCCCGACCGCCAATCCTCCTCCCCTCGATTATGCCCGCGCTCCGTCGTCCCCGCCGCCCCGACCCTCCGCCGCCTGAGCCTCCCGTTCGAGCGCTCCAAACCGGCGATCCTGCGCCCGGTCCGCACCCCGCCGACCGGCGTTGGCGCTTCGCCCCCTTTGCGGAGGAAACCCATGTTCGTACGTCTTCGCCCTCTCCTCGCCCTCGGCGCCGGCCTCGCTCTGCTCGCGCCGGCCGCCCGGGCGAGTTGTGGCGCGGCTTCGTGCCCGATCGAGATCCAATCGTTCAACGCTCCCACGGTCGGCCATTGGAGCCTCGACCTCTCCTACCAGTACATCGACCAGGACCGGCCCCGCATCGGCACCCACGGCGCCCAAGTCGGCGAGATCCCGAGCGAGCACGACGAAGTCCGGACGATCAACCGCACCGCCACCTTGAACCTCCGCTATGCCCTATCGAACCGCTTCGAGCTGGGCGTCACGGCCCCCTGGATCTCGCGCTTTCACGAGCACCTCGAAGAGGGCGAGGCCGAGAGCTGGCATCTGAACGATTCGGGCGACGTCTCGCTCCAGGGGCAGGCGCGCCTCTGGAACCGAGGCCGGCAGGCGTCGCTCTGGCTGACCGCGGCGGTCGAGCTGCCGACAGGGCCCAACGATTTGAAGAACGACGGCGGCGAGCGCGCCGAGCCGGCTCTCCAACCGGGCAGCGGCTCGACCGACGCGACGCTCGGCCTCGCGCTCCGCGGCCAGCTCCTGCGCGACACCGCTCTCGAAGGTCCGCTCGGCCATACGACGGCGATCCCCTGGTTCGCCGCGGTCTCCTATCGGAGGAACGGCAAGGGGGACGAGCGCTACCGCCTGGGCGACGAGCTGCTCGCGAACGCGGGCGTCGCCTATCCGCTGGGATTCCTCGTTGGCCGGTTCGAGGCTCTCTTCCAGCTCAACGCCCGCTTCCGGGGCAAGGACTCTCCGGGCAGCTCGGGCGAGGATCCGAGCTTCACCGGCGGCACCTACCTCTATGCGAGCCCGGGCCTGCGCGTCTCGGGAGGGGAGAGCTGGGGCGGCTACGTCTACGTCCAGCTGCCGCTCTACCAGGACGTCCACAAGCTCCAGCTCGTCTCGCGGGCGAACTGGCTGGGCGGGGTACAGATGCGGTTCTGAGGTGGGGAAAACCTGGCTCGAAGCCCGTCCGCGGTGTAACGTCTCGGGATGCCAGACAGAGACCCGACTCCCGCCATCGCCGCGTTTCGCGCTCTCCACGAATCCGGGTGCTTCGTCCTGCCCAACCCGTGGGACGCGGGCTCCGCGCTCTACCTCGAGCACCTGGGATTCAAGGCGCTCGCCACGACGTCAGCCGGGATGGCCTTCGCGCGCGGGCTGCCCGACAGCGTCGACGCCGTCAGTCGCGACGCCATGCTCGGGCATGTCCGCGAGATCGTCGAGGCGACCCCCTTGCCGGTCAACGCGGACTTCCAGACGGGCTACGCGGACGAGCCCGAGGGGGTGGCGGCGAACGTGACCGCGTGCGTCGCGACGGGGGTCGCCGGCCTCTCGATCGAGGACGCGACGGGGAATGAAGCGGCGCCCCTCTACGAGAGGGCCCTGGCCGTCGAGCGCATCCGGGCCGCGCGCGCCGCGATCGACGCCGGCGGGTCCGGAGTCGTCCTGACCGCGCGCTGCGAGGCCTGGCTGGTCCGCCATCCGGACGCCCATCGCGTCGCTCTCGACCGGTTGGCGGCCTTCGCCGAAGCCGGGGCCGATTGCCTGTACGCGCCCGGCGTTCGCGAGCCCGAGCAGATCGCGGCGATCGTGCGGGAGGTGGCGCCGCGGCCGGTCAACGTGCTCGTCTCGGCGCCCGCCCCCGGCCTCTCGGTCGCCCAGCTCGCCGATCTCGGCGTCCGGCGCATCTCCGTCGGCTCGGCTCTCGCTCGGGTGGCCTGGGGCGGGTTCATCCGCGCGGCGCGCGACCTCGCGGCGGGCTCCTTCGAGGGCCTGGCCGGAGCGGCCTCGTTCGCCGAGCTCGAAGCGCTGTTCGGCCGCCGGGGCTGAGTCGCCGCCGGGCGCCCGTTGATCCCCGACCTTCGACCGGCGATCCCGCCCGGTCGAACACTGGCCCCGGCGGTCCGTATACTCTGGTCGAGATGCCCGCACAGTCGACGGTCACCGAGCTGTTGCACGCCTGGAGCGCGGGGGACCCCGCGGCGGCCGACGGCTGGGTCCCCCTCCTCTACGACGAGCTGCGGCGGATCGCGGCCCGCCACCTGCGGGGCGAGAGGGTCGAGCACACCCTCGAGCCGACCGCTCTCGTCCACGAGGCCTACCTGCGCCTGGCCGAGCTGCGCGCCATCCACTGGCAGAGCCGGAGCCACTTCTTCGCCATGGCGGGCCGGATGATGCGCCGGGTGCTGGTCGACCACGCGCGCCGCCTCGGCCGGGACAAGCGGGGCGGCGGCGCGGTCCGCGTCGCGCTCGAAGGGGCCGAGGCGGAGAACGGCTTCGGGCCGGGACGCGGGGTCGGCTACGAGCTCGACCTCCTCGCTCTCGACGCCGCTCTCGAGCGGCTGACCGCGTTCGATCCCGAATCGACGACCGTCATCGAGCTCCATTTCTTCAGCGGTCTCACCTTCGCCGAGACCGCCGAGGCGCTCGGGCTCTCGACGGCGACCGTGGTGCGCCGCTTCCGCGCCGCCAAGGCCTGGCTCTTCCGTGAGCTGGCGGGCGCCGAGCCCCCTCCGTCCCACCCCGATGGACCCTGAGCGCTGGCGGCGCGTCTCCTCCCTGCTCGACGAGGCGCTCGAGCGGCCGGAGGGCGAGCGCGAGGGCTGGCTGCGCGCCGCCTGCGGCGGCGACGAGGCATTGTTCGAGGAGATCGCCTCCCTCCTCGGCGCCTACGGCCGGGCCGGCTCCTTCCTCGACCAGCCGGCGCGCGCCGGCGAGGGCGGGGCCGGGACGGGCGCGGACATCTGGGCCGGCCGCCGGCTCGGCAACTACACGCTGATCCGGGAGATCGGCCGCGGCGGCATGAGCGTCGTCTACTTAGGCGAGCGCGCCGACCAGGCGTTCGAGCAGAAAGTGGCGATCAAGCTCGTCCACCCCGGCTTCGCCGATCCGCGCCTCGCGGAACGGATCGTCCAGGAGCGCAAGATCCTCGCCCGGCTCGAGCATCCGCACATCGCCCGGCTGCTCGACGGCGGCACGACCGACGAGGGCGTCCCCTACTTCGTCCTCGAGCTCGTCGTCGGCCTGCCGATCGACGAGCACTGCGACCGGCACGCCCTGTCGATCCCGGAGCGCCTGCGCCTGTTCCGGACGGTCTGCGACGCCGTCGCCTACGCCCACCGCAACCTGGTCGTGCATCGCGACCTGAAGCCGAGCAACATTTTGGTCGCCGCCGACGGCGCGCCCAAGCTGCTCGACTTCGGGATCGCCAAGGTGCTCGCGCCGGGCGACGCGACGGGCGTCTCGGCGCGCACGGTCCTGCCGGCCTTGACACCCCGCTACGCGAGCCCCGAGCAGCTGCGCGGCGAGCCGGTGACGACGGCGACCGACACCTACTCGCTCGGCGTCATCCTCGATCAGCTCCTGACCGGAACGCCGCCGCGCTCGGCGATCGAGCGGCTGACCTCCGGCGATGCGGGCGAGACGGTCGCGCCGAGCGCGCGGCTGCGCCGGGGAGCGCCGGCGTCCGGGGCCGCGTCCGGCGAGGAGGCCGGCGAGGTGCTCACGCTCGAGGAGATCGCCCGCCGGCGGTCGACCAGCCCGCGCGGGCTCCTGCGCCAGCTCGAGGGCGACCTCGACAACGTCATCCGCAAGGCGCTGCGGCCCGAGCCCGAGCGGCGCTACGCCTCGGTCGAGCGTTTGGGCGAGGACCTCCGCCGCCACCTCGAGCACCTGCCGGTCGAGGCGCGTCCCGACAGCTGGGGCTATCGCGCGGGCAAGCTCCTGCGGCGCAATTCCCTCGCCGCGGGGCTCGCGCTGCTCCTCGTGCTCCTGCTCGCGGGCTCCGCGGTGACCTCGACGCTCCAGGCGCGCCGGATCGAGCGCGAGCGGGTGAAGGCGGAGCGGGCTCTCGCGCTCCTCGTCGGCCTCTTCCGGGGCGCCGATCCCTTGAGCCGCGGCAGCACGCCGCCGACGATCGACCAGGTGCTCGACCTCGGCGCCCAGCGGACCCTCGCCGAGCTGGGGCGCGAGCCGGAGCTCGAGGCGACGCTCGCGAGCGCGATCGGCGACGTCTATGCCGACCTCGGCCGCCCCGAAAAGGCCGATCCCCTCGTCGCGCGGGCCCTGGCGCTCCGGCGCGAGCTGTTCGGCGAGGAGAGCCCCGAGTACGCGGCCAGCCTTCACCAGCAGGGGATGCTCCGGTTCCTCCAGGGGAAGCTCCCCGAGGCCGAGCGCTCGTTCGCGGCGAGCGCGGAGATCGAGCGCCGGCTGTTGCCGGCCGACGATCCGCGGCTCGCCGACACGCTCGAGGGGCTCGGCCGCTCCCGCTACCAGCTCGGCAAGCTCGACGAGGCGCTCGCGAGCCATCGCGAGGGGCTGCGGATCCGGCTGCGGCGCTACGGCACGAACCATTCCTCGATCGTCTCGAGCCTGGGCTTCCTGAGCACGGTCACCGATCGTCAGGGCCACGATGCGGCTTCGCTCCATCTGCTCGAGCTCGCCCTGCCGATCGCCCGCCGCCATTTCGAGCCCGACGACCCTCGGCTCTGCAGCCTGCAAAACGGCCTCGGCGTCGGCGTCATGGGGACCGGGCGCCTCGCCGAGTCCGAGGCGCTCCTGCGCCAGGCCCTCGCCTGCCGCCGGAAGCGGTTCGGTCCGGAGCACCCGGAAGTGGCCTTCAGCCTCGACAGCCTGGGCACGACGCTGGTCTACGAGGGCCGCCTCGCGCAAGCCGAAGCGCGGTTTAGGGAAGCTCTCGCGATGCGCGAGAAGCTGCTCGGGCGCGACCACCCCCTGACCGCGCTCACGCTGAGCAACCTGGCGGACCTCCATCGCCGGCTGGGGCGCGTCGCGGAAGCCGAAGAGGAAAACCGCCGCGCGCTCGTCCTGGTCGAGCGGGCCTTCGGGCCCGACCACTTGAACGTCACCCGGCCGCTCTTCTCGCTCGCCAAGCTCGAGCTCGCGCGCGGCCACGCCCGCGAGGCGCTGCCTCTCCTCGAACGCTCGCTCGAGATCCGCCGCCGCACCTACATCCCGCACCACTGGCGGATCGCGGAGATCGAAAACGAGATCGGCGCCGCCTGGCTCGACCTCGGCCGGCGCGAAGAGGGGGAAAAGCTGATCCGCACGAGCTTCGAAGACCTGAAGCGCCAGCTCTACCCGGGAGAGTTCCACTTAGAGCTCGCCCGAGACCGCGTCGCTGCTCTCGATGCGCGGGCGGGGAAGTAGCGTTCATCCCCCGCCGGAATCGAGCCATCCCGAAGGGACCGAGATCGACCCTTCGTCCGAAGCCGGAGGGGACTACACTCTGTCTACGATGCTTCGCGGAGCCGCCGCAGTTCTCTTGGCCGGATCGCTCTTCGCCCCCCGGGGTGCCGTCGCCCAGCCTTCCGATCCTCCGCAGGACGCCTTCGGCGAGTCGATCACCGTCGCTCTGGACACTCTGATCGTTCGCGTCGTGGACAGCTCCGGCGCGCCGATCCTCGGGCTCGCCCCGGCGGACTTCCGCGTCCGGATCCACGGCCGGGAGATCCCGGTCGCTGCCGTCGACTGGGTCTCCTCCGGCACTGCAGCCGAGGAGCCGGCGGAGACCCGGGCGGAGGGCGCGCCATCCGAGCGGTCGGTGCCCGCGCCGGCCGGCGGCAAGCTGGTGATCCTCTTCGTCCAGACCGATCTTCACCCGACCCGGATCTCCGGGCAGATGCGGCTGCGTCCCTACACGCGCGAGCTCCTCGCGAGCCTCCATCCGGCGGACCGCATCGCCGTGGTCTCCTTCGACTCCCACCTGAAGCTCCGGCTGGATTGGACCGGCGACCACGAGGCGGTCCTGGCGGCGGTCGACCGGGCCCTCGTCTACAGCCGGGAGCCCGAGATCCCGCCGGCCGGGCCGGCCTCCCTCGGCGCGCGCTTCGACTTCGCCGCCGCCCGGCTCGTCGCCACGCCGGAGCGGGCGCTCGAGATGACCGCGAAGGCGCTCACCGGCCTGCCGGGCGAGAAGACCATGATCTACCTCGGCTGGGGGTTGGGCCGCTTCGGCTCGGACGGCGTGCGGATGACGCCCGACTACGGGCCGGCCGTCGAAGCTCTGGCCCGGGCCCACGTCTCGGTCTTCGTCCTCGACGTCACGAGCGCCGACAGCCATTCGCTCGAAGTCGGCCTGGAAAGCGTCGCCGAGGCCACCGGCGGAACCTACGCCAGCACCTTCCGCCTGCCGGAGGTCGCCACCGCCCGCATCGCCCGCGCCATCTCGGGCTGGTACGTCCTCACCTTCGACCGGGAGACCCTGGACGGCGTCGAGCCGGGCGCTGCGGTGATCACGCTCCGCACCCGGCGCGGCGAGGTGCTCGCCCGGCCGGTTTCCTTGCGTTAGACCTCACATCCTGGCAGGCGACCGCAGGTTGGCCTCGATCGCCTCGTCCAGGCGGTGACGGGAAGGCTCCATTCAGTCGTTGGGCCGTCCAATCGAAGGATTGGGTCGCCGGAAAGAGTCGCCGGATCATCCGATAGAGCGACTGGACGACCCAATAGAG
>DATMZM010000494.1:0-5700 GCA_035607445.1 Thermoanaerobaculia bacterium | reverse complement strand
TGAACGACGGGCGTGAGCGCGCCGACGAGACAGCCGAGGGCCGGCTCGTCGTGGCCGTCGAGCGCGCGATCCAACGCGGCCGGAAGATCCTCTGGAAAATCCATGTGTCGGGCTTGCTTTCGAAGATATCAGAACGTCGCGCCGGCTTCCTTTCGGCTCGACCCCGCGCCGCTCCTGCTCGCGCGAGCCATCGATCGAGAGGCGACGCGGGAGGACGGCTCGTTACCGGCCGCCGCGAGAGAGAAAGCCTCCGGATCGGCTTCAGCCGACCCGGCCGACGCGCAGATAGAGCGGCCAGCGGATCTCGCGCTCGCGCGCCGGATCGCCCCAGGCGGCTTCGAGGTCGGGCGAGACCTCGGCGATCGGGTCGCGGCCGGTCGCGGCGCGGCAACGGACGATCGCGGACCAGGTGCCGACGTAGGCGAGGAGGCGGGGGAGGTCCCAGGGGGCGGTGAACAGGAACGGCGGCGCTTCGATCTCGGGGAACGGGAAGGGGATCGTCCGGTACTCCTCGCTCACCCACCGCCGTTCGGGCGGCCAGAAGGCGCCGACCGTCTCCTCAGCGAAGACGTCGATCACCCGGTCGATCGGGGGCTCGGTGCGCAGCAGGTTGTAGCACCAGACGGCGACCACGCCGCCCGGACGGACGACGCGGCGGACCTCTTCGGCGAAGCGATCGAAATCGAACCAGTGGTAGGCCTGCGCCACGGTGACGAGATCGACGCTTCCGGCCTCGAGGCCGCTCGCCTCGGCCGGCGACGTCCGGTACTCGACCCGGGCGTGCGGCTCGGCGTGCGCGACCTGCGCCGCGGAGGCGTCGGTCGCGATCACCCGAGCGAACCGCTCGGCCAGGAGCACGGCGGCCTGGCCGCTGCCGGTGGCGCAGTCCCAGGCGAGGTCGCGGCCCGGGGCGACGCCCGCCAGGAAGTCGAGCAGCGCCGCGGGGTAGCCCGAAGGTCGATGGGCGGCGTAGGCCGAGGCATGGCCGGAGAAATGGTCCTTGAACGCCATCGCCATAACGCCGCCGGTCATTGCGGCGCTGTCGCGACCGCCATCTCCGCGGTGACCCGGCGGCCGGCTTCGGAGGCGCGGATCAGGAACTCCTGGGCGAGGAGGCGGTAGGCGGCGGCGCCCTTCGCCTTCGGATCGAGCTGGAAGATCGTCTGGCCGTGCTCCGGCGCTTCGGCGAGCCGGTTGTTGACGCGGATCTCGATCGCGAACACCTTGTTGCCGAGCTCGGCGCGGATCTGCTCGACGTTCGAGCGCGTCGACTTCGTCCGGTAGTCGACCATCGTCAGCAGCACGCCGAGGAGGGCGATCCGTCCGCCGGCGTCGAAGCTCGCGCGCGACGCCGCCGCGATCAGGTTCTGGACGCCGGTCAAGGAGAGGAACTGCGGCACCGTGGGGATCAGGAAGGCGTCCGCCGCGACGATCGCGTTGATCGGCACGAGCGACAGCGAGGACGGGCAGTCGAGGAAGATCAGGTCGTAGCGCGGCACGACGCCCGCGAGCGCGGACTTGAGCCGGCTCTCGCGCGAGCGGTAGCGGCCGAGCTCCATGTCGGCGTGGAGCAGGTCGACCGAGGCGGTGATCAGGTCGAGACCGGGCACGTCGGTCGGCCGGATCGCCTCGCTCGCCAGGAAGCCGCCCAAGAGCACGTCGGCCGACGACGGCGCGAGCTCCTCGCGCGCGACGCCGAGCGACATCGACGCCGACGCCTGGCTGTCGAGGTCGACGAGCAGGACCCGGCGCCCCGCCGCGGCGAGCGCCGCCGCCAGGTTGACCGACGTCGTGGTCTTGCCGACCCCGCCCTTCCGGCTCACGACCGCGGTAATCATTACCGGGAGTCTATATCCCGCGGGCCGGCCGGGGGAGGCGGGCTCGCCCGCCTTCCGACCCGGCCGGGGAGGGTGCTACCATCCGCCCCCGCCGTCACACTCTCGTCACAATTTCGCCACATCGGAAGGGGTCCGCTCGCGGAGGGTGTCATGAAGATCGATGCGATCATTCGCTGGTTCCTGCCCAAGGAGGAGCGCTTCCATCTCCTCTTGGGCAAGGACGCCAAGAACCTGGTCGAGTCCGCCCGGGTCTTCTCCGCCATCGCCGATTCCGAGGATTTCGAGGCGCGCAAGGCGGACGTCCGGCGGCTCAAGGAGATCGAGCACAGGGGCGACGTCATCACGCGCGAGATCTTCGACGCGCTCAACTCGACCTTCATCACGCCGTTCGACCGCGAGGACATCCGCTCGATGGCGGTCGATCTCGACGACATCCTCGACTACCTGGAGGCCGCCGCGCAGTCGCTCGTGCTGTTCGAGCTGACCGAGGCGCCCGAAGGGTTGCGCCAGTTCGGCTACATCCTGGTCGACATGGTCCGGGAGGTCGACAAGATCACCGAGAGCATCTGGGACCGGCGCAACGAGACGCGCATCCAGGAGGCGATCGTGCGCATCTCCGACCTCGAGAACCGCGCCGACGAGCTGTTCAACCGGATGATCGCCGAGCTGTTCCGCGGCGACGGCAGCAAGGCGCTCGAGATCCTCAAGTGGAAAGAGGTCTACCAGATCCTCGAGGACGCCTGCGACGCCTGCAAGGACTACACGCACATCATCGGCAACGTGCTGGTCAAGAACGCCTGACGAGGGCGCGCGATGACTTCCGAGCTCGCTCTCATCGGCATCGTCCTGGTCGCTCTGTCGTTCGACTTCCTGAACGGTTTCCACGACGCGGCCAACTCGATCGCGACGGTCGTCTCGACGCGCGTGCTGTCGCCGCACCAGGCGGTCGTCTGGGCGGCGTTCTTCAACTTCGTCGCCGCCTTCGTGCTCGGCACCCACGTCGCGAAGACGATCGGCAAGGGGATGATCGACCTCTCGGTCGTCACCCAGGAGGTGGTCCTCGCCGGGCTCTTGGGCGCGATCGCCTGGAACCTCTTCACCTGGTACTACGGGCTGCCGGTCTCCTCCTCGCACGCGCTCATCGGCGGCTACGGCGGCGCGGCGATCGCGAAGGCCGGCTTCGGCGCGATCCTGACCGCGGGCTGGACGAAGACCCTCCTCTTCATCGTCCTCGCGCCGGTGATCGGCGCGGCCTTGGCGCTCGTCCTCTCGATCTCGGTGACCTGGATCTTCCGGCGGTACCGGCCGTCGCGCCTCGACCGGCTGTTCCGGCGCCTGCAGCTGCTCTCGGCGGCGGCCTACAGCCTCGGCCACGGCGGCAACGACGCCCAGAAGACGATGGGCATCATCACCGGCCTGCTGGTCGCCTCGGGCAAGCTCGAGAGGTTCGAGGTGCCGCTCTGGGTGATCCTGATCTCGCACGCGGCGATCGCGTTCGGCACCCTCTTCGGCGGCTGGCGGATCGTCCGGACGATGGGCAGCAAGATCACCAAGCTCCAGCCGTTCGGCGGTTTCTGCGCCGAGACCGCGGGCGCGATCACCCTCGTCGGCGCGACCATGGCGGGCATCCCCGTCTCGACCACCCACACGATCACCGGCGCGATCATCGGCGTCGGCTCGACGCGCCGGATGTCGGCGGTCAAGTGGGGGGTGGCCGGCCGGATCATCTGGGCCTGGGTGCTGACGATCCCGATCGCGGCCCTCGTCTCCGCCTTCGCCTACCACCTGATCCGCACCTTCGGGGGCTCCTAAGGCCGGCCGGACGATGCTCGGCCGGGTTCCCGCGCGGCTCTCGCTCCGGCTCGCCCGCTTAGGCGATTCGACCGCCGCGGCGCTCGCCTGGCGCTACCTCTGCCACGCGCTGATGCTCCTGCCGGCGCTGCTGAACGAGCGGCTGCCGGCGCCCCATCTGCCGGACCGGGTCGTCGACGCGATTCCCCGCGTCGCCTGGATCGCCGAGCACAACTATCACCTCTGGCTCGCCGCCTACCTGCCCGTGGCGCTCTGGCTCTGGCGCCGCGACCGGGAGGAGTTCCGCCGCTTCCTCTGGCTCGGCGGCGTGCTCTCGCTGCTGCGGGGGCTGACGATCCCGCTCACCGGCCTCGGTCCGGTCGAGGGACCTGATATGAACGCCGGCCTGCCGGCAGCGACGCTCCTGGCCGCCTGGGTGGATCTGGTCGATCCCTGGACCGCGTTGACCGGCCGCGCCGCGCACGTCTACCTGACCAAGGACCTCTTCTTCTCCGGACACGCCTCGAGCACGTTCCTGCTCTGGCTCCACGCCAGGAAACAGGCCGTGCTCGGCCCGGTCGCCCTGGCAACCCATCTCGCCGTGGTCGCGATCATTTTCCTCTCGCATCTCCACTACGCGATCGACGTCGTCGGCGCCTGGGCGATCACCCTGGCGCTTTGGGCTCCGCTCGAGCTTCGTCGGCGGGGGCGGCCAGGAGCGGACGCCCTTGCGCCCAGCCGCCGTAGACCTGCTCCCACCAGTCGTCGATGATGTTCTTGATCGCCGGCTCCCGGGCGTAGAGCTCCATGCCGCGCTCCGGGCGCCGGTAGATGGTGAGCTGGCTCTGCACGTTCGTGCCGGCGGCGAACAGGCGCTTCGCGTCGGTCTCGGCGTCGCTCGCAAACAGGAGCATCGGCACCGACTTGAAGAGCGCGAGCCGGGCGTCGGCAACGCCGTCGAGCTCGGGCGAGATCAGGCCGAGGATCGCGACGTTGGCGGTTTGCGCCGCGAGCTCGACCGCGAGCTTGGCGCTGCAGCCGACGGCGATGACGCCGATCGACGTCGCGCTGACGCGGGCCTGGCCGATCAGGTACCGATAGGCCGCGAGGGCGTCCTCGATCGCCTTCGGCCCGGAGGCGACCCGGCTCCCGCCTTCGCTTCGATAGTCGAAGGCGAGCACCCGCGGGCCGGCGCCGGAGAGCTTGGCGGCGAGCGACTGCATCTCGTCGCGCTCGCCGGCGCAGGAGGTCAGGAAGAGGACCCCGGGGCCGATCCCGTGGGCATCGTAAAACGTACCCGCGAGGAGCGTGCCGTCGGCGCTCGGAAAGGACACGATCCGGCGCTCGACGGCCCGGCCGGGGGCCGAAGCGGAACCGGCGGCCCAGAGCAGGGCCGAAACCAGGGCTACGGCGAGAGGAGGACGCCTGCGGGCGCGGTGCATCGATCTCTCCTCGGAGAGGTGCGGCGGGGAAAGCGCCGCGGACCGGTGATCGTGAGCCTGCCGCCGATGGTACCGAATCTCGCGCCGCCCGTCTCTCGATCGCTCCCGGAGTCGCGGTCTGGAATCCCAGCGCCTGCTAGACTCCGCCTCCCATGGCCTCGAACCCCCCTCGGCTCGCCCTGATCGTCGACGACGAGCCCGGCATCCTCTCGACCCTCTCGGGCGTCCTCGCGGACCAGGGTTACGGCACGCTCTGCACGACGAGCGGCGAAGAGGCGCTTGACCTCTACCGCGAGAACACCCCGGACGTCGTCTTTCTCGACATCTGGCTCGCCGACCGCGACGGCCTCGAGACTCTCCAGGCGCTGCGCGAGCGCGATCCGCTCGCGGCGGTCGTCATGATGTCCGGCCACGGCACGACGGCGACGGCGGTCAAGGCGATCAAGATGGGCGCTTACGACTACCTCGAGAAGCCGCTCTCGCTGCGCCGCGCCGTCGAGGCGGCCGAAGGGGCCGTTGACCAGCGGCGGGCGCTCGCGACGCACGGCGGCAGCGCGAACCCCGAAGCCGAAGCGCCCCGGCTCGACCTCGACCGCCAGCTCGCGCCGCCGCCGCCGCTTTCGCTCCTC
>DATMZM010000490.1:0-2253 GCA_035607445.1 Thermoanaerobaculia bacterium | reverse complement strand
CTTCCCCTCCTCCGGCGGCAGGTCCACGCAGAGCACGCCGTCGACGCCGGAGGCCGCCGCTTGCTCGGCGAAGCGTTCGAGCCCGCGGGCGTGGAGCGGGTTGAAGTAGGAAAAGAGAACGATCGGCACGCCGATCCGGGTGCGCAGCGAAGCGATCACCTCGAGCACGCCCGAAAGCGTCGTGCCGGCCGCGAGAGATCGCCCCGCCGCCCGCTGGTTGGTCGGGCCGTCGGCGATCGGATCGGAGAACGGGAGGCCGATCTCGATGACGTCGGCTCCCCCCGCCGCGAGGGCTGCGAGCAGATCCGCGGTGACGGGGAGGCCCGGGTCGCCGGCCATGAGAAAGGGAATGAACGCGGCGCGGCGCTCGCGGCGGCAGGTTGCGAAGGCGCGCTCGATCGCGCGTGCGGCGGTCATCGCGCCACCTCCCGACCGGCCTTCTCCGCCTCCTCGCGATCGAACGCGAGCACCGAGTCGAGGTCCTTGTCGCCGCGCCCTGACAGGTTGACCAGCACGATCCTTTCCTTGGAGAGCCGCGGCGCGCGCCGGATCGCCTCGACCAGAGCGTGCGAGCTCTCGAGCGCCGGGAGGATCCCCTCGGCGCGCGCGAGGCGGTGGAAGGCGTCGATCGCCTCGGCGTCGCTCGCCGCGGTGTACTCGATGCGCCCGCGGTCGGCGAGGTACGCGTGCTCGGGGCCGATCGCCGGATAGTCGAGCCCGGCGGACACCGAGTGCGTCGCCTCGATCTGCCCCTCTTCGTCCTGCAGGATCATCGTCCGCGTGCCGTGCAGCACGCCGAGGCTGCCGCCCGAAAAGCGCGCCGCGTGCTCGCCCGGACCGCGCCCGAACCCGCCCGCCTCGACGCCGATCAGGCGCACTTTCCGGTCGTCGAGGAACGCCGAGAACAGGCCGATCGAATTGCTCCCGCCGCCGACGCAGGCGACTGCGAGATCGGGCGATTCCGTGCCGGCCTGCCGTTTGAGCTGGCTCTTCGCTTCGAGGCCGATGACGCGATGGAAGTCGCGCACCATGCGCGGGAACGGATCGGGACCGAGCACGGAGCCGAGGATGTAATGGGTCGTGCGGACGTTGGTCACCCAATCGCGCATCGCTTCGTTGATCGCATCCTTGAGCGTCCTGCTACCGGCGTCGACCGGTACGACCTCGGCACCGAGAAGGCGCATGCGCTGGACGTTGAGCGCCTGGCGGCGCATGTCCTGAGAGCCCATGTAGATCACGCAGTCGAGTCCGAGCACCGCTGCCGCGGTCGCGGTCGCGACGCCGTGCTGGCCGGCGCCGGTCTCCGCGATCACGCGCCGCTTGCCCATTTCGACCGTCAGCAGCGCCTGGCCGAGCGCGTTGTTGATCTTGTGCGCGCCGGTATGGAGGAGATCCTCGCGTTTCAAAAAGATCCGTGCGCCGCCGAGCTCGCCGGAGAGGCGCTCGGCGAACGTCAGCGGCGTCGGCCGGCCGGCGAAGGTCGCCAGCAGATCGGCGAGCCGGAGCCGGAAGCGCCGGTCCTTCTGCGAGCGGTCGAACGCTCGCGCCAGCTCGTCGAGCGGAGCCATCAACGTCTCGGGCACGAAGCGCCCGCCGTAGCGGCCGAAGTAGCCGAGGACGTCAGGGCCGTCAGGAGAAGAGCGACTGGGAAACATGCCGTACCTCGGAGAAAAGGCGCGCGACGAGCGCCGGATCCTTGATGCCCGGCGACGATTCGACGCGCGAGCAGACGTCGGCGATGCGCGCGCCGGAGAGGGCGAGTGCGCGGTTCACGTTCTCGGGGCCGATCCCACCGGCGATGAAGATCCTGCGCGGAGAGAGCCGGTCCGCGAGGCCTGCGATCGCGGAGAAGTCCCACGATCGACCGGTACCGCCAAAAGCTCCGGGTGAAGAAAAAGAAGAAGGCGGGGCATCGAAGAGGAAGCCGCCGGCTTCCGGATAGCGATCGATCTCTTCGACGTGCGAACCTCGGAAGGCCTTGATCGCCCGCGCGCCGAATCGTGCGACGTCCTCGGGGCTCTCGTCGCCGTGGAGTTGTACGAAAGCGAGCCCGACCGCCTCGGCGATCTCCTCGATCTCAACCGCTGGCCGATTGACGAACACGCCGACGAGCGGCACTCGGCCAGCGACCGCCGAGGCGATCTCCTGTGCCCGCGAAACGGCGAGACAGCGGGGGCTGCCGGCCACGAAGTTGAGCCCGATGTAGGCCGCTCCGAGATCGATGGCGAGCACGGCGTCCTCCTCCCGGGTCAC
>DATMZM010000364.1:0-5564 GCA_035607445.1 Thermoanaerobaculia bacterium | reverse complement strand
CTCAAGCTGACCTCGGGAAACAAGAGCGAAGCGGCGTCGATCCTCGGCATCGATCGCAAGACCTTGCAGCGCAAGGGTTTCTGAGCCTCCAACCGGCGCATGCGACAAAATAGACCGAGCGGGACATTTTGTCTCTTTCGGCCGCTGGCGAGGGCACATCGGGTCGTTTTCTCGCAGCGGGGAGCCGGCGTGGGACAAACTTGCGACATTTCGCCCCGCGCCGGTTGCGGCAGCCTGCCGCTTCCGAGCGGGAGAGGGAACGCCAAATCGTTTGTTTTCATCCGCTTGGGCCGCCGATCCCGGAACCCAGCCGGAGCCTGGCAACGGCCTTGCGACAGGGGCATGGCGAGGATGAGGAGGCCGTCATGCTAGAGTCCCTGCGGAAAGCCGTTGCGATTCCCCACGTGCCGATCAGTCTGCTGCTGTCGGTGGCGACGGTCGGGAGCTTCCTGGTGCTCCTGGCCCAGGATGCCGTTCATCCCATCGTGATCTACGCGCTCGAGCTGTACTTGACCTTCTAGTCTGCGGACTCGGACGTAAGGTCTACGACCATGGCTCGAGAAGCGGTGCTCCGGGAGGTGAAGCTGACGCTCCCGATGCTGCCCGACATGGAGGTCGCGGCGAGCAAGACGGCGGCGGCCATGGCCGAGTCCATGCAGATGACTCCGGATAGAATCGATGAAGTCCGCTTGGCGGTGATCGAGGCCTGCATCAACGCCTTCGAGTACAGCCGGGCTCCGGACGGCAAGGTCTACATGACGTTGGAGGTTCTGGGCCGCGACGAGCCCGAGCTGTTGCGGATCTCGGTGCACGACAACGGTGTCGGCTTCGAGCCGGGATCGAAGAGCAAGCCGAGAATCGCAGATAAGATCGGCGGCCGGAACAAGCGCGGCTGGGGGCTGTCGATCATCCGGGGCCTGATGGACGACGTGGCGATCGAGTCCGAAGCGGGCGCCGGCACCACGGTGGTGATGAGCAAGAGGCGCTCAGCGCGCGCCGAAGCGGAGACCTAAGTCGATGACCGAGAGCTTGCGCGTGACCGTCGATCGTCAAGAGGGCGTCGCGGTCATCCACACCGAGGGCTACATCAACAACCAGGGCGGGGAGGAGATCGCCCGGGTCGCCTACCAGCTCATCGACGAGCAGAGCAAGGTCCTGCTGCTCAACCTCGCCGGCACCAAGATCGTCAACTCGATCGGCATCTCGATCCTGATCGAGATCATCGAGAAGATGATCGAGATCGACGGCCGGCTCGGCTTCTGCAACCTCACCCAGACGATCGCGAAGACGTTCGAGATCATGGGGCTCGCGCAGTACGCCAAGATCTACCCCGACGAAGCGCAGGCGCTCGCCGACCTGCGCTCCGCCACCTGACGGGCCCGGGACCGCGGGCCGCTCCGGCCATGATCGCCACCACGCGCGAGGACTGGGAAGACCTGCTCGCCCTCTCGCAGAGCGAGTCGGCGGCCCGGCCGCTCCTCGAACGGCTCCTCGAGCACTGGTGCCGCCTGCACCGCGCCGAGGCCGCGGCCCTCTACCTCGAGCGGGGCGCGCTCCTCGAGCGCGAGTGCACCCACGGCCCGCGCGAGTTCCCCGACTTCTACGACCCGGCGGCCCCGGCGGCCGAGTTCGCGCGCGGCCTCGCCCTCTTCCGCCTGCCCGGCGGCGCCCTCGTCTTCGCGCCCGGAGAGATCCCGCTCGCCGACGCCGCGACGCTCCTCCTGTCGGAAGCCTCCAAGGCGAGCCGGCTCTCGCGCCAGCTCAAGGAGCAGCGCTTCCAGGCGAACTACCGCGGCGTCGAGCTCGAAGCGCTCTACGACGTCGGCTTGAAGGTCGCCTCGACCCTCGACCTCGAAGAGCTGTCGGAGGAGATCCTGCTCCACGCCGTGATGCTCCTGGACGCCCGCCGCGGCGCGCTCTACCTGTTCGGACCCGGGGGCTACAAGGTGCAGCGGACGTTCGGCGGCGAGGCCGCGGAGTCGTTCGCCGCAGGCGATTCGGCGCTCGCCCGCTTCCTGGCCGGCGAGCCGGGCGCTCCGGATTCCCTGCTGCCGGGGGCGCGCCATCTCCTCGGCGTGCCGATCGAGATCGAGGGCAGCCCGCGCGGCCTGATCGCCGTGGGCGACAAGGAGAGCCGCCGCGGCGTCGGGCCCTTCCGCGCCAGCGACCGGCGCTCGCTCGGCCTGTTCGCCAACCAGGCGGCGATCGCGCTCGAAAACGCGCGCCTGCACCTCCAGGCGCTCGAAAAAGAGCGGCTCGAGCGCGAGATGAGCCTGGCGGCCGAGATCCAGCGCCAGATCCTGCCGAAAGGCGCGCCCGAGATCCCCGGCTACGAGCTCGCCGGCTGGAACCGGCCGGCGCTCCAGGTCGGCGGCGACTACTACGGCTTCCTGGAGCTGCCGGGCGACCGCCTCGGCCTCTCCGTCGGCGACGTCTCGGGCAAGGGGATGCCGGCCGCCCTCCTCGTCTCGACGCTCCACTCCGCGCTCCGCCTGCTGCTCGAGCGCAACGGCGTCGGCCCCGACTTCCTCGAGCGCCTGAACGGCCACCTCGCGGATTCCTCGACCGCGAACAAGTTCGTCACCCTCTTTTTCGCCGAGCTCGATCCGGGCAGCGGCGAGCTCGGCTACCTGAACGCCGGCCACAACCCCGGCCTGATCCTGCGCCGCGACGGCACCCTCGAAGAGCTCGGCTCGGGAGGGGTGCCCTTGGGCCTCATCCGCGCCGCCCAGTTCCGCGAGCAGAAGACGGCGATCCACCCGGGCGACCTCCTCTGCCTCTACAGCGACGGCATCACGGAAGCCTGTTCCCCCGACGACGAGGAGTTCGGCCTCGAACGCCTGGGCAACGTCCTCACCGACTGCCGCGACCAACCGCTCCCCGACCTGATCCAGGCCATCGAGCGAGCCACGACCGCCTTCGCCGAAGGCTACCCCCAAGGCGACGACCAGACCGTCGTGCTGCTCCGCCGGGCGGGGTAGGGCGGGATCCGGGGCGATCGGACCGGGTCCCGACCTTGCTCATGGTGAGGATCGCAATCTCACTTCCAAAGCCCCTGTTCGAGAGGGCCGATGCTCTCGCCCGGCAGCAGAGAATCCCGCGCAGTCAGTTGTTTGCGCGAGCTGTCGAGGAGTTCTTGCAGCGTCATGAGGGTCAGGCGCTCCTGGACAGCCTCAACCGCGCCTACGATGATTTCCCGGCTCCAGAAGAGAAGAGGTTGCTGCGCAGCATGGGACAAAAGCAGCACGAGCTGGTGAAAGGGGAGTGGTGATCCGCGAGTGATGTCTCGGCAAAGTGGACGCCGGTCAAACCCCCGACCAGACCGTCACGCTGCTCCGACGGGTGGTCTAGACCCGGATCCGGGCCACCCATACTGAGGTCGCGACGATCGGGACCTGGATCTGGGTCCTTCGGACCTTGGTCGCGAGGTTGGGGATCTCGGTCCGGATCGTCCGGAGCTCGGTCGCGAGGGTCGGGCCCTCGGTCTGGAACTTCCGGATCTCGGTCGCAACGGTCGGGCTCTCGGTCTGAAAGGCCCGGATCCGGATCGCGAGGGCTGGGAACTTGGTCTGGATCGCCCGGACCTTGGTCGCGATGGCCGGGCTCTCGGTCTGGAACGTCCGGAACTCGGTCGCGACGGTCGGGGTCTCGGTCCGGAACGTCCGGATCTTGGTCGCGACGGCCGGGCTCTCGGTCCGAGGTGTCCGGAACTCGGTCGCGAGGGTCGGGCTCTCGGTCTGGATCGCCCGGACCTTGGTCGCGACGGCCGAGAACTCGGTCCGAGGCGTCCAGACCTTGGTCGCGACGATCGGGGACACCACCCGCATCGTCTGGACCTGGGACCCAACGACCGGGATCTCGGTCCAAGCCGTTCGGACCTCGATCGCGAGAAGCGAAGGCTCTCTGGGGTCGGCTGGGCGGAAAGATCGAAGTCAATCCGGCCACGCCGGCCGTCGCGAAGCGGCCCGGCGTCGGAACCGACGATCACAACCTCGCGGCTCGCTCCGGGGTTATCTCGCCGGCCAACTCGTCAGGCAGGACGCGCGGCTCGATGCCCTGAGCGCGGGCGAGCAGCGCCATCTCACGCAACGGAACCCCGGCCTGCTCGGCCGCATAGGCGAGCGACCCGGTGCCTTTCCGATAGGCCTCGAGCGCTCGCCGGATCTTTGCTGTGGCTATGGTCATGGATCGCTCGAGAGAGATGATACGCCCCTCGCGAAGCGCCCGGCACTGCCCGCCCGGTCCGAGCCATCCGAACCTCGGTCGCAATGATTGGGATCTCGAGGAGTCGGATGCGGATCGACGCGGAGGGTGGGCTCAATTCCTGCGCCCTGGGCCGTGTTACATTTTCCGCTGTGCACACCAACCTCGAAACGGGATTCGCCCTCGATCGGCGGTGGTATCTGATGAGCTCGAGCATGGAGCGATCGAAGAAACCGGACCTGCTCCTTCTCGGACGCGTCCTGGCCGCCTCGGGCGTGCCGTACGCCATCATCGGGGGCGTCGCTCTCCAAGTGCATCAAGCCGAGCCGCGGACCACTCTCGACATCGACCTCGCGGTCAAGGATCGGGAGGAGCTACCTCGCCGGGCTTTGCTCGAGGCCGGGTTCGTCGAGTCGGGCCGGTTCGAGCGGACCGAGAACTGGCGCGGGCCGGACGCGACACCGATTCAATTCAGCGACGATCCGGCTCTCGCCGGGGCGATCGGACGAGCCGGAACGATCGAGATCGACGGCGTGCCGCTCAAGATCATCGAGCCAGGCGACCTCGTGCGCGAGAAGCTGCGCGCTGCCCGCGATCCCGCACGGTGGCGGTCGAAGCGTATCGAGTACTTGGCGGATGCGCTCTCGCTGGTCGAGGCGGATCCGGAGCTTCGCGCCACCCTCTCGGACGAGGACCGCGCGGACCTCGATCGGCTTCCGGCGTAGAGACGTACCCTCCGTGGAGAACCCGGCATGAAGAGCTCTCTCGTCGCCTTCTCTCTGCTGCTCGCCGTTCCCTCCCTTGCCGCTCCGCCCGCCGAAAAGCCGGGGGCTCAGGTCGTGCTCAAGCATGTCGAGGAGCCCCGCTGGGCGCTCGCGATCCATGGCGGCGCGGGGGTGATCGACAAGTCGATGGAGGAGAGCAAGAAGCAGGCTTATTTCAAGGCGCTCGGGGACGCCCTGGCGCTCGGCAAGGAGACGCTGGCGAAGGGCGGCACGGCGCTCGAGACGGTTGAGAAGATCGTCCGCTTCCTCGAGGACGACCCGAAGTTCAATGCCGGCAAGGGGGCGGTGTTCACGCACGACGGCACGCACGAGCTGGACGCCGCGATCATGGACGGATCGACTCTCGCGTGCGGTTCGGTCGCGGGGCTCAAGACGGTCAAGAACCCGATCTCGCTCGCGCGGCTGGTGATGGAGAAGTCCGGTCACGTCTTCCTCGCCGGCGAAGGCGCCGAGCGGTTTGCCGACGAGATGAAGGTCGAGCGCGCAGGCCCCGACTACTTCTTCGTCCAGGAGCGCTGGGACCAACTCCAGAAGGCGCTCAAGGACGAGAGCGCGGGAGTGGTGCCGAAGAAGTTC
>DATMZM010000231.1:0-7991 GCA_035607445.1 Thermoanaerobaculia bacterium | reverse complement strand
CCCGGGCGCCCGCCCGCGCGAGATCGCCCGCGCCGCGCTCCTCGCGTTGGTCGTCGCGGCGCTCGCCTACCTCTATCTGCCGATCGCGGCCTCGCGGCACCCAGCGCTCAACTGGGGGGATCCGAGCTCGCTCGCGAGGTTCTGGCGCCACGTCTCGGGGCGCCAGTATCAGGTCTACCTGGCGATTGGTCCGGACGACCTCGGCGCCCAGGTGCGCGAGATCGCCGGCTACGTCGGACGCGAATTCGGCCCGCCCTGGCTACCGGTAGCGCTCGCCCTCGCCGCCCTCGGGCTCCTCGCTGCGTGGAGGACGGATCGCGGCTTCGCGCTCGCCCTCTGCGCGATCGGTGCCGCGGACCTCGGGCTGAGCCTGATCTACGACATCGCCGAGGACCAGGATGCTTACCTCTTGCCCCTGTTCTTCGCGCTGGCACTCGCGCTGGGGCTCGGGATCGCCACGCTCATCGGCCGGCTCCCGGCAGGACGTAGAGCCCGCCTCGCGGCGCCCGTCCTGGCCCTCCTCCCCGCCGCGATTGCGTTCGCGGCCAACCTCCCCTACGACGATCGCCACCGCGACCGCCTCGCCGAGCAGTACGTCGAAGACGCCCTCCACGTCGTCGCCCCGGGGAGCTTGATCCTGACCCTCGATTGGCAGCTCTACTCGCCGATGCGGTACTTCCAGGACATCGAAGGCCGTCGACGCGATGCTCTCGCGATCGACCTCAACCTCCTGCGCCGCTCCTGGTACCTGGCGGACCTCCGCCGCGCCGCTCCCGCGGTCCTCGCCGAGGTACGCCCGGAAGCCGACGCCTATCTCGTCGATCTGCTCGCCTGGGAGGCGGATCCCCAGCGGTTCGGCAGCGATCCGGCGCGGGTCGGCCGCCTGAGCCAGAGGTATCGAACCCTGGTCACCGCCCTGGCGGAACGCCAGCTCCGGCATGGGCGGCTGTACGCGACCCACGACCTCATCTCCGGGGCTCCCGAGAACGACCCCGAGGCGCACCAGGCGCTCGGCTCCTACCAGGCGGTTCCCCGGGGCATCCTGTTCGAGCTGACTCGCGGCCCGGAAGTCCGGCCGCTCGCCCCGCTGCGGCTCGCCGCCCTGCCCTCGCTCTTCGGCGGCGTCCGGCGGTTCGCGCCCGACGACGTCGTCGAAAAGAAGATCCTCCCGGTCTACGTCGACGCCTTCCTCTTCCAGGCCACGTACCTCGCCGGGAACCACCTCCCCGACCAAGCCCTCGCCACGCTCGACCAGGGTCTCGCCGCCATCCCCGAGGGGAACCCCACCCGCGATCTCCTCGCGCGCCGGCGGGGAGAGATCGCGGGCTCCGCGACGCTTCCGCCTTGATGTCCCCGGGCGTCTCCGCGAGGGGGCGCGCCGGACTCCGCTACAGCAGCGCCCCGCGGAGCAGGATGCTCGCGACCGTGAAGTAGATGATCAGCCCGGTCACGTCGACGACGGTGGCGACGAAGGGCGCCGAAGCGCTCGCGGGGTCGAAGCCCAGCCGGCGCAGGATGATCGGCAGCATCGAGCCGGCCATCGTTCCCCAGAGGACGACGCCGATCAGGCTGATCGCCACGGTCGCCGCGATCAGCGGGTAGTGCACCCCATAGGTGTGGAACAGCCCCTGCCAGGTGAGGATCCGGATCGTGCCGATGGCGGCCAGGATCACCCCGAGCGCGAGGCCGGCGGCGACCTCGCGCCGGATCACCCGCCACCAGTCGCGCAGCCGCACCTCGCCGAGCGCCAAGGCGCGCACGACGAGCGTCGAGGCCTGCGAACCGGAGTTGCCGCCGCTCGAGATGATCAGCGGCACGAACATGGTGAGGATCACGGCGCGCTCGATCTCGCTCTGGTAGTGGCCCATCGCCGTCGCCGTCAGCATCTCGCCCAGGAACAGGGCGGCGAGCCAGCCGGCGCGCTTCTTGACCATCGCCCAGAAGCCGATCTGCAGGTAGGGCTCGTCGAGAGCCTCCTGGCCGCCCAGCTTCTGGATGTCTTCGGTGGCCTCTTCCTCGAGGACGTCGGCGACGTCGTCGAAGGTGACGATGCCCTTCATCCGCCCTTCGCCGTCGATGACCGGGATCGCGATCAGGTCGTGGCGCGAGAACAGCTGGGAGACCTCCTCCTGGTCCATCTCCTCCGAGATGGTCACGAGGTCGGTGTTCATCAGGTCGCGCACCAGCCCGTCGCCGGTGGCGCCCAAGAGCGAGCGGAAGGAGACGACCCCGAGGAGATGCTGCTCGGCGTCGAGGACGTAGGCGTAATAGATCATCTCCGCCCGCTCGCGCGCCTGGCGCCGCAGGTAGCGCAGCGCCTCTTCCAGGCTCATGTCCGGACGGATGCGCGCGTAGCGGGGATTCATCAGGCCGCCCGCTTCGTCCTCGGCGTAGGCGAGGAGAGCGCGGACCTCGCGCCGGGAGGCTTCGTCGAGCAGGCCGACGAGCTCCTCGCGCATCGCGGGCGTGGCTTCCTGAAGGAGGTCGGCCGCGTCGTCGGGCTCGAAGGAACGCATCCAGAGCCGGCGTTCGACCGGGGGCAGCTCGGCGAGGAGCTCCACCTGCTCGTAGGCCGTCAAGTTGAGCAAGAACTCCTCCGCCTCCTCGCGGGAGTCGCGGGAGAGGAGCTCGAATCCCTCGATGCGATCGGCGGGGGAAAGGAGCTGCCAGGCCTCTTCCAGCTCTTCCGCGCTCAGCTGTCTCGTTTCCAACAAAGGCCTTCCTCCCGAGATCGACGGCGCGGTCTCCGCGACAGGCGAATCTCCGGATGATCCTCACTTTGCAGGGGTCTGACAAGCCCTTGGGGCCGGTTCGTCACCGCCTCGAAACCTCCCGATCTCCCACCCGACCGAATCTCCCTCTCGACATTGGAGAGGTCTTAGGATAAATTTTGGTCCCTCAAAAAGACTGAGCCATGACGACGAACTTAGAGCCGATCCCCGCCCGTCCCGCCGGAACCGCGTCCCTGCCCGAGGTCCACGGCAGCGTCCACATCCCCACGTCGCCGCAGTTCTGGCGCCGCCTGTTCGCGTTCGCGGGCCCGGCCTACATGGTCAGCGTCGGCTACATGGATCCCGGCAATTGGGCGACCGACATCGAGGGGGGCTCGCGCTTCGCGTACCAGCTGCTCTGGGTGCTCCTGATGTCGAACCTGATGGCCGTGCTGCTCCAGACGCTCTCGGCCCGGCTCGGCATCGTCACCGGACGCGATCTCGCCCAGAGCTGCCGCGAGTCGTACCCGCGGCCGGTCGGCCTCTCCCTCTGGATTCTCTGCGAGCTCGCGATCGGCGCCTGCGACCTGGCCGAGGTGCTCGGCACGGCGATCGGTCTCCATCTCCTCTTCGGCATCGACCTGATGACCGGGGTCCTGATCACCGCCTTCGACGTCTTCCTCCTGCTCGCGATGCAGCGCTTCGGCATCCGGCGGATGGAGGCCTTCATCCTGACCATGGTAGCGACGATCGGCGCCTGCTACGTGGTCGAGATCTTCCTCGTCAAGCCCGATTGGGGGCCGCTCCTCGGCGGCTTCCGCCCGCGCCTGCAATCGAAGGAGGCGCTCTACATCGCGATCGGCATGATCGGCGCGACCGTGATGCCGCACAACCTCTACCTCCACTCGGCCCTGGTGCAGACCCGGCAGGTGGCGCGCACCCGGGAGGGCATGCGCCAGGCGAACCGCTACAACTTCATCGACTCGGCGATCGCTCTGAACTGCGCGTTCTTCGTCAACGCCGCGATCCTGGTCCTCGCCGCAGGCGCTTTCCATCGCAACGGCGTCGTGGTCACCGAGCTCGGCCAGGCGCACCAGCTGCTCGCGCCGCTCCTCGGCACCTCGATCGCGAGCGCGGCCTTCGCGGTCGCCCTGCTGTTCGCCGGCCAGAGCTCGACGCTCACCGGAACGCTCGCCGGCCAGGTGGTGATGGAGGGGTTCCTCCAGTTCCGCATGCGCCCCTGGCTGCGCCGGCTGATGACGCGGGCGCTGGCCCTCATCCCCGCCGTGATCACGATCGCCGTCCTCGGCGATCAGGGGACGTACAAGCTGCTCATCCTGTCGCAGGTCATCCTCTCGCTCCAGCTGCCGTTCGCCGTCGTGCCGCTCGTGCAGTTCACCAGCGACCGCAAGAAGATGGGCGAGTTCGCGAACCGGCTCTGGCTCCGGATCGGCGCCTGGGTGACCGCTCTCGTCATCATCGGCCTGAACGTCAAGCTGGTGATCGACTTCGCCTCCGGTTGGCTCTCCGGGCCGCTTCACCCTCTCGCCCGCATCGCCCTCCTCGCCATCTTGGCGTCGGTCGGTCTGCTGCTGCTCTACGTCGCGGTCCACCCCTATTTGCCCCGGCTGCGGCGCGGCCGCCTTCCAGCTGGGAAGAAAGAGGCCACCTTCGCGACCCCGCCCTCGTCCGTCCGCACCTACCGCCGGATCGCCGCCGCTCTCGCGGTCGACGATCACGACCATCCGATCCTCGAGCACGGGATCTCGCTCGCTCGCGGGCAGGGAGCGGAGCTGCTGCTGATCCACGTCGCGGAGGGCTTCGGGCCGCGCTTCTTCGGCCAGGAATCGACCGACACGGAAACGCGGGAGGACGCGCGCTATCTCGAGGCGGCCCGCACCGAAGCCGAAAGCGCGGGCGTTTCGACCCGCATCCAGCTCCGCTACGGCGAACCGGTCGCCGAGCTCGCGCGCGCCGTCGAGGAGGAAGGCATCGACCTCCTCGTCATGGGCTCGCACGGCCATAAGCTCGCCGGCGACATCCTCTTCGGCTCGACCGTCGATCCCCTGCGCCACCGGCTGAAGATCCCGGTGCTGGTCGTCCGCGAGGACTGAGCGGCGTCAGGGCTCGGGATCGAACGGGCCCGCGGCGGGAATCTCCAACTCGAGCTCTACGTCGTCGATCAGGCGATACTTGGGGGGCCTGCCGGCGAGGGCCTCGCTGCGATCGAGGATCAGCGGCACGCCCTCGCCCCGCTTGTCCATGAAGGTGTTCCGATCCGTCCTGATCGCCGGATCCTCCGGTACCGGGCAGCGGGCGAGCAGGCTGGTGATCACCTCGTTCCGCGCCGACTGGCGTAGGCGCATGCTCTCGACTTCCATGGTGTTCGGAAGGGCGCCGGGCGAATAGAGGACCAGCCTGTCGTCGAAGAGACGCAAGCGAATCTTCGATCCGTAGATCGAGTAGTCGCGGTGCGCTACGGCGTTGACCAGCGCTTCGAAAACGCTCGTCAGGTCGAAGGCCGGGAGGTCGACGCGGCCGAGGTTCCGGCGCGCGCCGATCCGAGAATTGCGGACCACGAATCGGCACCCCTCGACGACCTGCTGGTCGAGCGGCCCCGAGAGGTCTCGGGCGTCGAGCTGATAGAGGCTCTCCGGACTGCCGGGCACCGTCGTCGATCCCGCGTAGGCGACGGCCTGGATGAACGCGTTGGGAAGGAAGCGCCGCGGGTCACGGGTCGAAAGGAGCACTCCGGCAACCGTCGGCCGTAGAACGCCGTCTTCGTCCCGACGCGCCATTCCTTGCTTCTCGAGGAACTCGTCGCGCTCGCCATGGGTTCGTGGCGTTCGGAACCGGTCCCAGAGACCCTCGTCGAGGTCGTCGAGAGTCGCCCCGGCGACCGCCTGCTCGTCGAAGCGGACGATGCGGGTCTGGCTCCGCTGCTGGAACAGTCGGGCCAGAGCCTCGGTCGGAATCGAGCGGCGGGAGCTGCCCACGCGCTGGAAGTAGCCGCCCGGGCTCCGATGAACGAACAGGCTCCGGGGGATGTCGATCTTGATTACCGCTCGTTCGTGGCCCAAGTCGTCGGGGAGCGTCCGCCGGACGATCGAGACGTTGAGCGGCGGGTCGAGGCTGTCGCGCACGACCTCCCGCACCAGCGCTTCCACCGAATCGAGCTTCTCGAGCGGAATCCCTTCGATTCGCCGCGTCTTGTCGTCGACTCCGAGCACCAGGACGCCGGCCCGGAAGTTGGCGAATGCCGCGATCTCGTCGGCGAGGTCGTTGCGCTCCGGGCCGCGAATCTTGGACCCTGCAAAGCGCACCGCCTTGAGCTCGAGGAGCGTGTCTTCCCCGAGACGGATCTTTTCGAGCAGCTCTTCCTTCGAATCGAACACCCGGGCAGAATATCCGATCCTCGGGCGCTCCGAGGAGGTGCTTCTCGCGCCCCCTACTCCTCGACCATCACCTCCACATAACCCGGAAACGGCTGGATGTGCGCCAAGTTGTTCTCGAGCACGGCGACCTCCCCGCGGCGCTCGATCTCCTTGAAGCCGGCGAACTTGTAGGTGACGAGCATCATCCGGTTGCGATCGGTGGAGACGAACTCGGCGCGCAGCTTGACGCCGGCCCTTCGGGCGCGGTCGAGGATGTGGTGGACGAAGATCGTGCCGACGCCCTTGGACATGACGCGGCAGGACATGAGGAGCAACTTGACGGTCCAGGCCTCGCGCCCGCGCTCGAGCAGGGCGAGCCCGATCTTGCCGTAGGTGCCGTAGCGGTCTTCGAGGCTCGCGACGAGCAGCAGATGCTCCGGCGAGCGACGGAAGGCGTCGAGCTCGTCGTAGGAGTAGGTGTAGCCGGTGGTGTTCAGCTGGTGGGTGCGGACGGTCAGCTCTTCGGCGCGCTTTAGATCCTCCTCGCGCGCGGGCGCGATCGAGAACCGCATGCCGAGGGTCGCGAGGAAGTCCTCCTGGGCGCCGGCGTGCTCCTCCTCGGCCTGGTTGCGCTCGATGTCGGCCTGGTACATGCGGCGCCGTTGCCGCGAATCCTCGGTGACGAAACGCGGGGTGAGCTCCGGCATCTCGGGCAGGCGGTGGGCCTCCGCGGCGTCGAGGCAAAACACCTGCGGCAGCGAGAACGCCACCTCGTCGCGCTCGTGCGGTTGGTCGTCGACGAACGCGATGGATTCGAGGCCGATGTTGAGGTCCTTCGCGATCCGCTCGACCGAGCCGCTCTTCGGACCCCAATGGATCTGCGGGTAGAGGAAGTACTCGAGGAGGCCGAGCTCGCGCAGCTTCGCGAGCGCCGTCCCCCGGTCGTTGCGGCTCGCGATCGAATGCAGGATGCCGCGTCCGTCGAGCGCCTGGATCGCTTCGCGGATCCCGGGCCGGAGGCGCACCTCCGCGTCTTCGAGGAGGATTCCGTCCCAGACCGTGTGATCGAGATCCCAGACCACGCACTTGATCGACCCCGGCTTGCGCGGGCCCGTCACCGCCGCTTCGTCGCTGGAGATCGCCATCTGCATCGTCTCAGAGCTCCGGGAGCTCGAACCGCGGGATCGCGAGCTGCTGGATCTGGGTCGAGCCCTCGATGATCTCCATCACCTTCGCGTCGCGCAGGTAGCGGGCGACGGCGGAGTCCGGCCCGCAGCCGTTCGCCCCTTGGATCTGCACCGCGTCGCCGGCCGCTTTCGCTGCCGCCACGGCGCAAAAGTATTTTGCCACCATCGTCTCGGCGAACGCCGCCGGATCGCCTCGTTCCTGGAGGAACCCCGCGCGCAGGCAGAGCAGGCGCCCGGCGCGGACGTTCGCGATCATCTCGGCGATCAGCGCGCGGATCAGCGGGTGGTCGGCGAGCGGCGCGCCGAATTGGACCCGCTCGGCCGCGTAGGTTTGCGACGCCTGGAGGCAGGCTTCGAGGATCCCCACCGAACCCCACGCGACGCTGTAGCGGCCGAGCTCGAGGGCCGTCGCCGCGACGTGCGAGATGCCGAAGCCGGGGCGTCCGAGCAGATGCCCGCGCGGCACGCGGCAGCCGTCCAGGTGGAGCTCGGCGAGCATCGACGCGCGCGTGCCGTGCATGCCGCGGATCGGCACGATCGAGAGCCCGGCCGTCTCGCGCTCGACGAGGAAGGCGGCGGGCTGACCCGCGACCTTGGCGAAAACGAGGAAAAGGTCGGCAATCTGGCCGAAAGTCGTCCACTTCTTGTGCCCGGTGAGCACGAAGCTCTCGCCGTCCTCTTCCGCCCGGGTTTCGATCGCCGAGGCGTCGCTGCCGACG
>DATMZM010000447.1:0-4901 GCA_035607445.1 Thermoanaerobaculia bacterium | reverse complement strand
GGAGATCTCGGGCGTGTCGCTCGTCGACATGCGGGTCTGGCGGTGGATGTACGCGCACCCGAACGCGACCCCGGCCGAGCTGCGCGAGGCGACGGTGGGCATCGCGCGCGAGGTCTGGAACCGCTTCTACGCGCCGCTCTTTTCCGTCCGCGATTCCGAGATCCTCGCGGTCTACTCGCACATGATCTCCTACGGGCTCTACCTGCCCGACTACGCGCTCGGCCATCTGATCGCCTTCCAGGTCGCGGCGCAGTTCCAGAAAGGCGATTTCGGCAAGGAGTTCGAGCGCGTCGCGAAGCAGGGCCGGCTGACGCCCGACGCCTGGATGCGCGGCGCCGTCGGCCGGCCGCTTTCGGCGGAGCCGCTCCTCGAAGCCGCGCGCGCCGCGATGGTGGCCGAGAAGGCGGTTCCGGCAAAGTAGAGGATCCGGGCCTCAGCCGGCCCGCGATTTCACCAGGCCCGGAGCGTCAGTCCCCGGACGAGGAGCGTCGGGCTGCCGATCATGCCGCCCTGGGGCAGGAAGGCCAGGTCGCGCCCGACGGCGGCGACCCCGCGCAGGAGATCCGAGATCTCGCCGGCTAAGAGGGCGTGGCCGATCGGCGCCGTGGCGCGGCCGTTTTCGACCGTCAGGCCGCAGACGGGAAGCGTGAAGCTGCCGGTCGCGAAGTCGAACCGGGGCGGGCCGAGGGCGTCGATCAGGTAGCTGCCCGAGGCGAGCGCGCCGAGGAGCTGCGCGACCGAGGCCTTCGGGTCGGGCCGGACGTAGAGGTGCGTCGGGCCGGGCGCCGGCAGGTCGCGCCAGCTCGCGCGCCGGCTGACGCCAGACGTCTGCCCGCGCGGCGCGCTGCCCGGTCCGGAGGTGCCGCGCGCCTGCCACCAGGCGAGGACGGGGCCGCCGAAGAGCCCGCGCTCGACGATCGCGACCTCGCGGGTCGGCATCCCCTCGCCGTCGATCGGGCTTTCGAGCGCGCCCCCGGGAAATCGGCCGTCGTCGAGGATCGTCAGCGCCTCGCTGCCGACGCGGGTCGCCGAGCCCAGGATCGCCGAGATCTCGCCGTCCGGTCGCGGTCCATAGAACAGGGGCACGAGCCCGCCCAGGAGGCGCGCGGCGACCGGCGGCGCGAGGAGGAGATCGCCCGTGCGCTCCTCGCCCTCGGCGAGCCCGGGAGCCCCTCCGACCGCGAGGCGGTCGGCCAGGCGGCGGGCGAGGGCCTTGGGGTGGAAGCGGCGCGCTTCCCTCTCGGCGAGGTCGATGGCGACCCTCGGCGCCGCTCGGCCGGGACCGGTCGCTTCCAGGCGGAGCGCGGCGAGCCGGCCGCGGAAGGCCGCCCGAAGCCCGCGGCTGCTCGCGATCTCGCCTTCGCTCGAGCCGTCCTCGAGCGTGGCCGCGGAGATCCAGGCGCCGGGAAGCTCTCCGGCCAGCTCGCGCGCGATGCCCTCGACGAGAGCGAACCCTTCGCGCTCGCCGATCAGCGGCGCATCGAAGTCCGAGGGCTGCTTCCAGGGCAGGGGAGGCTCGGGCGCCGGCAGCCGGAGCGCCGGGGCGTAGGCGGGAGGCCAGGGGCCGTCGGGCGGGACCTCGCCCGTGCCGCAGGCGAAGAACGAGCCGCGGCGGTCGCCCGCGCGCACCGCCCAGCCCTTCTCCTGCGTGAAGCTGCTCGCCGCGCGCTCGCGCTCCTGGCGGATCAGCTCGAAACGCCGGGAGCGGCCCCGTTTCGCGAGCACCTCGACCTCCGGCAGGCCGCGCTTGAGGAGGCTCTCGAGCGTCGCTTCGAGCGCAGGCGAGCTCACGGCGCGACCTCGACACCGTCGAGGAGGAGGGCCGGCGCGGTCGCCCAGACGGGGAGCTTCTGGCCGCCCTTCGCGCACCAGCCGGCGCCGCCCGGCCGGCGCTCGGCTCCCACCTGCACCACCCGGCCGAGCAGGTCGGCCACCCGCCCGCGCAGAGTGCACGGGCCGAACGATTCCGCGGGCTCGCCCTTGTAGATCCGGCGCGCGAACGGCAGGGCGAGGACGAACTCGCCGCTACGGACTTCGAGCGCGCCGCGCCGGACCTGCGGCAGGTAGAGCCCGCCCTCCGCGGCGGCGAACAGATCGGCCTCGTCCGCCGCGCCCGCGAGCAGCTCCAGATGGTGGCTGCGCGGCGCGGGCGGGAGGTGGCGGTCGCCGCGGCGCGCGGCCCCGGGCAGGAGGGTGGGGGCGACGCCCGCCCAGTAGGCGTCCGCGAGCGGCTGCTCGACCTTGCCGTCGCGCAAGAGCCACCGCCGGCAGACCGGCAGGCCCTCGTCGTCGGTCGCGCGCTTGACCGATTCGGGCGCGGAGCCCGGATCGTCGAGCACCGTGAGCGCAGGCGCTCCGAGGGAGACGCCGATCGCCGCCCCCGGGCTGCCGGAAAGGGCGAGCAGGTCGGCTTCGAGCGCGTGCGCTACCGCCTCGTGGAGGAGCACCGCGACGACCGCCGGCCCGAGCAGGACCGGGCCCGGGCGGGGCGAGAGCGTGTGAGCGCTCCGCGAACGGAACAGCTCGACCAAGGCCGCGGCGGCCTCCTCCGACTCGGGTTTTCCGAGGCGCGGGAAGAGGGCGCCCCAGCGGCCGGCCGGAATCTCGGCCGCCAGGCTGTAGAAGCTCTCCTCTTCCGCCGCCGGCACGAGGCGCGGACCGGCGACCTGGACCGCGCGCCGATGGCGGCGGACCGTCAGGCGGAGGGGAAACGCCACGTGGTGGGCGCGGAGCGCACGCTGGAGCTGGCCGGGGAAGTCGATCACCTCGGGCGCTTCGGCGGCGGTCTGCCAGGGCTCGAGAGCGAGCGACGGCTCGGGCATGCTCGCCGCAGGGAGGGCGCGCGCGACCTGGCGGAGCGCCTCCGAGAACGCCCGGCCGTCGATGCCGTCGCGCGAGGCCATGTAGGTCCGCCCCGCGCGCACCAGCCGCACGGCGAAGCCCTCCTCGCGGCGGACGGCGAGCCCCGGCCCTTCGCCTTCGGGCGGGAGCTCGACCTCCTCGATCCGCTCGAAATAAGCGTCGAGCAGGTCGTCGGGCTGCTCGGCGATCTGGGCGAGCGAGCGGGAGAGGGCGGCGGTGTCGAACGAGGAGAACGGCGGCATGGCTCGCCCCGGATTGTGGCACGACGCGAGCTTTTCGCCCCTCCTCTGAAAAGCGTGCGCTCGGATCGTTCACGCCCTCGTCCGGGCCGCGGGCCGCGCTGGGTTAAGATCCGCGCCGGATGAACGACGTGCGGGCACAGCAGGTCGCCGAGCTGAAGGCGCGGCTCGCGGGGGCGCAGGCCGGGGGGGGCGCGGAACGGGTGGCGCGCCAGCACGCGGAGGGCAAGCTCACCGCGCGCGAGCGCATCGAGCTGCTGCTCGATCCGGGCTCGTTCGTCGAATTGGACGCTCTCGTCGTCCATCGCTGCCGCGACTTCGGCATGGAGAAGTCGAAGTTCCCGGGCGACGGGGTGGTCTCGGGCTACGGCACGGTCGAGGGGCGCCTGGTCTACGTCTTCGCCCAGGACTTCACGGTCTTCGGCGGCTCGCTCTCCGAGACCAACGCCCAGAAGATCTGCAAGGTCATGGATCTCGCGATGGAGAACGGCGCGCCGGTGATCGGCTTGAACGACTCGGGCGGCGCGCGGATCCAGGAGGGCGTCGCGTCGCTCGGCGGCTACGCCGACATCTTCCTGCGCAACACTCTCGCCTCGGGCGTCGTGCCGCAGATCTCGGCGATTCTCGGCCCGTGCGCGGGCGGCGCGGTCTACTCGCCCGCGATCACCGATTTCATCTTCATGGTCGAGGGAACGAGCTACATGTTCGTCACCGGGCCCGAGGTGATCCGCACCGTCACCCACGAGGAGGTCACGAAGGAGGACCTCGGAGGGGCTTCGACCCACAGCGTCCGGAGCGGCGTCTGCCACTTCGTGCGCGACAACGACGCGGCCTGCCTGGGCGCGATCCGCGAGCTGCTCTCCTACTTGCCGAGCAACAACGTCGACGATCCGCCGCCGGGTTCGAGCGACGACGATCCGTTCCGCACCAGCGAGGCGCTCGACACGCTGGTGCCGGACGATCCGAACAAGCCCTACGACATCAAGCTCCTGATCGCCCAGGTGGTCGACGACGGCAGGTTCTTCGAGGTCCACGCCGACTACGCGAAGAACCTGGTCGTCGGGTTCGCCCGCTTCGCGAACCAGAGCGTGGGGATCGTCGCCAACCAGCCCGCGTTCCTGGCCGGGGTGCTCGACATCGACGCGTCGCTCAAGGGGGCGCGCTTCGTGCGTTTCTGCGACGCCTTCAACATCCCGCTCGTGACCTTCGAGGACGTGCCCGGCTTCCTGCCCGGCACCCAGCAGGAGTACGGCGGCATCATCAAGCACGGCGCGAAGCTGCTCTTCGCCTTCGCCGAGGCGACCGTGCCGAAGATCACGATCATCACCCGCAAGTCCTACGGCGGCGCCTACTGCGTGATGGCGAGCAAGCACCTGCGCACCGACGTCAACCTCGCCTATCCGACCGCCGAGCTGGCGGTGATGGGGCCGGAGGGAGCCGTCAACGTCCTCTACCGGCGCGAGCTCGAGAAAGCCGGGGAGAACGCCGCCGCCGTCCGGCAGCAGAAGGTGGCCGAGTACCGGGCCAAGTTCTCGAATCCGTACGTCGCCGCCGAGCGCGGTTTCCTCGACGCGGTGATCGAGCCGCGCGAGACCCGGCCGCAGATCGTCAAGGCGCTCCGCCAGCTTCGAGCCAAGCGCCAGAAGCTGCCGCCCAAGAAGCACGGCAACCTGCCGCTCTAGCCTCAATCGCTCTCGTCATCCGCCTCTTCGCCGGGATCCGCGTCCTCCGCGAACGGATGGATCGACTTGATCGCGCCCTTCTTGAAGAACACCCGGGCGCGGCGCGTCTGCACCTGCT
>DATMZM010000402.1:0-4792 GCA_035607445.1 Thermoanaerobaculia bacterium | reverse complement strand
AGAGCGGCCAGGAGATCGTCCTCGTCTGGGAGCGGATCAAGGACCTGGTGCCGATCAGCCGCGCGAACAACAAGGGCCCGCACCTGTTCCGGAACCTGGAGACCGTCGCGAACGACTTCATCGCCTACTGGGAGGAGCACTCCCCCGGCTTCTACAAGAACTTTTCCGAGCGCGTGCGGACCCTCCCGCTGCCGAAACCCGAGCCGGCTCCCACCGAAACGGCCTGACGCCGAGCCTGGTGATCCCGATCCTCGAACCTCTCGTCCACCTGCTCCGCCCGATCGCCGTGGCCAGCCTGATGGCGGCGGTCGCCGCGGGTCTCGGAACGCTCGCCCGCGGTCGGCCTCGCGGCGAGGAGAGCCGCTGGGTGGAGGCGGGTCTCGATCTCGCGCTCGGGCTCGCTCTCCTCTCCGCACTCGGGTTCTGGCTCGGGCTCGCCGGATGCCTGCGGATGGGCGCTCTCGTTCTCGGCGCGGCCCTCCTTGCGGGGCTGCTCTTCCTGATCCGGCCTCGGGCGTCACCCCGAAACGGTCGCGGGCAGGG
Organism: Thermoanaerobaculia bacterium; assembly: GCA_035607445.1. Lineage (GTDB taxonomy): Bacteria > Acidobacteriota > Thermoanaerobaculia > Multivoradales > UBA5704 > DASYKS01. The sequence continues at coordinate 4,249 of DATMZM010000402.1, read as the reverse complement.
CGTCCCGGCCGGCTCTTCCGCTCTCGGCGAGCCGGGATGGCGGTTGGCGTTGCCGATCCTCGCGCTCGTCGCCCTGCCGCTCGCCGTTCTCGCGCTCTATCCGCCGACGGCGTTCGACCCGACGCTCTATCACCTGCCGTACGCGCGCGCCTTCGTCGCCACGGGCGGCTTGCCCTACCTGCCGGATCTCCGCTTTCCGGTCTTCCCGCAGGCGAGCGAGGTCCTGTTCGCGGAGGCGATGCTGCTCGCCAACGACCGGGCGGCGCAGCTGCTGTCGCTCGTCGCGACCCTCGCCACTGCGGGCATCCTCTTCTCCTGGGCGCGGCGCGCCTGGGGAGCGGAGGCCGGTGCCCTCGCAGCGGGCCTGTTCCTCGGCGGGCCGATCGTCGCCTACCTCTCCGGCACGGCCTACACCGAGCCTCTTCTCGTGCTGTTCACCGCCGCGACATTCGCTTGCCTGGATCGCTATCTCGCGGACGAAGACCCGCGCCGGCTCGCGTTCGCCGGGTTTCTCGCCGGCACGGCGGCAGCGGTCAAGTACCTCGGCCTCTTCGCGGTCGGAGCGGCGCTCCTCGTCGCGGTCTCGCGCGGAAACCTCGGGGCGCGGATTCGCCGCTCGGGTCTCGCCTGCGCATTCGCCGCGCTCGCCGTCGCCCCTTGGTACGCCCGCAATGCGGTCTATACCGGCAACCCGATCTTCCCTCTCTGGCAGCGAGCCTTCGGCGCGGACGGTTGGAAGAGCCCGATCGACTACGCCCCGATGCCCGGCGACAGCTTCGCCCGCCTGGCCGATCTCGCGGCGATCCCGTGGACGCTTTCGGTCGACCGCGGCGTCGTCGGGCGGATGCCCCCCTGGTCGCCCGCGATCTGGATCGCCTGCGTGGTGGCGCTCGCCGCGACCCGCCGCGACGTCAGGGTCCGCCGCCTCCTGGCCGCCGCCGCGGCCTACCTGGCGGCGTTTCTCGTCCTGCCGATCGACGCGCGCTATCTGCTGCCGATCCTGCCGCTCCTCGCGGTCGCGGGCGCCGGCTCCCTGGCGAGGCTCTTCGACCGGCGGCGCCCGACGCTCGCCCTCGCGCTCGCGGTGGCGCTCCTGCCCGGCTGGCTCTGGAGCCTCTACGACCTGCACCGCCTCGGCCCGCTACCGACGGACGGGACCTCCCGCGAGAGGTTCCTCGCCGCGCGGCTGCCGGCCTATGCGGCGCTGCGCGACCTCGAGCGGAGGGGTGGCGCTTCCGCCTCGGTCTACGCCTTCTATGCCGAGAACCACGCCTACTACGCGCCGGGCCGGTTCCAGGGGGACTGGTCGGGGCCGGCGTCCTTCGACGCGGTGCTCTCGGCGGCCGGCAGCGGGGACGGGTTGGCGGACGCGCTCGAGCGCCTCGGGGCCGACCATCTGCTGACGGTCGTCGCGCACGAGCCGCCGCTGCCGCGCGACTCGAGCTTCGACCGGCGCTTCCGTCGGGTCTACGACGACGGCCGGGCCAGGGTGTGGCAGGTGCTGCCGCGTCCGTCTCATGGAGCCAGCGTCCGGGCCCATTCCGAGCGGCATTCCGTCAAGGGCCGCTAAAATAGGGCGATCCGTCGATTCTTTTCCCGAGGAGTCCTCCATGCGCCGAAGCGCTCTCGCCGCCGTGCTGCTCGCCGCAACGTTCGCCGCCCTGCCCGCCCACTCGGCTCTGGAGACCCAGCCGGGCAGTCCAGGCGCCGCGACTCCCACCGCCGCGCCCGCGAAGCTCGAGGAGAAGCTGGTGGCCACCCGGCATTCGATCGCGCTCGGCGGCCGGGAGATCCGCTACACGGCGACCGCCGGAACGCTCGTGCTCAAGGACGAAGCGGGCAAGGACAAGGCGTCGATGTTCTACGTCGCGTACGTCAAGGACGGCGAGGCCGACGTCTCGAGGCGGCCGGTGACCTTCACGTTCAACGGCGGACCCGGCTCCTCGTCGGTCTGGCTCCACCTCGGGGCGTTCGGGCCGCGGCGGGTGGCGATGACGGACGAGGGCTGGGCCCTGCCCCCGCCGTCGCGGCTGGTCGACAACGAGGAGTCGCTCCTCGACCTGACCGATCTCGTGTTCATCGATCCGGTCACGACAGGCTTCTCGCGGCCGGCTCCGGGGGAGAACGCGAACCAGTTCCACGGCGTCCAGGAGGACGTCAAGGCGGTGGCGGAGCTGATCCGCCTCTGGACCGTGCGCAACGGCCGCTGGGGCAGCCCGAAGTTCCTGGCCGGGGAGAGCTACGGCACGACGCGCGCCGCCGGACTCGCGGGCTACTTGCAGAGCGAGCTCGGGATCTATCTGAACGGCGTCACGTTGATCTCGACCGTCCTCCAGTTCCAGACCCTGAGTTTCAACGTCGGCAACGACCTCCCCTACCCGCTCTACCTACCCAGCTACACGGCCACGGCCTGGTTCCACAAAAAGCTCCCGGCGGACCTGCAGGTCGATCTCGCCAAGGCGATCGAGGAGTCGAAGCGCTTCGCCGCCGGCGAGTACACGCTCGCGCTCCTCCGCGGCAACCGGCTCTCGAGCGACGAACGCCGTGCGCTGGCCGGGAAGCTCTCCCGCCTGACCGGCCTCTCGGTCGAGTACCTGCTCGCGGCCAACCTCCGCCCGGTGATCGAGCCGTTCACCAAGGAGCTGCTCCGCTCCGAACGGACGACGGTCGGGCGGCTCGACAGCCGCTTTCGCGGCCTCGACCTGGCGGCGGTCGGCGCGGAGCCCGAGGTCGATCCGAGCTACGCCGCGATCAAAGGCGAGTTCACGAGCGCGCTCAACGCCTACGTCAAGGGCGAGCTGGGCTTTTCCTCGGACTTGAACTACGAGATCCTGACCGACAAGGTCCGCCCCTGGAGCTTCGAAGACTGGCCGAACCAGTACGTCAACGTCGCCGAGAAACTCCGCGAGGCGATGGCGCAGAATCCCGCCTTGCGCGTCTTCGTCGGCTGCGGAACCTACGACCTCGCGACGCCGTTCTTCGCCGCCGAGTACACCTTCGACCACCTCGGATTCGATCCCACCTACACCGCGCGGACGACGCTGCACCGCTACGGCGCCGGGCACATGATGTACATCCGCGCCGAGGACCGAAGGCAGCTCAAGAGGGATCTCGCGGAGTTTTACAGGACCGCGCTCGGGGGCTGAAATCGGGTCCGCGTCAGGCCAGATTGTGAAAGACCTTCTGGACGTCGTCGTCCTGCTCGAGCCGGTCGAGGAGGCTCACCACCTCGTTGGCCTGCTCCTCGGCCAGCTCGACGGGCGTTCCGGGAACGTATTCTGACTCGGCCGAGAGGGGAGTGATGCCGCGGTCCTCGAGCGCCTTCTGGAGCTGGCCGAAGTCGTTGAACGCGCACCGGATCACGAGCTGCGGCTCGCCCTTCTCTCCCGTGCTCTCGCCCATCTCCTCGAGGCCGTGGTCGATCAGGTCGAGCTCGAGCTCGTCGGAATCGATGCCCTTCGGGTTCAGGCGGAAGACGCCCATGCGCTTGAACAGGAAACCGACGCTCCCCGAGTTGCCGAGGTTGCCGCTGCCCTTGTTGAAATAGGTCCGCAGGTTCGAGACCGTGCGCGTCGGGTTGTCGGTCGCGGTCTCGATCAGCACCGCGATGCCGTGCGGCGCGTAGCCCTCGTAGAGGATCTCCTCGTAGCTCGCCGCGTCCTTGCCCGCCGCGCGCTTGATCGCGGACTCGACCTTGTCCTTCGGCATGTTGACCGCGCGGGCGTTCTGGACCACCCGCCGCAGCTGCGGATTCATCGCCGGATCGGGCCCGCCGGCCTTGACCGCGATGACGATCTCCTTGCCGATCCGGGTGAACTGCTTCGCCATCCGGTCCCAACGGGCGAACATCACGTGCTTGCGGGTTTCGAAGATGCGTCCCATAGGGGCGCGAATGTAGCCCGACCGTCGCCATGGAGTAAAGGGAGCGGCACGGGCCGGCCCCCGGGCTTAGAATCCGCGGGAGCCAACCGGCACCCGTTCCCATGCCCTCCTTCCTCCGCACCTCCGTCCGCGCCGGGTCGTACCACGACTCCGTCGTTCTCATGCGCCTCCAGCGGGCGCTCGCGGCGCTCCCCGGGGTGCTCGATGCGGGGGTGGTCATGGCGACCGCCGCGAACCGGGAGATCCTCGCGGCGAGCGGGCTCCGGAGCGAACAGGGCGAGGCGGCCGGAGCGGGGGATCTCCTGATCGCCGTGCGCGGTACGACGGAGGACGCGGCGGCCGAGGCGCTCGCGCAGGTCGATGCGCT
>DATMZM010000287.1:0-2098 GCA_035607445.1 Thermoanaerobaculia bacterium | reverse complement strand
AAGCGATGCCCGACCGACCGGGCCCAGGAGGAACACGAGATGCCGCAGAAAGCATGGAGCGACAAGGACGAGCGCCAGTACGAACACGTCAAGGAGAGCGAGCGCGCGGAGGGGCGGAGCCCCGAGCGCGCCAAGGAGATCGCGGCGCGGACGGTAAACAAGCAGAGGTCGAGCGAAGGGCGGACGAAGAGCAGCAAGACCGGCAAGGGCAAGTCGAGCTCTCGGTCGAAGGGTTGAAGGGGATCGGGCCGAGCGAAGCTCGACGGGCGGAGCCGCATGGCGCGGCCTTTGCTCTCGACCGTATCAGGCCGCACGGCGAGCCGGAAAAGTGGCTTCGGCGTTCGGCTTTCGTTGCCCCGGTAGGGTTCGGGAAGGCTTCGTCCCCGGGCCCCGCCGGACCACCGAGCTCTCGGAGCCGCAATCCCGTAGGGCTCCGCCTCTCGAGAAGGAGAAGTCGATGAATCAGCCTTGGCTGAACGGCAAGTGGAACGAGATGAAGGGCAAGATCAAGGAACAGTGGGGAGAGCTGACGAACGACGACCTCGACAAGGTCCAAGGTCAGCGCGACCAGCTGGTCGGCAGGATTCAGCAGCGCTACGGCAAGACCCGCGAGGCCATCGAGACGGAGGTCTCGGCCTGGGAAGAGCGCAACGGCTTGCGCTGAGACCCCCCAATCTGAGCTGCCCGCGCCCGGCCGGCGAGTCCCGACGAGGGATCCGCCCGGTCGGGCGCTTCTCGTTTCGAGCAAGTTTTCGACAGCGCACGCCGCGCCCCGGGCGGTAGGCTCGAGCTTCCCGGAGGACACGAGATTCCCGGGGGGCTCTTGCGCGTCCGGGATCGCTTCCTCTACCATCCATTATGCTACTTTGACATCGCCTCCCGGAAAAGGCGCCGAACGTCCAGCATCTCAACCGTCGAAGAGGTCCGTCATGCGCATGCCGTTCGCCCGCCTTTGCCGGTTCTCGCTCTTCGGACTGCTCGCGGCCGGCTTCATCAGCCTTCCCGCCGCCGCGGTCGAGCTGCAGAGATACGGCGCGTTCACCCTCGGCGACGCGGCGTGCGACGACCAGTTTCCCGACGTCGCGGTGCGCCCGGGCGGGACCTTCCTGGTCGTCTGGGAGCGCTCGTGCAGCCCGTTCTCGCTCGCGGCGCAACTGTTCGACGTCCAGGGCCGGCCGCTCGGCCCCCGGCGCGATCTCGGGCAGGGCCGGCGGCCGCAGGTGGTCGCCCTCGCGGACGGCACCTTCGCCCTCTCCTCCCTGCGCAACGCGGAAGACCCCGATCAGCTGGAGCTGTTCGCCGTCGACGTCCGCCGGCTCGACGCGCTCGGCCGGCTCGCGGGCGATCCGGTCGAGATCCGCGCAGCGCGCGGCGAATCCATGGTCTGGCTCGCGCCGGCCCGGCTCGCGGTCGCCGCGGACGGCCGGCTCGCGGTCGCCTGGCAGGAGTTCCAGTTCGACCCGTTCGGGCTCCCGGTCGTCCAGACGCTCGGCTTCGTCCGCTTCCTGAGCCCCGGCCTCGTCCCGGCGGAGGCGACCTACCTGCTCGGCCCGGTTTCGACCGAGGAGCCGGGCCTCGACGTCTCCTTCGAGCCCTCCGGGCGCGCTCTCGTCGCCGTCTCGATCAACTCCCTGATCGGCTATCTGTTCGGCGCGAACGGCCTGCCGGAAGGCCCCGGCGCACCGCTCCGCGCGGACGGCAACCTGAGCTTCCATCCCAGCCTGGCGCCGCGCGCCGGCGGCGGCTGGTGGCTCACCTGGGAGGAGATCCCGTACCCCATCACGGCGGACGGACAGGACGTCTTCCTCTCCACGGTCGCCTCCGACGGGCGCTTGAACGCGGCGACCCAGCGGACGGGGCTCCACAATCCGAACCTGGTCGGGATCCTCCCGGCGTTCGGCCAGGATCCCGACGGCAACCTGCTGGTGGCCGGCCGGCACTCGGACGGCAGCATCTCGGGGCGCCTGTTCGACCCGCTCGGACGGCCGATCTCGAGCCTCTTCCAACTGGCGCCGCACGACCCGCAGGCGCTCGGCAGCGTGGCGATCGCCCCGCGCGGCGCGGGCGGGTTCGTCGCGCTCTGGGAAGGCGATGCGCT
>DATMZM010000438.1:0-6103 GCA_035607445.1 Thermoanaerobaculia bacterium | reverse complement strand
GAGCGCCTCGCCGAGCTGCGCCGCCGCCAGGCGCGCGGCGTCGCCACCGATGCACCGGCCGAGGAGATCTACCGCGAGCGCCTCGAGCGCGAGCTCGAGGTGATCGTACGGATGGGCTTTCCCGGCTACTTCCTGGTGGTCTGGGACTTCTGCCGCCACGCGCGCGACAACGGCATCCCCGTCGGGCCCGGCCGCGGCTCGGCCGCCGGCTCGCTGGTCTCCTTCTCGCTGCGCATCACCGACGTCGACCCGCTGCAGTACGGGCTGCTCTTCGAGCGCTTCTTGAACCCCGACCGCATCAGCATGCCCGACATCGACATCGACTTCTGCATGCGCCGGCGCGGCGAGGTCATCAACTACGTCAGCGACAAGTACGGCCGCGACAAGGTGGCGCAGATCATCACCTTCGGGACCCTCGCCGCGCGCGCCGTCATCCGCGACGTCGGCCGCGTCATGGGCCTGCCCTACGGCAAGGTCGACCGCGTGGCCAAGATGATCCCCGAGATGACCGGCCTCGAAGACGCCATCCGCGGCGTCGACGCGCTGCAGGCGGAGATCCGCAGCGACCCCGAGGTGAAGCAGGTGGTGGACGTGGGGAGGAGGCTCGAGGGCCTGAGCCGCCACGCCGGCATGCACGCCGCCGGCGTCGTCATCGCGCCGCGGCCCATCCAGGACCTCGTGCCGCTGTGCAAGACCAACCGCGACGAGGTCATCACCCAGTGGGACAAGGACGTCATCGAAGAGCTCGGCCTCCTCAAGATGGACTTCCTCGGCCTGCGCACGCTCACCGTCATCGACGACACCCTGAAGTTCCTGCGCCTCCAGGGCATCGACATCGACCTCGCCGAGATCCCGCTCGACGACCCCGAGGTCTACCGTCTGTTCCAGGAAGGGCGCACCAACGGCATCTTCCAGTTCGAGTCGTCGGGGATGAAGGACATGCTGCGGCGCGCCGGGCCGACGCGCTTCATGGACCTCTCGGCGTTCAACGCCCTCTACCGCCCGGGTGCGCTGTCGGTGGGCATGGTCGAGGAGTTCATCAAGAGGAAGCGCGGCGAGCGGAAGGTGCAGTACATCCTCCCCGAGACCAAGCCGATCCTCGAGGAGACCTACGGCGTCATCGCCTACCAGGAGCAGGTGATGCGCGTCGCGGTCGAGGTCGCCGGCTTCACCATGGCCGAGGCCGACGTGCTGCGCAAGGCGATGGGCAAGAAGAAGCTCGAGGTGATGGTCGAGCAGAAGCAGAAGTTCATCGCCGGGGCGAAGGCGCGCGGCAAGGATGGGCGCAAGGCCGAGCAGCTGTGGGACACCATCGAGCCCTTCGCCGGCTACGGCTTCAACAAGAGCCACAGCGTCGCCTACGCGATGCTCGCCTACCGGACGGCTTATTTGAAGGCGCACTATCCCGTCGCCTTCATGGCCGCGATGCTCAACTCCGAGCTCTCCTCCTCGGATTCGATGGCCAAGTACCTCGGGGAGTGCCGCAACATGGGCATCCGGGTGCTGCCGCCGGACGTCAACGAGAGCGACTACTACTTCACCGTCGTCGGCGACTACGTCCGCTTCGGGCTCGGCGGCGTCAAGGGGGTGGGCGAGAACGCCGTCGAGGACGTCCTCGCCGCGCGCCGCCGGCTCGGCCGCTTCCAGAGCATCGCCCACGTCGCGGCGGAGATCGACGGCCGGGTCGCGAACCGGAAGGTCTTCGAGTGCCTGGTCAAGGCGGGAGCGTTCGACGGCGTCGGGCCCCATCGCGCCGCGCACTTGGCCGCTCTCGACAGGATCCTCGACTACGCGCAGAGGAAGCGGCAGGAGCGCGAGGCCGGCCAATCGAGCTTGTTCGGCGGCGCCGTCTTCTCGCTCGAGGACGAGCCGCGGATCGACACCTCCCTCCCGCCCTGGTCGGAGCGCGAGCTGCTCTCGGCGGAGAAGGAGACGCTCGGCCTCTACCTCTCGGGCAACCCGCTCAGAGAGCACGAGGAGGAGCTCGCCCGCCAGTCGACGCACACGACGGCGGACTTGAAGGAGGGCTTCGAGGGGGAGGTCACGCTCGGCGGCCTGGTGACGCAGATCCGCAAGACCAAGATCAAGAACGGGCCGAACGCCGGCAAGTTCATGGGCCGCTTCGTGCTCGAGGACCTGCACGGCAGCCTGGCCGTGACGCTGTTCGCGAACCAGCTCCAGCAGTACGGCCACCTGCTCGCGGAGGAGGCCGTCGTCGTCGTCAAGGGGGAGGTGAGGGAGCGGGGGAGCGACGTCGAGATGACCGTCCTCGAGATCGTCCCGCTCGCGCTCGGACGCGGCCGGGCGCTCGGCGTCGACCTCCTCGTGCCGCCCGACCTGTCGCAGAAGGAGATGCTCCGCCTGCGCGACCTCCTGATCGAGAACCCGGGCGAGATCCCGGTCACCCTCGAGCTGCGCCTGCCCGAGAAGACCTTCCGCATCCGCACGCAGGAGTCCTACTCGATCGAGCTGCGCCGCGATCTCGTCGAGACGATCGAGTCGCTCCTGGGATCGGGCGCCGTCAAGGAGCGGTTCACCCCGGCGTCGGCCTGAACGGCGCCCGAGCCGCGTACGATTCCCCCTCGGCCTTGCCGGCCGGCGATGACCCGGATCGAGATCCCCCTGGAGGTTTCCATGAACGCCCGCCTGCTCGCGTCCGTGACGTTTCTCCTTCTCTCCTGCGGCGCCTGCCTGGCGGCTCCCGCGCCCCCGGCCCCCGCCGAGGCTTCTTCGGCCGCGGCCCGGCTGCGCGATTCCGCGCTCGCCGGCACGCAGGCGTTCGAATTCGTCCGCTCGCTGACGACCGAGGTCGGGCCGCGCTCGGCCGGCTCGCCCGGCGACGCGGCGGCGGTCGCCTGGGCGACAGCGAAGCTCGAGGCCCTCGGTTTCGCGAACGTCCACGCCGAGAAGGTCACCGTGCCGCACTGGGAGCGGGGCCGGAACGAGGGGGCGATCCTCGCGCCCTGGCCGCAGAGGGTCGCGCTCACGGCGCTCGGCGGCAGCGCCGCGACGCCGCCGGGCGGCCTCGACGCGGAGGTCGTGGGGGTGGCGACGCTCGACGACTTGAAGAAGCTCGACCCAGGCAAGGCGAAAGGCAAGATCGTCTTCGTCTGGAACCGGATGGAGCGCTTCCGTGACGGCTCGGGCTACCGGACGGCGGTCGCGGTGCGCGGCACCGGCGCCGCCGAAGCGGCGAAGCTCGGCGCCGTGGGGCTCCTGATCCGCTCGGTCGGCACCGATTCGAACCGCCTGCCGCACACCGGCTCGATGCAGCTCGACAAGGGAGTGCCGCCGGTTCCCGCGGCGGCGATCTCCGGGCCCGATGCGGACGTGCTCGAGCAGGAGCTCCGGTCCGGCCAGGCGGTGCGCTTCCATCTCGACCTCGAGACGAAGACCTTCCCCGACGCCGAGTCGGCGAACGTGATCGGCGAGATCCCGGGGCGCGGCGCTCCCGGCGAGATCGTCCTCCTCGGCGGCCACCTCGATTCGTGGGACTTGGGCACCGGCGCGATCGACGACGGCGCCGGCTGCGCGATCGTGGTCGAGGCCGCGCGGCGGATCGGCCGGCTGCCGGAGGGGGAGCGCCCGCGGCGGACGATCCGCGTCGTCCTCTTCGCCAACGAGGAGTTCGGTCTCTCGGGCGCCAAGGCCTACGCCCTGGCGCACGAAAAGGAGCTGCCGAGCCACGTGCTCGCCGGGGAGGCCGACTTCGGCTCCGGCCGGGTCTACCGCGTCGGCACCCGGATCGCCCCCTCGGCGCTGCCCGCATTCAAGACGCTGGCGGAGGTCGTGGCTCCGCTCGGCATCGAGATCGATCCGGCCAACGACGCGGAAGGCGGCGCCGACATCTCGCCGCTCGCTCCGGCGGGCGTGCCGGTCGTCTCCTTCGATCAGGACGGCACGACCTATTTCGATGTCCACCACTCGGCCAACGACACGGCGGACAAGATCGATCCGAAAGACCTCGACCAGGCGGTCGCCGCCTGGTCGGCTTTGATCTACTCGGTCGCCGCCTCGGACGTGAAGCTCGGCCCGGCCCCGGCGCCGAAGGAACCGGAGTGATCTCGCGCGCGCGGCCGACCGGAAACGGGGCGCCCCGGAGACCGAGGCGCCCCGAAGGGCTCTACTTCGCCGCCATCAAATAGACCGCGCTTTGGACCGAGAGGTTCTGGTTGAAGAGCCGGAAGCTGATCCGCGCCGTGGCGAGCGAAGCGGGCAGATCGAGATCCGGCACGGTCAGGGCATCGCCCGGGCAGAGGTTCTTGGCGAGCGGGATCGAGACGCCGATCTGCTCGCCGCTCGCCGACTCGACCTCGAGCATCGGCTCGACCAGGCAGCCCTGCGACCAGGCGGGATCGATCAGGATCGTGAGCGCCATCCGGCCGCCCGAGCCGCCGCCGAGCGAGCAGCTCGGGCAGGGGTTGGCCTCCGGCTTGGGCGACACCTTGCCGGTCGAGGCGACCGAAGCGAGCGTGTCCCCGGGGCAGACCGGCGGCACGCCGTCGCAGGTGTAGTAGGTGCGCTTCGCGCAGCCCGGGGGGATCTTGTCCGCGGCGACTTTCATCAGGTGGCAGCCGATCGGGTTGGCGGCGGCGTTTCCGGGCTTCGCGGCGAGGGCGGCGCCGAGCGCGGCCGAGAGGTCGAGCCGATGGACGGGCGGCGGCGTTTCCCCGGGCGTCGGGACGAGGGCGCCGTTCGCTCCGCCCGCGGCGGTTGCCGTGCTCGGGGCGCCTGCGGCGCTCGGAACGATCGGAACGCCCGGAACGGTTGCGGCACCGGCGGTGCTCGCGACGGCTGACCCCTTCGCGGGGCGGAACAGCTCCGCGCCGCGGCCGAGGTCTGAGCCCGAGCGCGCGAGGAGATCGATCACCTCCTTGCCGGAAAGCTCGGGCCGCAGGTGCCAGACGAGAGCGGCCACCGAGGAGGCGACCGCGGCCGAGACGGAGGTGCCGGTGAGCGGGTTCGTCCAGAGCCCGGGCCCGAGCTTGACCACGGCGTGATCGCCGTAGGTGACGAGCGAGGGCTCGGAGCCGGGGCGGGCGTTCGAGAGCTTGCGGCCGCTCCGGTCGACGCCGCCGACCGCCCAGATCACCCTCTCGTCGCTCGGCGGCAGGAGGGTGATGACCGGGGGGAAGGCGTCCCAGCCGGCGGGCAGCGTCGGGCCGTTCTCGGGGATCTTGCCGCCGACGAGATTGCCCGCGGCGGCGATCGCGAGAGCGCCGTTCTCGGCGGCGTAGGCGAGGGCGTCGTAGACCGACAGCTCCTCGGCGTTCAGATGGTCGTCGGGATCGACGGCCCCCAGCTCCTCGTGGAGAATGCGCGGATCCCACCCGAGCGACAGGTTGAGGATCAGGCGCTGTTGAGGATTTTTCTTGTCGCGACGGGCGGCGAGCCAGGCGTCCACCTCGCCGCGGATCGCCGCCGCGAGATCGCCGGGCGTGCCATAGCCGCCGCACGGCGTCTTGCCGGCCATCTCGCGCGTCGCCTTGGCGTCCGGCAACGGCATCGCGAGACGGGTGGCGAGCGTCGCGGCGCAACCGCCGTCGCCGCACGCGAGCTGGTGGGCGATGTGGGAGATGCCGAAGCCGTGGTCGATGCAGCCCGCGGGCAGGCTGTCCGGCACGCCCTCGCCGGTCGGGACGGTGTCGAGGACGGTCAGGCGGACGTTCGGCGCCTCCTTGCCGCCGATCGACAGATCGGTCGCTCCGACCTCGTAGAGGAAGTCGCGCGCGAACTTCGAGCGGGTGATCTCGTCGAGCTTCGCCGCATCCGCCGCGGCGGAGGGATCCGCGGTCGCGGCGATCCTCGAAGCCGGGGGATCGGCAGCCTGGGGAGGCGGGACGGAGCCGGCCGGGCCGACCACGCCGCAGCGGTGGACCGCGGCGTGGAGGTTCGGGGCGTTCTGAAGCGCCGCGATCGCCGAAGCGGACGGCTCGCGGGACGACTCGTAGCGGCAGAAGGTGTGGGCGGGAAAGCCCGGCCGGGAGCGCGCGGGGCTCGCGCCGAAGAGCGGCGAGGTCTCCCATTCGCGGACCTTGGGGCAGGTCGCTCCGTCGGCGAGAGCGAGCCAGAGCTTCTCCGAGCAGGCGTTCTTCTCGACGAC
>DATMZM010000251.1:0-2133 GCA_035607445.1 Thermoanaerobaculia bacterium | reverse complement strand
TCCGGCCTCCGGCCGGGCGATCCGGTCTATCTGATCTCGGTCGCCCGCATGCAGCAGCAGCAACAGCAGTTCAGCGACCGGATGCGCCAGAACACCGCCTTCGGCGGCGGTGGAAGCGGTGCCCAGGGGCGTCCGCGCTAGGGCCGGCGCCGGGAGAGAGCCATGCTGATCACCGAGGTCCTGCGGGTCGCTCTCGAAGCCGTGCGCGCCAACAAGCTCCGCTCGTTCCTGACCGCGCTCGGCATCATCATCGGCATCGCGGCGGTGATCACCATGGTCGCGCTCGGGGAAGGGGCTCAACGTTCGGTCGAGGAGCGCCTGCGCAAGCTGGGCACGAACGTCCTGACCGTCCGCCCGGGCCAGGAGCTGCGCGGCGGCGTCGACCGGGGCGATACCCGCCTGCGGCCCGCGGAGGCGCGCGCCCTCCTCAAGTCCCCGCGCGCGATCGGCGGCGACGCGAGCCCGGAGATGCAGCGGCGCCTCCAGATCGAGCTCGGCCTCGCGAACGCGAGCCTCTCGGTCTCGGGCGTCTGGCCGAGCTATTTCTCGATCCAGAACCACCAGATCGCCGCCGGCCGCCTGTTCACCGAAGGCGAGGAGCGGGGGCGGCGGCGGGTCGCGGTGCTCGGCGCCACGGTCGCGAGCAAGCTCCAGACGACCAACGACGCCCTCGTCGGCCAGACGATCCGCATCGCGGGGGTCCCCTTCCTCGTGATCGGCGTGCTGGTCGAGAAGGGGTCGAGCGGCTTCTCGAGCCCGGACGACGGCCTCTACGTGCCGCTCGCCACCGCGCAGTTCCGGGTCTTCGGCGACGACCGGGTCAACGCGATCTACGTCCAGGCGGCGTCCGAAAAGGACATGAACGCGGCGATCGCCGAGATCGACGGCGTGCTCCGGCGCGAGCATCGCCTGCGGCCGGCGCAGCAGAGCGACTTTTCGATCCGCAACCAGGCGACGCTCCTCTCCACCTTCGAGGAGACGACCAAGACCTTCTCGTTCCTGCTCGCCGGTATCGCGCTCGTCTCGCTCGTCGTCGGCGGCATCGGGATCATGAACATCATGCTCGTCTCGGTCACCGAACGGACGCGCGAGATCGGCGTCAGGAAGGCGCTCGGCGCCCGCCGGCGCGACATCCTCCTTCAGTTCCTGATCGAGGCGCTCGTCCTCTGCCTGGCCGGGGGAGTCGTCGGCATCCTGCTCGGCGTCGGCGCGGCCGAGGCGGTCCGGCGGTTCGCCGGCTGGACCACCGCGGTCGCCCCGAGCGCGATCCTCCTCGCCTTCTTCTTCTCGGCCGCCGTGGGCATCTTCTTCGGCCTCTGGCCCGCCCGCCGCGCGGCGGGCATGGATCCGATCGACGCGCTGCGCTACGAGTGAAGGGAGAGGTCGGAGGGGCGAAGAACCCCGATCCTGGAATCGAGGAAAATGCGGGATCCGTCGGCAAGACGGTTACGCATCGAGGAAGTCAGGCTCGACTTCGAGGAGCTCCCTGAAGTTCTCCTGGTCTAGAGGCATCGATCCCCAGGTTCGCGCCACAGCTCCCGTGGGTTTCGCGTCCTTCGGATTCCTGGCCAGATAGCGCTCTGCGGCTTCGCCGAGAACGTCGCCGGGCGTTCGCCCCTGCCGCTCGGATTCCCGGGCGATCCGCTCGAAGATCGCGGCGTCGAGCTCCGCCAGAACGCTCTTGCTCATGAACGAGATCTTCGCGCTCGATGCCCTCGGCGTCAAGCTCGTTCGAAGAGCCTAAGGCGCCCGGATGCACCAAATCGCGCATTTCGATCATGAGGCATGACAAGGCCGGGCCTGATCGTTCTCCTGGAGACTTTCGAGAGTTAATCGGTTTCAGCCACTTGTCAATTGGAAGGATCTTTTTGGGCTCTGAAGCCGGGCAGCAATACACTGTACGACACTGGTGGAGAGAAAAGCGGCTTCGTTTCCTGCAAAGAATCCGGTCGTTGTCTGGGCTAAGGCACCAATTGCGCCTTCGAGGAATCTGGTTTGACAATCTGATGCGTAATCTACGAGAAACAGTCGCCCCGGCGAGACTGAACCATGCATATGGGCCGCTATAGGCGCGGCCCCCTTTACGCCGACTCCTCCAGCGATTCCTTGTACCCGCACCCCTCCGTGTTGCAG
>DATMZM010000417.1:0-7677 GCA_035607445.1 Thermoanaerobaculia bacterium | reverse complement strand
TGGCTGCTCGGTCACTCCCTGGAGTTTCACCGCCGCGAGGACAAGGTGGGCTGGTGGGAGTACTTCCGGCTCGCGGGCTTGTCCGAGGACGAGAGGTACGACGAGCCGCGCGCGATCGCGGGCCTGCGCTTCGAGCGCCGGGTCCCGCCGGAGGGCAGGGGGAGGGTGCCGACCGACGTCTACTCTTTCCCGCCCCAGGAGGTGGACCGGCGCTCGAAGGAGGCGCGGATCGACGAGAAGCGCCGGCTCGGCACGATCGAATGCCTCGATCCGGTCGCGGGGCGCGTCGAGATCAAGAAGACGGTGGCGACGGTGGACGAGCATCCGTCGTCGGTCTTCCTCCATGGCCACGTCGACAAGCGCGCGCTCGAGGAATCGCTGCTCCGCCTGGCGGAATGGGTCGTCGACCAGGGGATCGACGCGCCCGGAGAGCATCGCGCGGCGCGCGACCTGCTGCTCCGCCGCCCGCCGCGCGGATGCTCTCCCGCCGGCGGAAGCCTCGCTCTTCCTGGAGACGATGCGGTGGCCGCCGCGCGCCGCCTGGCGCTCGACCTCGATTCCGGCGTGCTGCCGATCCAGGGGCCGCCGGGCGCGGGCAAGACCTTCACCGGCGCGCGGATGATCGTCGAGCTGGTCCGGCAGGGGAAGAAGGTCGGGGTGACCGCGGTCTCGCACAAGGTGATCGCGAACCTTTTGGCGACGGCCTGGAAAGCGGCGGGGGAGGAAGGGATCGAGTTGCGTTGCCTTGAGAAGGTGGGCAGCTCCGCGGAGGTCGTCGCGGGGTCTCCGATCCGGCAGACGGCCGACAATGCCGAGATCGAGGCGTGCCTCCGCACGGGCGAGGTCCAGGTCGCGGCCGGTACCGCCTGGCTCTGGGCGCGCCCCGAGCTGGCCGGCTCGATCGACGTCCTGTTCGTCGACGAGGCGGGGCAGATGGCTCTCGCCGACGTGCTCGCGGTCAGCCAAGCGGCGGAGAGCCTGGTGCTCCTCGGCGATCCCCAGCAGTTGGAACAACCGATCCAGGCGAGCCATCCGGACGGCACCGCGGTCGCCGCGCTGACCCACCTCCTGGCCGGCCGCCCGACGCTTCCCCCCGACCGCGGGCTCTTCCTCGAGCGGACCTGGCGCCTCCACCCCGGGATCTGCGCCTTCACCTCCGAGCAGTTCTACGAAGGGCGGCTCCGCTCGCTCGACGGCCTGGAGCGGCAGGCCCTCCACGCGCCGGCCCCGTTCGACGAGAGCGGCCTCTACTTCCTGCCCGTCGAGCACGAAGGGAACCAAAGCTCGAGCGACGAGGAGGCGACGGTCGTCGCCGCCCTCGTCCGGTCGTGGCTCGAAGCGGGAGCGGAGTGGACCGATCGCCACGGCGCCCGCGCGCCCCTGGCGCTCGACGACGTCCTCGTCGTCGTGCCCTACAACGCCCAGATCCGCCGGCTCCAGGACCTCCTCCCCGGAATCAGGATCGGAACGGTCGACAAGTTCCAAGGCCAGGAGGCGCCGGTGGTGATCTATTCGATGGTCACCTCGTCGCCCGAGGACGCCCCGCGCGGCATGGAGTTCCTCTACAGCCGCAACCGCCTGAACGTCGCCACCTCCCGCGCGCGCTGCGCCTGCGTCCTCGTCGCGAGCCCGCGCCTGCTCGAGCCCGAGTGCAGGACGCCCGCGCAGATGCGGCTCGCGAACGCGCTCTGCCGCTACGGGGAGATGGCGGCCTGGGTCGGTTGATCGCCTGGGCGCGAGCCGGAAAGCCGGATCGTCCGACCCGTCATTCGCTGCGCAGGACCCTCGCGGGATCGACCCGCGCGGCGCGGAGCGCCGGCACCAGGCTCGCCACGAGGGCGGTCCCGACGAGCAGGCCGGCGACGGCGGCGTAGGTCGCGGGGTCGGTCGTACCGACGCCGAAGACCAGCGCGGCCAGGAAGCGCCCGAGGCCGAGGGCGGCGAGCGCTCCGACGACGGCGCCCGCCGCGATCAAGGCGACGCCCCGGCCGACCACCGTGCCGGCGACTTGGCTCGCGCGCGCGCCGAGCGCCAGGCGAACTCCGATCTCTCGGCGCCGCTGCTGGACCGAGTAGCTGATCACCGCGTAGAGGCCCACGGCGGCGAGGAACAGCGCGAGCGTCGAGAAGGCGCCGAACAGCGACATGGCCAGCCGGCGTCGCGCGAGAGTCTGGTCGAGCACGTCCTCCAGGGTTCGCACCTCGGAGATCGCCCGGTCGCGATCGATCGCGGCGACCGCTTGGCGCACCTGCGGGATGATGCCCGCCGCGGCGCCCGAGGTGCGCACCAGGAGGTACATCCCGGTTTCGGCGCGCTGCGCATGCGCGATGTACATCGCCGGCTCGGCGGGCTGATCGAGCGCCTGTTCGCGGGCGTCCTTCGCCACGCCGACGATCTCCTGAAACCCGGTCGTGTCCCAATTGAAGGCGACCCGCTTGCCGAGCGGGTTCTCGCCCGGGAAGAAGCGTCGCGCGAACGCCTGGTTGACGATCAGGACCGGCGGCGCGCCCGCCACGTCCCGCTCGTCGATCGCGCGGCCGGCCACGATCGGGATGCCCAGGGTCGCGAAGTAGTCCGGCGAGACGATCCGCTTCCAGACGTTCGGCGTCTCCTCCGGCGGGAACGTGCGGCCCTCGATCGCAAATCCGCCGTTCGAGCCCCCCAAGAGAGGCGGGTTGTTGACCAGCGCCGCGTGGGTGACCCCCGGCAGCGCGGCGAGGCGCTCGCGCAGCTCGCGGAAGAACGCGATCTGCTGGTGCGCTTCCGGATAGCGGCTCGAGGGCAGGTTCAAATAGGCGCTGACGATGCGCTCGGAGTCGAAACCCTTCTCGACGGCGAGCAGCCGGCCGAGGCTCCGGGCCAAGAGGCCGGCGCCGATCAGCAGCGCGAACGACAGCGCGACCTCGGTGACGACGAGCGCGACGCGAAAGCGGTCGCGCGCGGGGCCGCCGACCGCGCCCTGGCCGCCGACCTTGATCACTTCGGCGAGATCGGGGCGCGACGTCCGGAGCGCGGGCACCAGGCCGAACAGGACGCCGGTGAGGAGAGACACGACGAGGGCGAAACCGAGCATGCGCGCGTCCACGGCGGCCTCGGCCAGCCGCGGCACGCTGGTCGGGCCGACGGCGCGCAGGCCGAGGACCCCGGCGTGCGCGACGAGCGCTCCGGCGGCGCCGCCGAGAAGGGCGAGGAGCAGGCTTTCGACCAGCAGCTGCCGCACGATCCGGCCGCGGTCCGCGCCGAGCGCCGCGAGGATCGCGACCTCCCGCCGCCGTCCGGACGAACGCGCCAGGAGCAGGTTCGCCACGTTGGTGCAGGCGATCAGCAGCACCATCCCGGCAGCGCCGGCGAGCGCCACGAGCAGGGGCCGCGAGTCTCCGATCACGCCGCGCTCGAGCGCCGCGAGGCGGATCCCGTGTTCGGTCACCTTGGACTCCCGGAGCCCGCGAGCGAAGACCTCCAGACGTTTCTCGGCCTGCTCGAAAGAGAGCCCCGGCCGCAGGCGTCCGACCACGCTCATGAAGTGCAGGCCGCGCGGCGCCACCTCGGCGTTGAGCCGCAAGGGGAGCCAGACGTCGACGCGCTCCGCCGTCGCGAGCTGGCTCGGCATCATCGTGCGCTGTCCGGTCGCGGGGATGATGCCGATCACCGTATACGGCTCGGCTTCGAGCGTGACGGCGCGCCCGATCATCCCGGGGTCGCCGCCGAACCGGCGTTTCCACAGGCTCTCGGAGAGCATCGCGACGCGGGGAGCGCTGCGCTCCTCCTCGCCGCGCGCGAAGGCGCGCCCCACCCGCGGCACGACCCCCAGCATCCGTGGCAGGCCGGCCGACATCCGCACCGCGCTGAGCGTTTCCGGCTCTCCCGCGCCGGTGAGCGTGTAGTTGGTCGTGAAGTAGCCGCCGAGCTCCGAGAAGATCCCCGCGCCCCGCCAATCGAGGTATTCGGCGTAGGAGGCGGGCTCCGGCTCCGGTCCCTGGAGATCGATGACCGAAACCAGCCGATCGGGAGCGGGGTAGGGGAGCGGGCGCAGGAGCGCGGCGTCGAGCACGCTGAAAATCGCGGTCGTGACGCCGATGCCCAGCCCGAGGATCAGCACGACCGCCAAGGTGAAGCCCGGAGCTCCGAGCAGCCTGCGGATCGCATACCGAAGGTCCTGTGCCATCTCGCTCACGATCTCGATCCTCCTCTCGTTGCGTTGCCGGCGAAGGTCGTGGCTGCGCAGCCAGCTTCGGACTGGGTCCGGATCGCCGAAGCGGGCGAGCGCCTCCTCGCGCGCCGCGCCGGCCGGCAGACCGGCGGCCCGGTAGTCGCGCTCGCGCATCTCCAGGTGGAAACCGATCTCGTCGTCGATGTCCGCCTCGATGTCCGGTCCCCAGAAGCGGAGATAACGGCGCCAGCGCGGTTGCTCGCGCACGGGGTTTTCCTCTCACACCATCGACGGTTCGGCTTCGAGGACGCTCATGACGGCGCGCGCGAAGCGCAGCCAGACCGAGGCGTCGGCGCGCAGGTGCTCGCGGCCGGCCGGACTGATGCCATAGAACCGCGCCCGCCGATTGTTCTCAGAGAGCCCCCAGCGAGACTCGACGAGCGCGCGGTCTTCGAGGCGCCGGAGGGCGGGGTAGAGCGATCCCTCCTCGATCTCGAGGACGCCCCCGGTGACCTCCTCGATCCAGCGCGCGACGTCGTAACCGTGGCGCTCCCCGCCGGCGAGCGCCTTCAAGATCAGCAGGCCGAGCGTGCCTTGCAGCAGGTCTCCCGTGTTGCGCCCCATTGCGGGTTCCTCCCGTGACGGCGGGAGGATACCGACTCTCCCATAGTCTTGCAAGGGAAACCCTGGCGAGGTCGAGCGCCAGGTCCGCCCGCCGTCCTCCGTGCGATAGACGCCGCGTTCGCGCGACGTTGACAGCGATTCTTGGCGCGCGTACGCTCGATTCTCAACGCGCCTGCGCCTACGGGAAACCCTCGACGGACAGCCTCATCTGAGCGAATTTCCACTTTCCCCCAGGGATCTGGGAGGAGGGTAACGATGAGTCGGAGTGCAATCGTTCTGTGCGGTCTCGTGCTGGGAACCAGTCTCGCGGCGGGGGCCGCCCAGGAGTGGCCCCAATGGGGACAGAACCAGCGGCACACCGGAGTCTCGACGGCCGTCGGCCAGACGGCCACCCACATGCTCGACAGCATCGTCTACGACCCCTTCGTCGCGCAGGAACAGGCGGATCCGCTGACCGAGAACGACCTGCTGGCCCACTTCCAGGTGCCCCTGATCGACGGCAACGACGTCTACATGGAGTTCAAGACCGGCACCTACACCGACATCACCCATTGGGAGACGCAGACCTGGAACGAGAAGAAGCTGCGCTGGCAGGGCGGGCATCTGTCCATTCAATGGAGCTTCCAGAGCGACTGGAAGCCGGTGCCCTACAGCAAGTACGCGACCGGCCCGGGCTGGGAGCCGGTGTTCCATGGCGTCCTCGCGGGGAGCTTCGTCTACGTTCCGGGCGCGGGCGGCACCATCTTCAAGCTCAACAAGTCGAACGGCGCCCAGGTGGCGCGGATCAACCCGTTCGGCACGATCGACATCGACACCTTCACGACCGGCCCGCTGACCGCGGACTCGGCGGGCAACATCTACTACAACGTCATGAAACTGGCCCACGGTGAAGCCTGGCATGCGGACGTGCTCAACGCCTGGCTGGTCAAGGTGGCGTCGAACGGCACCGCCCAGAAGGCGACCTACGCTTCGCTCGTCCCCGGCGCGCCGGGCGGCAACGACAAGTGCCCGGATATCTTCCTCGACAGCCAGCTCCCTTGGCCGCCGTCGCCCACCGCGGTGGCGCCGACCACGAAATGCGGCTCGCAGCGGCCGGGCGTCAACCAGGCCGTGGCGGTGGCTTCAAATGGCACCATCTACACGGTCAGCCTGGCCCATCTGACCAGCCGCACCGCGTACCTGCTCGCGGTCAACCCGAACCTCACCCCGAAATGGCAGGCCTCGCTCCGCGACCGCTTGACCGACGGCTGCGGCGTGCTGCTGCCGGCGAGCGGCCTGGGGGGATGCCGCGCGGGCTCTCCCGTCGGGGTCGATCCGGCGGAAAACCGGCCGGGCGCCGGGCGCGTGCTCGACGACTCGACCTCTTCGGTGATCGTCGCCCCCGACGGCAGCCTGTTCTACGGCGCCTACACCCGCTACAACTGGGCCCAGGGGCACCTGATGAAGTTCAGCTCGACGGGGCAGTTCCTGGCCGCCTTTCCGTTCGGCTGGGACGACACCCCGTCGCTCTACGTCCACGACGGAACGTATTCGCTGGTCACCAAGGACAACCACTACGGCGAGGTCGGCTCGTACTGCAACGACGACACGGTCTGCCCGACCGACCGCACCGCCACCCATCCGACCTATCCTGAGCAGTACTTCATCACCCGGCTGAGCGCGAACCTGACCCCGGAGTGGAGTTGGCAGAACACCAATCCGGACAGCTGCACCCGGGACGCCAACGGCAACGTCACCTGCGTCGCCGATCATCCGTTCGGCTTCGAGTGGTGCGTCAACGCCCCGGTGGTGGACAGCACGGGCGTCACCTACGCCAACAGCGAGGACGGCGGTCTCTACGTCCTCCGGCCGGACGGCACCCTGCGCGAAAGCCTGTTCCTGAACCTCGCGATCGGCGCCGCCTACACGCCGCTGTCGATGAGCAGCGACGGCAAGATCTTCACCCAGAACGACGGCGTGCTGTTCGTCGTCGGCAACTAGGCTTCGGCTTCGAAACGAACCTCCCCGGGCTCCCGCGAGGGCGCCCGGGGAGATGATCGGGAGCTGCGCCATGGTCGGTCCTCCTCGCGCGGGTCGGAGCGGGAGAAACAAGCGGAGGGGGATTGCGTAGAGCGAGCACGTAGCCTCTCTCCGGAACAGGAGGAGCGACCGATGCTCTCGATCCGCCATCTCTCGAAGACCTACGGCAACGGCGTGCGCGCCTTGTCCGACGTCTCGCTCGAAATCCCCGCCGGCATGTTCGGGCTGCTCGGGCCGAACGGCGCCGGCAAGTCGACCCTGATGCGGACGATCGCGACGCTCCAGGAGCCGGACGCAGGGGAGATCGCGTTCGACGGCGTCGACGTGCTCTCCGACAAGCAGGCGGTGCGCCGGCTCCTCGGCTACCTGCCGCAGGACTTCGGGGTCTATCCCAAGGTGACCGCCGAGGCGATGCTCGACCACTTCGCCGTCCTCAAGGGGCTCGCCGACCGGAGCGAGCGCCGCGCGGTGGTCCATGCGCTCCTCGAGCGGACCAACCTCTGGGACGTGCGCAGCCGCAAGCTCGGCACCTTCTCGGGCGGCATGCGCCAGCGGTTCGGCATCGCCCAGGCGCTCCTGGGCGACCCGCGGCTGGTGATCGTCGACGAGCCGACCGCGGGCCTCGATCCCGAGGAGCGCAACCGGTTCCTGAACCTGCTCGCCGAGATCGGGGAGAGCGTGGTGGTGATCCTCTCGACCCACATCGTCGAGGACGTCACCGACCTGTGCAGCCGGATGGCGATCCTCGCGGGGGGAGAGCTCAAGCTCTGCGGCGAGCCGCGCGAGGCGATCTCGGGGCTCGCCGGCAGGATCTGGCAGAAGACGATCTCCCGGCCCGAGCTCGCGAGCGCCGAGCGCGAATTCGAGGTCCTGTCGCGGCGGCT
>DATMZM010000087.1:0-2307 GCA_035607445.1 Thermoanaerobaculia bacterium | reverse complement strand
GGCGACCGCTTCGTCGCCCTCGCCACCGCGGCGCTCGCGCTCCTTGCCCTCGGAGCGATCGCGGCCTGGTGGCAGGCGCGCTCGGGGCGGGCGTTCGCCGCCGCTTCCTGGCTCGCGGCGGGCATGGCGGGGCTCGCTCTCGCGGCGGCGTTCCTCTTGCTGCCGGCCTTCGACGCGGTCAAGTCGGCACGCCAGCTGTCCCGGGTCCTCGTCTCTCGCGCGGCGCCGGGCGAGCCCTATGCGATCTATCCCCGGCTCGACCCGACGTTCCTCTTCTATACCGAGCGCTTCGCCGCGGAGCCCGCTTCGGAGGCCGAGCTCCAGGCTTTCGCCCGGCGGCCCGAACGGGTCTGGGTGCTGGTCGAGCGCGACACCCTCGCGCGGCTCCGAGAGCCCCTGCCGCTGGCCGAGATCGCGCGCGACGCGGATCCGCTGGAAGGCTACGTCCTCTTCGGACCGCGCGACGGCGGGAGGCCCTGGCAGCCGGTACCGGTCAGCCCCGCGGGCCCAGCACCAGCTCGACGAGCGCCTTGACCGTCCGGTGGCGCTCGATCGGATGGCGGAGCGCGAGGCGACCGTTGACGCGATAGCGGTTGCGGCGGCCGACCTTGGTGACGCTCACGTAGCCGCCCGCCAGGAGGTCGGAGACGATCCGCTGGACCGCCCGCTCGGTCAGGCCGACCCGCTCCGCGAGGTCGCGCAGGCGAGCTTCAGGATCCGCGGCGACCGAGAGGAGCACGTGGGCGTGATGGGTGAGGAAGGTCCAGCTTCCCGCGGGAGCCTCGCGCACGGCGCGCGGGCTGCGCGCGGCGGAGATCGATTTCATCGGCGATGTTCCTGGCGTCGAAAGGGTTTCAGAAGATCCTCGGGCGGCTTTCCGGAGGCGCAGGTTATCGCATCGCACGAGGGCGACTCGCGCGGTTTTGACAGCGCCCGCGCGCGGAGGGAGACTGCGCCTCCGTCATGAGCGCCGCGCTCCGTGTAACCTACCGCCTGCAGCTCGCGTCCGGCGAATCCGCAGCGCGCCGGGCGCTCCGGCTCGCGCACGAGCAGACCGTCGAGCTGCCGCCCGAGGCCGTGCCGCCCGGAGCGGAGGCGCTCCTCGCGCGCGTCGAGGCGGTCGAAAATCTCGGCCCCGGCGAGGCGCTCGCGACGCTCGCGTTCGATCCGGAGACCGCCGGCGCGGACCTCGCGGGGCTTCTGGTGCTTCTCTTCGGCAACGTCTCCTTGGAGTGCGGCGTCCGGCTCGAGGAGATCTCCTGGCCGGGGGACTTGCTCGCGCGCTTTGCCGGCCCGCGGTTCGGGATCGACGGCCTGCGCGCTCTCTGCGGCGTCCGAACCCAGCGTGCCCTCCTCTGCGGTGTCACGAAACCTCTCGGTCTGCCGAGCGCGGAGCTCGCCCGGCGGTGCGGAGAGATCGCCCGGGGCGGCGCGGATCTGATCAAGGACGATCACGGCATCGCGGATCCTCCCACCTCGCCGTTTGCCGAGCGGGTGGCACGCTGCCAGGAGGCGATCGCGACGGCCAACGCCCGGACCGGCGGCGTCTGCCTCTACGTTCCGAACCTGACCGGACCTGCGGCGACGCTTCCCCAGCGCCTCGAGACCCTGCGCGCGCTCGGCTGCCAGGCCGCCCTCGTCGCTCCGCTCCCTCTCGGCCTCGAGACCGTCCGCACGCTCGCCGCCGAATCCGGGCTCGCGCTCTTCGCCCACCCTGCCCTCGCCGGCGCTTTCTTCGCGCCCGAGCACGGGATCGCGCCGGAGGTCCTGCTCGGCGACCTTTTCCGGATCGCCGGCTGCGACGCGGTGATCTACCCGCACCAGGGCGGCCGGTTCCCGTTTCCGGCCGCGAGCTCCGCGGCTCTCCGCGAGCATTTGCGCCGGCCGCTCGGCGCGCTCCGCCCGGCGTTTGCCGTGCCGGGCGGAGGCATCGAGCCCGCGAGAGTGCCGGGGTTCCTCGCCGAGACGGGATCCGACACGATCTTCCTCGTCGGCAGCCATCTCTATCTAGCCCCCGATCTCTTCCGCGCGACGGCGGATCTCGCGGCCGCCGTCCGGGGAGGTACCGCATGAGCCTGGGCCCGCGCTCTCCGTCCAAAATTCTCCGCGCGAACGGCTTCCGCTGGGACGGCGTCCCGGAGCGCCAATACAAAAAGAACGAGGAAGGCGAGGCCACGCACCGCGGCGTGGTCCGCCAGACCCTCCTCGGCGAGGGAGAGGGCGAGGAGCCGCTCGCCTTCCTCACCCGCTACTTCGAGATCGAGCCCGGCGGCTGGTCGACGCTCGAACGGCACGGCCACCCGCACG
>DATMZM010000410.1:0-3745 GCA_035607445.1 Thermoanaerobaculia bacterium | reverse complement strand
GCATGTTCCGGGGTAGCTCGCCAGCGCGGATCGACGAGAAGGGGCGCCTCAAGGTTCCGACGGATTTCCGTCGGTTCGTCGAGGAGCGGTATGGGCGTGAGCTCTACGTGACCTCGATCCTCGGCGACTGCGCGCGGCTCTATCCGCTGCCGGTTTGGGAAGAGATCGAAGGCAAGCTCCAGGCGATGCCGTCGGCAGACCCGGCCAAGCAGCGCTACCTCGAACGGACCGGCTACTACGGGCAGCAGGTCCGGCTCGACGACCAGGGGCGGCTGGTGATCCCGCAGATCCTGCGCGAGAGCGCGGGGATGAACGGCGACGTGGTGGTCATGGCGCAGATCGACCACCTGATCGTCTGGAACCGCGAGCGCTTCGCCGCGCGGCTCGAAGAGCACCCGTTTGCCGAAGAGGACTTCCGCGCTCTGGCCGAGCGCGGGATTTGACGCCGGGCTTGCCGCCCGCGAGGACGAGACCGAGAGACGTTGGATGTCGCCCACACACCCGTCCTGCTCCGGGAAACCGTGGAGCTGCTCGCTCCCCGCCGCGGCGGCGTCTTCGTCGACGCGACGCTCGGGCTGGGCGGCCATGCCGAGGCGATCCTCGACGCCGGGCCCGCCGTCCGCCTGGTCGGGATCGACCGCGATCCCCAGGCGCTCGAACGCGCGCGCGAACGGCTGGCGCGGTTCGGCGAGCGGGTCCGTTTCGTCCGGGGCAACTTCGAGGACCTGGCCGAGCTTCTGGCCGGGCAGGGTCCGGTCGCCGGCATCCTGGCCGATCTCGGCGTCTCGTCCCTCCAGCTCGACACCCCGGAGCGGGGCTTCAGTTTCCGGTTCGACGGACCGCTCGACATGCGCATGGGCCCCGAGGGCCCCACGGCGGCCGACCTGGTCAACGGCCTAGCGGAGGAAGAATTGGCGAGGATCTTCTGGGAGTACGGGGACGAGCGCCAATCGCGGCGGATCGCGCGCGCGATCGTCGCCGAGCGCCGCGTCAAGCCGATCGGCACGACCGGGGAGCTGCGCGCGACGATCGACCGCGCCAAGAGGCGGGAGCCCGGCGCGCGCGATCGCGAGGGGCGCGTGGACCCGGCGACCCGGGTGTTCCAGGCGCTGCGCATCGAGGTCAACCGGGAGCTCTCGGGCCTCGAGCGCTTCCTCGCCCAGGCCGTCGAGCGGCTCGAAGCCGACGGCCGCCTGGTCGTGATCTCGTACCACAGCCTCGAGGACCGGGTGGTCAAGAACGTGCTCCGCGACGGCGCGCGCGGCGAGATCGACCTGGTCACCGGCAGGCCGCGCTCCGAGAGCCAGGTGATCGAGGTCCTGACCAGGAAGCCGGTCCGGCCGACCGAGGCCGAAGTGGCCTGGAACCCCCGTTCCCGCTCGGCCCGCCTGCGTGCCGGGCGGAGGCTCGAGAGCCGGTGAGGAACGCCTACGCCTTCACCCGGCCGGTCGCGAACTCGTACCTGGTGCGCGAGCGCGACCGCAAGCGGCTGCGCGAGCTCGCCCTGGTGCTGCTCGTCGTCGCCGGGCTCGGCGTCGGGCTCCTCTCCTACACCTGGATCCATCTCGAGGTGTTGTCGGCGGGCTACCGGATCGACGCGCTCGAAAAGCAGCTGCGCCAGGAGACGCGGACCGAGCGCGAGCTCTCGCTCCAGGCCGCCTATCTCGCCAGCCCGCAGCTCATCGAAGACCGCGCCCGGCGCGAGCTCGGGCTCGAGCCGCCGTCGCTCGAGCGCGTGATCTTCTGGCAGGAGCTGCCGTGAGGTCGCGGCTCTTGCTCGTCGCCGGTCTCGGCATCCTCTGGGCGGCGGCGATCGCGGGACGCCTCTACTACCTCCAGGTCGTCGAGCACGACCATTTCACGGCGCGCGCGAAAGATCAGCAGAAGCGCGTCGTCGAGCTCGACGCGCCCCGCGGCACGATCTACGACGCCCGCGCGCGCGAGCTCGCGGTCTCGATCGAGGTCGACTCGGTCTACGCCATTCCGTCGGAGATCGCCGATCCGCGCGCCGCGGCGCGCGCCTTGGCGCCCCTGGTCGGACGCGAACAGGGCAAGCTCGCCCGCCAGCTCGCCGACCGGAGCCGCGATTTCGTCTGGGTCGGCCGCAAGCTCGATCCGCCCAAGTCCGACGCGATCCGCCGGCTCCAGCTGGGCGGCCTCCGCTTCGTTCCCGAGAGCAAGCGCTACTACCCGATGCGCGAGCTCGCGGCCCAGGTGCTCGGCTTCGTCGGCACCGACAACCACGGGCTCGAAGGGATCGAGCTGCGCTACGACCGGACGGTCGCGGGCAAGCCGGGCCGCCGGACGGTCCTGCGCGACGCCCGCCGCGGCACGGCGATGGATCCCGAGATGTCGTTTTACGATCCGGAGCCGGGGGGCGATCTCCACCTGGCGCTCGACGCGACGATCCAGCACATCGTCGAGCGCGAGCTCGCCCTCGCCGTCGATACGCGCGGCGCGCGCAAGGGGATGGCGGTCTTCCTCGATCCCCGGACCGGCGGCGTGCTCGCGCTCGCGAGCTATCCGAGCTTCGATCCCAACGACTACGGAGCGTACGGCGGCGCGGCCGGCAAGGCGCTGATGCGCAACCGGGCGATCGCCGACGCCTACGAGCCCGGCTCGACGTTCAAGATCGTGACCGCGGCCTCGGCGCTCGAGAACGGCGTCGTGCGGTCCTCCGACGTCATCGACTGCGGCCTGGGCGGCATCACGCTCGCCGGCATCCGGATCCGCGACCACAAGAGGTACGGCAATCTGACGTTCGCCGAGACGATCGCCAAGTCGAGCAACGTCGGCATGATCAAGACCGCTCTCCTCCTCGGCGACGAGCGGCTCTACCAGTCCGCCGTCGCCCTCGGTTTCGGCAGGAAGACCGGCATCGACCTGCCCGGCGAGGCCCCGGGCATCCTGCGGCCTCTCTCGTACTGGCATCGCTTCCCGCTGATCAAGGCCTACGTCTCCTTCGGCCAGTCGGTCTCGGTGACCCCGCTCCAGCTCGCGGTCGCGGTCTCGGCGATCGCGAACGGCGGCACCCTCGTCCGTCCGTACGTCGTCGAATCGATCGGGCGGGCGGGAAAGATCGAGACGCGGCGCCCGGCGCCCGAGGTGGTCGGCCGGTCGATCTCCGAGGCAACCGCCGCGGAGCTCGGCCGCCTGCTCGAAGAGGTGGTCCTCTCGGGCACGGGAAAATCCGCGGAGATCCGCGGCTATCGCGTCGCCGGCAAGACCGGCACGGCGCAGATCCCCATCGCGGGCGGCTACGACCGGAGCCGCTACGTGCCGAGCTTCGTCGGTTACGCGCCGGCCGGCCGGCCGGTGATCGCGGGCGTCGTCGCGATCGACGCGCCCCAGGGGGTCGAGTACTACGGCGCCCAGGTCGCGGCGCCGGTCTTCGGGGCGATCACCCGCCAGGTTCTGCTCTATCTCGGCGTGCGCCCGGAGCGCGACGCGCCCCAATGGCCGGACGCCGCTCCGCCCGCCCCTCCCGAAAGCGGACCCGAGCCGCTCCGGACGGCGGCTCTCGAGGCGCCGCCCCCGCTGCCGCAACCGGCTTCTTCGCCGCCCGTCGCGATCGCGACCCCGAAGACCCCGGCCGGCGGCGACGCCGGCTTCATCCGTTTGAAGCGGCGCGAAACCGAGCCCGTGCCGGCCGCCGCGGCGCCGGCCGTCCCCACGGTTCCGGCCGCCACGGGGCCGGCGATCGCCGCGCCGGGAGGGGGCCGGTGAAGCTGTCGGAGCTGCTCCG
>DATMZM010000355.1:0-10813 GCA_035607445.1 Thermoanaerobaculia bacterium | reverse complement strand
CCCGTGAACGCCGAGAGCGCCTGCGCCGAGCGGGTGGTGATGTTGTAGGTGGTGTTGATGTTGTCGGTTCCGGCGCCGGTCAGGTTGTGGAGCAGGACGGTCGTGTTGTCGGGACCGATCAAGGCCACCTCGAGGTCGCCTTGGAAGGTGTGGGTGATGTCGACCCGCACGCGCAGGCTCACGATCGTGCCGGTGGCGGCGACGTTGATCGTGCTGGTGATTCCCGTCGTGTTGTTGTCGGGGATCGCCGTGCCGACCGTCAAGGTCGAATAGCCGTTCAGCGTCAGTTTCCACGAATTGAACGTGCCGACGTCGGCGCCGGCGAGATCGCGGACCCTCAGCTTCCACGCTCCCGAGGAGCTCTTGCCGTTGAACGCCGTGAGCGCCTGCGCCGAGCGGGTCGTGACGTTGTAGGTCGTGTTGATGTTGTCGGCCGAGCCGCCGGTGCGGTTGTGCAGCAGAACCGTCGTGCCGTCCGGACCGATCAGGGCCACTTCGAGATCGCCCTGGAAGGTGTGGGTGATGCCGACGTTGACGCTCACGCTGGTGAGGGTCATCGCGGTCGCGACGTTGATCGTGCTGGTCACCCCCGTGGTGTTGTTGTCGGGGATCGCGAGGCCCGGCGTGGCCGAGGAGGTCAGGACCTGGCTGCCGCCGCCCGAGCAGGCGCTGGTCGTCGCCGTCGCCTGGGCCGAATTGGCCGAAGCGCAGGCGGCGACGGACTGAACGACGTAGAAGTAGGCCGTGTTGCAAGTCAGGCCGGCGTCGCCGAACGACGGGCTCGCCGAGGTGCCGGCGAGGGAGTAGGGCCCGCCGCTCGCCGTCCCGCGCAGGACGTTGTAGGAGGTCGCCCCGGCGACGGCGCTCCACGCGAGGTTGATCTGGGTCTGCCCCGCGGCCGTCGCCGTCAGTCCGGTCGGCACGGCAGGCGGCGTGCAACCGCCGGCGGGCGCGGCGGCGGCGTAGACGTCGATCGAGTCGGCCGAGCCCGAGCTCTCGTTGCGGTTGTCGGTGAAGATCCCGATCGCCTGGCTGCCGAGCGCGTCGAGCCCGTTGTAGTCGCCCCACTGGAAGCTGTCCTCGATGTGCGGCGAGGTCGCCGAGGTCACCCGCGCGGGCGCCGACCAGCTGTTCCCGCCGTCGGTCGACTTGCTGTAGTAGATGTCGACGTTGGTGCGGGCGGCGTTCTGGCGCGTGTCGTAGTACATGACGTGGACGGTGCCGTCCGAGCCGACGCCGAGCCAGGGGTGGAAGCGGTCGACCGTGTTCGCGTCGGCGGTCTCGTGCGGCGTGCGCACGCTCCAGGTGGCGCCGCCGTCGCTCGAGAAGGCGACCTGGATCCGGCCGTGGTTGTTCGCCGCGGTCGGCGATTCGGGCGCCGTGGTGTCGGTCCAGGCCGCGTAGATCCGGTTCGCGAACGGACCGCCCGTCAGATCGGCGTCGGCCGAGACGTACTGGAAGGCCCGCCGGGTCTCCATCGCCGGGATGTTGAAGTCGTAGCCGTCCTGGTTCGTCGCCACCTGGACCGAGGCGCCGAAGCTCGCGCCGCCGTTGGTCGACTTCTTGACCAGGATCTTCTTGGCGTCGATCGCCGGCCAGAAGTAAAAGACGTTGCCGCTCTTGTCGGTCGTGATGTCGCTGCCGATGCCGTCCTCGCCGGCGCCCGAGATCGTCAGCGCCGCGCTCCAGGTGTTGCCGAAGTCGGTCGAGCGCGAGAACTTCAGGATGTTGTTGTCGTGCCAGGTGATGTAGACGTTGTCGCGGAACGCCGAGGTCGCGAACTTGTCGGCGTGCAGGTACTCCTTGTCGGAGACCCCTCCCGACGTGATCTCGCGGCGCGGATCTCCCGGCGTCACGTTCTGCAGGTCGGTCCAGGTCTGGCCGCCGTCTCCCGAGCGGTAGACCCAGACGTTGCAAGCCGAGGCGCCGCAGGCGCCGAGCGTCGCGGCGTAGGCCTTGGTGCCGTCCGCCGACCAGTCCTCGCTCGGATCGCAGCAGGTGGAGCCGAGCGGCAGGGCGGCGGCCTGCGTCCAGCTGCTGCCGCCGTTGAGCGAGTAGTGCATGACCTGGCCGGAGCCGGGGCCATTCGAGCCGGCGACGACTTTGTTGGCGTCGAGCGGATGGAACTTGATCGCCGACTCGGCGCCGCCGTTCGGCGTCGTGACCCGCACGTCCCCGGCGAGCGCGCGCAGCTCCCAGTCGTCCTCGGCCTCCGCGTTGCCTTGGAGCACGACGTACCGGCCGTCGCGAATCGTCGCCCGCTGGTAGAGCTTGCCGTCGATCCGATAGCCGCCGTACTTCTGCAGGAAGATCTGGAGCGCGCTCCGCGGATACTGCCCCTCGCCGCTGCGCCGCAGGCCGGGATTGGCCTTGCGCATCAGGACCCGGAAGAAGACCGGGATCGGATCGCGCTGCTCCTTCTCGTTCGGCGCCAGGAAGGAGAGATCCTTCCGGGTGACCCGATAGTTCCGATCGTCCCAAGGACCGAGCGCGGTCATCGCGGCGTAGTCGACCCGCCGGTCGACGCCCTTGCTGGCATCGATCCGAAGCGGCACCGGGCGAGGCGGGGCGGCCTCGGCGGCCTGGATGAAGAGCGAGGAGGCGACGAGGACGGCGGCAGCGATCCGCGAGAACAGGTGCTTGGTCACGAACGACCTCCTTGTGCCGGATTCGTTTCCGGATTCCAGGGGAGCGGACGTCCACCTCGTCGACCCGGGAGGGATCGCGCCGAAGCGCTCGAGGTGGCGAAACGCGAGAAACCTCCCCGGCCGAGCCGAAGGGGAAGGTCGGAGCTGGCGAACGGTTGCCTTCTACAAGCTTGAGTGCGCCCAGGAGCGCAAAGCGGGCCGCGATCCGATCGTCCCTCGAAACCCTCCTCGCCGGCCTCCTTTGCTGGCAGACTGTTCGTCGCAGTCCATCAAAAAAACAGTTCTTGGACCCGCGGGTGCCGCGGCCAATGACGGCCGGACGCCGTCGCGGGAAGAGGAGATGAAGTCATGTCGAAGGCAATGTCGCATTGGCTCGTTCGCATCGTCGTCGTCCTGCTGCTCGCCCTCGCCCTCGCGCCGAGCGCCGGGGCCGCCGACCGCCTCGCGCCGCGCCCGCGCGGAATCGGGGTGAGCCTCGACGTCTCGGGCTGGTTCGCCGCGATCGAGCGCTGGGTCCTGGATCTCGCCGGTCGAGGGGGAGGAGCGCCGCCTCGGTCCGTTCTCGCGGCGAGCGCAGGGCCGGACGGCGACGAGGCCGCCGAACCGGGCGCCGCGTCGGACGAATCCGGGGGCGTGATCGACCCGAGCGGCGGGACCCCGGCACCGCGCAAGTAGGAAGGCATGAGACTCGGTTTTTCACGCTGGAGCCGTCGATCGACGGTTCCAGCGTGTCCGAGGTGTGCGACAATATCGGCGACAGAGGTTCGACATTTCACGGGTTCGCTGCTCTCACGGGAAGATTGTGATGCCAGGGACACCGCACCCCTCGCCCGAGATCCTCGCCGATTTCGTTCGCGGTGAGCTGTCGCGCCGCGACCGCAACTGGGTGGTCCGCCATCTCCTCGGCCGGTGCGAGAGCTGCGGCGCGGTGGCGGAGGCTTTGGCGGCGCCGATCCTGCGCCCGAGCGCGCGGCGGCTGCCCCCGGGCGGCGAGGATGCCTACGAGTTCCCGGTGCGCCGGGCGATCGCGAACGTGCTCCACCGCGTGGCGTCCGTCGGGGCCGCGCGCTCCCAGGCCGAGAGCGAGGTGGCGAGCCTCGCCGCCGGGCGCGGCCTGCCGGGCGCGGCGGACCCGTCGCTGCCCGAGGACCTCTTGTCACTCGCCCGCGCCGAGTCGTTCCTGCGCCAGGCGCGGCGACAGCGTCAGGTCGCGCCGGAGCCGATGCTGGTCGCGGCCGGTCTCGGGCTCGCGCTCGCCCTGCGCCTCGACGCCGCGGCCCATGCCGAGGGCGCCGTCGAGGATCTGCGCGCGGAGCTTTGGGCCGAGGTGGCCTACGCCCGCCGGCTGCTGGGCGACCTGCCCGGCGGGTCGGCCGCCCTGGTGGCCGCGGCGCGCGCTTCGCGGCGGGGCGGCAACGACCCCGTGCTGCTGCTCCGTCTGGCCGAGCTCGCCGTCGCTCAGCTCAACGCCGAGCGGCGTTTCTCGGCGTCCCGCCGATTGCTCGGGCAGATCTTCCGCGCTCACGTCTCGGCCGGCCGCCGCCACCTGGCGGGCAAGGCGCTGGTGCTCGAGGGCATCTGTCTCGGCCTCGAAGGGGAAGCTCCGTCGGCGGTCGAACGCCTCTCGTCCGGGCTCGCCTGGATCGACGGGGAGGCCGAGCCGCGGCTCGCCTTCGCCGCCGTCCACAACCTCCTCTGGTTCGCCGCCGAAGCCGGTCGGATCGAGCTCGCGGGCCGCTTGCTGCCGCAGGCCCGGCCTCTCTACGAGCGCCACGCCGAGCCGATCGATCGCTTGAAGCTGCGCTGCCTCGAAGGGCGGATCGCCTGCGGCCTCGGCGCTCTCGACGAAGCCGAACGGGCGTTCGCCGAGCTCAAGACCGCCTACGCCGAGCGCGGCATGCCTTACTTGGAGGCGCTCCTCGGCCTCGACCTCGCCGCGGTGCGCTTGCGCCAGGGGCGAACCGCGGAGGTCCGGGAGTTGATCGCCGAAACCCTCCTCGCCTTTCGCGCGCTCGGCGTCGGCCGGGAGGCCGTCGCGACCGTGCTCCTGCTCCAGAGAACGCTCCGTGCCGAGCGGGATGCCCTCGACACTCTCGACGCCCTTCAAACATTGCGCGCCGCCGCCGCCCGGCTCGAGCGGCTGGAACGAGCGCCTCGGGTCCGGGCGGAATCACCGGAAGCCGCTCGCGGCTGACGGCCGCGCCGCCTCAGGCGAGGGCCGCCTCCTCGGCCCGCAGAGAATTTTCCAGGAGCACGATCACCGCCAGCGCTTCGCGCTCGATGCGCAGGCTCCGGAAGACCCGGAGCGCCCCGGCCAGGTGGCCGAGGATCCCGGACGTGCGGCCGAGGCTCAAGGAGACGAGGGCGAGGTCGAGAGTGGCCGTCGCCTCGTCGAGGCCGAGACCGCGGCGCGCGTAGCACCGCCGCAGGTCGTCGAGGATCTCCGCCGCCTCGGCTTCGCGGCCGGTGCTCGCGGCGATCCGGGCGAGGAGCCAGCGCCGCCGCAGCTCGATGATCTCCCCTCCCAACTCCGCATAGAGATCCTCGCTCGCCGCGAGGATCGTCTCGGCGCGCGCGAAATCTCCGAGCTGCACGGCGCAGACGGCGAGGTTGTGCACCGCGGAGAAGATCATCTTCGAGCCGCGCGCGGGCTCGAGCAGGCACAAGGCGGCCGAGAAGAGGCGGGCTGCCGGGATCGCCTCCTGCCGGTTGAAGCGGATCAACCCCTCATGGACGAAGGTCTCACCCGTCGCGTGGCGGTCGCCTCGTCGAGCGAAGAGGGCGCGAGCCTGCTCGAGGAGCCGGAGGGCGTCGTCGAATCGGCGCTGGTCGGCGAGGAGCGCGGCCACGAGCAGGCTCACCGCGGCCGCCGGCTGCGGCTCGCCGCGTCCCGCGGCGAGGAGCTCTCCGGCGCGCGTGAAGGCGTCCTCCGCCGCCGCGTGCAGGCCGAGAACGCGCCGGGCGTTGCCGACCTCGGCCCAGAGCTCGGCTTTCAGGTCCGCTGTCGCCCGGGCGTCGTCGTCGGCGTCCTCGGAATCGGTGGCATCGGCGGACCGGGCGGGCAAGCTCTCGCCGATCGCGGCGGCGAGCGCCGCGGCCGCCGCGAATTCGTCCGGCTCGGCGTGGCGCAAGGCGCGCGCTTTCAGCAGGAAGCGGCGGGCGTCCTCGGGGGTGGCAAGCGACGGCGTTGCTTCGGGCATCGAATCTCGCGACGGCTCTCTCAGCAAGACTCTACGCAGCCACCTGAGGGAAGTTCGGAAACGAAAAAGGCCCCCTCCCGCGAGGGAGGAGGCCCGGGGGCTTCACGCGTCAGGGTCGGCGCTTACGGCGTGCAGGCCGTGACGGTGACGTTGTCGAGGAACCAGCCGTCGCCGGTCACCGAGCAGTCGGTGATCGAGGTGAACGCGATGCGGACGCTCTGGCCGGCACAGCCGGTCGTCAGGCCCGTTGCCGCGTTGCAGGCTTGGTCGAGGTCGACGGTGGTGGTGGTGAACGCCGTCGAGGTGCCGGTCCAGGCGGACGCTCCGGCGGCTCCGGCGGGCGGGCAGGCGGCGCTGATCGTGCCGTTGGTGCCGCCCGAGAGGATCGCGGCGGTCGGAACGAAGAAGTAGTTCGTGCCGTCCACCGAGACCGCGAGAGTGCCGCCGTCGAAGCCGGACTCGAAGTCGCGGCGGTGACCGAACGAGAGGCGGGTGGTCGTCGAGCCGGCCGGAATCGCGATACCGCCGGTGCCGTTCGGCTGGGCGTAGGTGAAGTTGTTGTTGGTGTAGTTGGTGGTGCAGGTGGTGCCGCCGTAGCGGAAGATCTTGCTGCCGGTCTGCGCGGTGCAGGTCTGGATCCCGCGCCAGCTGGCGGAGGAGCCGCCCGCGACGAAGGTACCCTTGGCCCAGTCGGACAGGCCGGTGCCGGTCTCGAAGCCGTTGGTGTAGCGGGTCGTCGTCGTGCAGCCCGTGCAGGCGCTGGTGGTCGCCGACGCCTGGGCCGAGTTGCCCGAGGCGCAAGTGGGCGAGTTCGTCGCCTGGACGACGTAGAAGTAGGTGGTGTTGCAGGTCAGGCCGGTGTCGTTGAACGAGGTCGTCGCCGACGTGCCGACCTGGGTGTACGGGCCGCCCGAAGTGGTCGAGCGGAGGATGTTGTAGCCGGTCGCGCCCGCGGAAGCGGTCCACGACACGGTGGCGGTCGTCTGGCCGGTGGCCGTCGCGGTGACGCCGGTCGGAGCCGCCGGCGGGGTGCAAGGCGCACTCACGGGGGTCACCGACTGGCAGGTCGCCGGCGCGCCGCCGCACGCCTCGGTGCCGGACGGGTGGGCGATCACCTGGTAGTAATAGGTGAAGCCGTTGGCGACCACGTTGTCGTTGTAAGACGTCGTCGCGACGTCGTTGGCGACCTTGGTGAAGCCGGCGTTGCAGCCGGTCTCGTTGCGGAACACGTCGTAGACGACGCCGGCCCCGGAGTTGGTCCAGGAGACCGCCGCCGAGTTGTTGCCGGCGGTCAGGGTCATCGTCGGGGTCGCCGGCGGCGTGCAGCCGTTGAAGGTCGTGCTGGCGCCCGCGTCGGTGGTGCAGGCGATCAGATGGCGGTTGAACGCCGCGAAGAGCGCGCCGCCGTGCGGGGTGCCGTTCGCGAGGTTGCCGTCGTCGTCGTCGACCGCGCGCATCGTCTTCCACCACGAGCCGGCGTTGCAGCCGTTGCTCGAGAAGGTGCCGGTGTGGGTGCAGGAGAACGAGCTCGTCGCGGTCGAGCGCGAGAGGTACCAGAGCCGGTCGAGCGTCGTCCAGGCCGGTCCGAGGCCGGGGCCCGGCAGGTCGCGGTTGGCGAAGTCCCAGATCGACTCGGACGGAACGTACGACTCGCAGTGCACTTCCTTCGCGCACGGGCCGGAGCCGGCGCCGCAGTGGGTCTGGGTGAAGTTGGCGACCGTCGCCGGGGTGTTCGAGACGTGCTTGGCGAAGTCGACGTCGCGGACGCCGGTGCAGGAGGTGCAGGCGTCGCCGTAGCCGCCGCAGTTGGAGGCCAGGAAGCCGGGTCCGATGCAGGAGGCGTGCAGAGCGATCACCGCCGTGGTGTCGCCGTAGGACTCGCCGGTGCCGCCCTCGGGGGCCGTGCCGGTGCCGTCGTTCTGGTCGATGCCGTGGCCGAACTCGTGCAGCGAGACGCCCGAGATCTCGCCGGTGTTGTTGCAGCCGCCGCCCGAGCGGAAGAAGTTGAGCGAGCTGCCGTTCCAGTAGGCGTTGCAGGTCTGGTTCAAGTTGACGTTGACGAGCAGCTGCTGGTTGAGCCAGGCGTTGCTCGGCAGCCAGCCCTTGACGACTTCCTTGATCCGGTTGACCTGGTAGAACTGCTCGCGCGAGGAGTGCGTGTTGCCCGCGCCGCCGACGCCGGGCGTCGTGCAGTTGGTCCCCGCCGAGGTGCCGAAGACGAGGTCGCCGGCGCCGTTGGTGGCGAGCGAGATCGCGCCGCAGGTGTCGACGATGCGGACGAACTGGCCCTGCATCGTCGAGGTGGCCGCGCCGCCGCCGAAGACGCCGCCCGAGTTCGTGAAGCCGCCGGACGAGAGGTTGGTGAACGGCACCGGCCGCACGATCTCCGCGCCCGTGGTCGGCGAGTTCTGATAGATGCCGCCGGTCGCCTGGGCGTACTCGTTGACGTCGGCGAACGACAGGACCTCGCCGGTGGTGGCGTCGATGCGGGCGCGCCAGGTGCCCTGGGCGCCGTCGCGGTGGAAGACGAAGTCGTAGGCGTTGGCGAGGTCGTAGCCCTTGCCGAAGGCGAAGCCGGCCGAGAAGCGGTTGTCGGGCTTGGCGACCGGGACCAGGTGCAGCGAGCCGTTGTCGAGGATCGTGTCGGTCAGCGGGTTCAGGCCGCCGACGTAGTCGGACAGGACCTGCTGCGCGGCCTTCTTCGTCAGCTTGACCGGCGGCACGGCGACGTCGCCCGGCGGCACGAACTCGGTGCCGAACTGGACCAGGTTGCCGTGGTTGACGCGGAAGACGACGCGCGCGTTCTCGACCGGGATGCCGCCGCGGGTGACGTCGAAGTCGACGAACCAGAGGTAGTCGGCCGGCTGTCCGGAGCGCGACGAGTTGAGGACCAGCGACGAGGGGTCGACGCCGAGCAGATTCGCGTTGTCGGCAACGAACCTGCGGGCGATCCCTTCGAGGACGCTGAGGTCCGGAGCGGTCCTGCCGCTCAGCTGATTGCCTTTGCCCGGAACCCAGGGCACGCCCGCGCCGTCGGCCGAGGCGATCGCGCCGCTCCTGGCGTCGATCGAGGCGGTCCACTCGCCGCTCGACAGGCGGAACTTGTTCCAGGCGGCCTCGACGGCCGGGCTGAGAGCGCTGTGCAGGCCCTCGATCGAGTCGAACGACTGGCTGGTGCTCAGCCGCTCGCTGTAGGTCGTGAGCGCATCTAAGGATTCGGACTTGTTCTTCGCCATCTGAGCGGTCGCGGTGCCGGGCACGACGGCCGAGAATCCGGCCGCGAGGAGCGCGGCTGCCGCGAAACTACGCGCATGAACATTCATAGAGCTTTTCCCCCTCCCCGGGGGTCGTTGGTAACCTGCTGTTTGGGTGCAGACGAGAGATCCCGGACCTGCCGGAAGGCGGTCCCTGACGGGAGGCCCTCGGGAAAGGCCACCCGAATGATTTCGGTACACCTTAAGTACCAAGCTCTCGAGTCTCGAAGTGAGGGAAGACAGTGCCTACACGTCTGAGTGCAGCTCGGAGGCCGAAGCGTGTCAAGGTTGGGGAAATTTCCCCGGGCCAAGAAAAAGGCCCCCTCCCTCCACCCGGAGGAAGGGGGCCGGCGGACCGAGCTCCGGGCCGTGAGGCTTGAGCGGGGGCCGGTTAGCGCAGGTCGAGCTCCCAGAAGTTCAGCGTTCCGGTGTCGACCGCCGCCAGGTCGCGGACCCGCAGCTTCCAGGCGCCGTTGGTGGCCTTGCCGGTAAACGCCGAGAGCGCCTGCGCCGGGACCGTCAGGTCGGCGTAGACCGTCTTGATGTTGTCGGTCGTTCCTCCCGTCCGGTTGTGCAGCAGGACCGTCGTGTTGTCCGGACCGATCAGCGCCACTTCCAAGTCGCCCTGGAAGGTGTGCGTGATGTCGACCCGAACGCTCAAGGAGGTGACCGTGCCGGTGGCGGCCACGTTGATCGTGCTGGTGATGCCGGTCGTGTTGTTGTCCGGGATCGCCGTGTTGGCGGTCAGCGTCGAGTACCCGTTGAAGGTGATCTTCCAGGTGTTGAGCGTGCCGACGTCGGCCGCCGCCAGGTCGCGGACCCGGAGCTTCCAGGCCCCGGCGGTGTTCTTGCCCGTGAACGCCGAGAGCGCCTGTGCCGAGCGGGTGGTGATGTTGTAGGTGGTGTTGATGTTGTCGGCCGAGCCGCCGGTCCGGTTGTGGAGCAGGACCGTCGTGTTGTCCGGACCGATCAACGCCACCTCGAGATCGCCCTGGAAGGTGTGGGTGATGCCGACGGTGACGCTGACGCTGGTGATCGTCTGCCCCGTCGCGACGTTGATCGTGCTGGTGACGCCGGTCGTGTTGTTGTCCGGAATCGCGAGCGCGGGCGCCGCCGAGAAGGTCAGGACCTGGTTGCCGCCGACGGGGCAGGAGTTGGTGGTCGCCGTGCCCTCAGCCGAGTTGCCCGA
Source organism: Thermoanaerobaculia bacterium (assembly GCA_035607445.1). Classification (GTDB taxonomy): domain Bacteria; phylum Acidobacteriota; class Thermoanaerobaculia; order Multivoradales; family UBA5704; genus DASYKS01. Next base: position 522 of record DATMZM010000355.1, on the reverse strand, counting down.
AGCGCAGGTGGGGGAATTCGTCGCCTGCACGACGTAGAAGTACGGGGTGTTGCAGGTCAGGCCGGTGTCGTTGAACGAGGTCGTCGCCGAGGTGCCGATCTGCGTGTACGGACCGCCCGAGGTGGTCGAGCGGAGGACGTTGTAGCCGGTGGCGCCCGCGGAAGCGGTCCACGACACGGTGGCGGTCGTCTGGCCGGTCGCCGTGACGGTGACGCCGGTCGGAGGGGCCGGCGGGGTGCAGGCCACGGGAGCCGGGGTCACCGACTGGCAGGTCGCCGGGACGCCGCCGCACGCCTCGGTGCCGGACGGATGGGCGATCACCTGGTAGTAATAGGTGAAGTTGTTGGCCACCACGTTGTCGGCGTACGAGGTGCCGGCGACGTCGTTGGCGACCTTGGTGAAGCCGGCGTTGCAGCCGGTCTCGTTGCGGAAGACGTCGTAGACCACACCGGCGCCCGAGTTGGTCCAACTGACGGTCGCCGAGTTGCTGCCGGCGGCGAGGCTCATCGTCGGGGTTGCGGG
>DATMZM010000347.1:0-5549 GCA_035607445.1 Thermoanaerobaculia bacterium | reverse complement strand
TGTTCGCCGAGATCGGCTCGGTCGGCACGCTCTCGCGCGAGGTGCTCGAAGGGGACGAACGGGTCTACCTGGACGGCTCGCGACATCCGGGCATCTACGGCACCGGGGTCGAGGATCTCTTCAACGGCGGCTTCTACTTCGATCGCGGCCCGTTCGCGCTGCCGCTCCACGGCTCGCCCGCGCACAGGACCACGCCCGCGGGCGAGGACGCGACCTCGGCCTACCGGCTGTTCCTGTCGGACGCGATCCCCTTCCGGAGCGGCCTCCGCGCCGGGCTCGAAACCGGCCCGACCGGCAACCTGCCGCTCCGCGCGCGCACGGTCGCCTACTACTACTCGCGCCCCGATCCCGCGCTCGCCGCGGTCGATCGGCTCGATTTATCCGATGCCGCCTCGCGCGCCGCGCACGGCTATCAAGTCACGGCGCCCAGCGCGATCTGCGGCGTCTTCACCTCCCGCTGGGAGGGCGGACCGTTCGTCGCACTCGGCGAATCCGCGACCTCCTGCACCTACTCGGTCCCCGGAGGGCGAGATCGCTTCACCCTCCGCAGAACCGCGACGACCGGAGCCGTGCGCCTGCGCCGCCGGCTCGATGTGGGGGTAGCCAACGCCCCCGCGGACGTTTACCTCAATGGAACCTGGGTCGGGATCTTTCCGTTCCAGGAAGCCAACCCCTTCCGGCGCCTGCGCGAGGTCGATCTCGACCTGCCTCCGGCCGCGGTGGGGGGAGCAAGGGAGCTGCGCTTCGAAGTCGTGCCGCGGCTCGCCCCCGGCACGGTCCACGCCGAGATCGCCTACGAGCTCTGGGCGACGCCGTAAGCGAATCCGCGCCTCACCGCCGTGCCCTCCGCGCAAGCGCGAGCAATTCTTCTCCGATCACTTCGCGGCGCCAGCCTTCGAGCTCGCGGGGGAGCTTGGGCTCTTCGGGGCTTTCGATCGCGCGGGCGAGGGCCGCGAGCGGGCGGCGAGAGGCGAGGGTCTCGGGCGCGAGGCCGAGCTCGGCCGCGCGGGCCTTCACCTTCTCTCGAAGCTTCTCTTCGAGCGCCTCGACCTGCGGGCCGGGGCGGCGGCGCTCGGGGGCCGGCGGCAGCTCCTCGCCCGGCAGGGCTTCCACGGCGCGCAGGATCGCAAACCAGGCGGAGTGATCGCGCGCGACCTGGGCGGGTAGATAGCCGGGCAGCTTGCGCAGCTCCGCGGGATCGCTCGGAAAGCGCCGCGCGAGCTCGACCAGCATCTCTTCCTTGAGCACCATGTTGCGCGGCAGGTCGCGCTGGCGCGCCTCGCGCTCGCGCCAGGCGGCGAGAGCGCGCAGGGCCGCGATCTGGCGGCGATCGAAGCGCCCTCCCCCCTTGATCCGGCGGTGCGCCTCGTCCGGCTCCTCGTCGAAGCGGACGTCCAGAAGCGACGCCGAATCCTCGAGCGCCCAGGCGAAGCGCCCCTGCGCTTCGAGCTCGCGGCGCAGGTCGTCGTAGAGCGGCAGGAGGTAGGCGACGTCGGCCGCCGCGTAGGCGAGCTGCGCCGCGCTCAACGGGCGCTTCAACCAATCGGTGCGGGTCTCCCCCTTCTCGAGCTCGACGCCGAGGCGCAACGCGACCAGGCGGCCGTAGCCGAGTCCGGCTCCCAGCCCCGCGATCGCCGCGGCTTCCTGGGTGTCGAAGAGCGACGAGGGCAGGCGGCCGAAGGCGCGAAAGAACACCTCGAGATCCTGGCTCGCGGAGTGGACGACCTTGATCGTCGCCGGATCGTCGAGGACCGCGGCGAAGGGCGCAAGGTCTCCCGCGGCGAGCGGATCGACGAGCGTCGCCGCCGTCCGGTCCGCGACCTGGATCAAGCCGAGATGCGGAAAGAAGGTCCGCTCGCGGACGAACTCGGTGTCGATCGCGAGAGCCGGCGCTCCGCGCCAGCGCTCGGCGGCGCGCGCGAGCCCTTCTCGCGTGCGCACGAATTCGATCGGCAGGGGGAGCGAAGCGGACACCGAAACGCGATTCTAGTCGAGGTTCGCCGGCCGCTCGGGCGCGCCTCGCGCTCTTCCCGCCTTCCCGCCGTCGAGCGATCCGCCGGACCGGATGCCGCGGGGCGCCTCTCCAAGGAACCGGAGGCCAAAAGGCCCGATTCCTCGAGGGCCGAACCGCGCGCCGCGCGGGGCGATCCGGTCCCTCGCCGTGGCGACCGCCGCCGCCCGCGCGACGGCCCAACGTTTTTCGCCCATTCAGTTTTCCGGATCGCACCGTCCGCGCCCAGCCTGCCCAACCGCCCGGAACCGCTCGAACCTCAACGAACGAAAGGATTTCCTCCGCGCGGCGCGCGGCTGGCACCGACCTTGCGACGTTCCCGGGTCAGATCGTCTCGAGCCGCCGGAGGCCGGGCTTGCCCCCCGCCGCCGGCGGACCCCGGAACCCGAGGGGTATGGCCTCGGGTCCCTGTCCAGCTGCGGTTCGTCCCCCTGGGGCCACCGCTCGCCCCAGTCGGAGCGGCGGCCCACTTTTCACCGTCCGATCGCCGCCTAGGATCGGCACCCTCGCGGAGGATTCGAACATGCCCCTGAGCGCCCTGATCGCCGACGACGAACCCCTCGCGCGGCAGCGCCTCGCCGATCTCCTCGGCGCGGAGGAAAACTTGAAGGTGGTCGCCGTCTGCGCGGACGGCGCCGAGGCGGTGACGGCGATCCGGGAGCTCTCTCCCGACGTCGCGTTCCTGGACGTCCGCATGCCCGAGCTCGACGGCTTCGGCGTGATCGAGGAGGTCGGAGCGGACCGGATGCCGGCGGTCGTCTTCGTCACCGCCTACGACGAGCACGCGCTGCGCGCCTTCGAGGTGCACGCGATCGATTACCTGTTGAAGCCGTTCGACCGCGAGCGTTTCCGCGACGCTCTCGAGCGCGTGCGGACGCAGCTCGAGCACAACACGATCGACCAGCTGCGCCGCCAGCTCGCGAACCTGCTCGCGGCCACCCGCAGCGAACAGCGCCGGCCGGAGCGCCTGGTGGTCAAGACCGCCGGCCGGGTCCACTTCCTGAAGATCGACGAGCTCGATTGGATCGACGCGGCGGGCAATTACGTGCGCCTGAACGCGCACGGCAAGAGCCACCTCCTGCGCGAGACGATGGCCGGCATCGAGGACCGCCTCGACCCCCAGCGCTTCGTGCGCATCCACCGCTCCGCGATCGTCAACCTCGATCGCGTCAAGGAGCTGGTGCCGGGCGTCCACGGCGACTACGAGGTCGTGCTCCTGACCGGCGCGCGCCTGCCGCTCTCCCGCAGCTGCCGCGAGCGCCTCGAAGCCGCCCTCGGCGCCACGCTGTAAGAGGGCGGAAGACCGCTCCGGAAGACCCGCGCGAGGCCCCCCGGCGGCCTCCCCGCGCCTCCCTGTAGACTCCGGGGACGAACCTCCGCCCTGGCGGGATGAACCACGACGCGGTCGGGACCGGGCTCGGCGACGGCGCCCGGCGGCGCGCGTATCATCACAAACTGCGGGTCCAGCTATGCCGAAAAACCTTTTTCTTCGCGCCGCGGGCGCCGCGCTCGTCTGGAGCCTGGCCCTCCACGGCACCGGCCACGCCCAGCAAGCGGGGAGCCTCGACGGCTTCGTGCTGACGGACGGCGGCGACGCCCTGCCCGGGGTGGTCGTGACGCTCAACGGACGCAACGGCACCTATCGCCAGACGAGCGACGAGCGCGGCGCCTTGCGCATTCTCGGCATGGAGCCGGGCAACTACGCGCTGCGCGCGGTGCGCGACGGCTTCGAGCCGGCGACCTATCCGACGGTCGAGATCCTGGTCGGCCGGACCACCTCGCTCCAGATCAAGATGAGCCGGGTGCCGGGCGAAACGATCGTCGTCACCTCCGAGCCGCCGCTCCTCGCCACGCGCCCGGAGGCGCAGGGCATCCGGGTGTCGGCGTTCGAGCTCGACACGATCCCGACCACCCGCGATCCCTGGGCGGTGGTCGCCCAGGCGCCCGGCGTGCTGCTCGACACCGTCAACACGGGGGGCAACAAGAGCAACCTCCAGCCGAGCATCATCGGTCCCGGCACCGGCCGGCCGCAGAACAACTTCATGCTCGACGGCGTCCAGGTCACCGACATGGCGGCGGCCGGCACGTCGCCGCTCTACTACGACTTCGACCAGCTCGAGGAGGTGCGCGTCACGGTCGGCGGTCCGGACGCCGCGGCGCCGACCGCGGGCGTTCTCGTCGACCTGGTGACGAAGCGGGGCACGTCGGTCTGGCGCGGCTCGACGCGCGACTTCGAGACCGACGAGCGCCTCCAGGCGAGCCCGCGCGAGACCCAGATCGTGCGCCCGACGGGACCCGGGCCGATCGACCCGGAGAACGTCCCGCCGCCGCGGGGCGGGATCGGCGGCGGCCAGCGGATCGACGGCTTCTCGGTCTTCGCGGGGCCGGCGGCCGAGACCCCGCCCGCCGAGACCGCGACCCCGCCGCTCTCGGTCGGCCGGATCAAGGGGATCGATGACTACGGGATCGAGGGCGGCGGTCCGCTCCTCGCCGAGCGCCTGTTCGCCTGGGGCTCGTTCGGCGCGATCAGCTCGCGGCAGATCGCGGTCGGCGGCGCGCCGGATCGCACGGAGCTGCTCAACGTGGCCGCCAAGGTCAACTGGCAGGTCGGCGCCGGCCACTCGCTCTCCGGGACCTATCACCGCGCCGACAAGACCCGGCCCGACCTGGGCGCCGGGCCCGAGCGCAGCGAGGAGACCTTCCAGCGGCTCCACGGGCGGACCCGGATCGCGAAGCTCGAGGATTCGCTCCTCCTGCGCAACGACCTCTACCTGACCGCCCTCGCCTCGACCCTCGACGGCCGCTTCGGCGCCGATCCCAACGCGGGGCCGGCGGGCGAGGTGGTGCTCGATCCCAAGGGGATCTGGCGCGGCTCGTACTCGGCGACCCGCAACCGGCGCAACGCCAACCAGTTCCAGGTCGACTTGCGCAGCTATCTGTCGGCCCGCCCGGGCAGCCACGAGCCGCGCCTCGGCGTGTCGCGGCGCGAGTTCTCCTCCGACGACGAGGAGCGCTGGGGCCCGCGCGACCTGATCCAGATCGCGGGCGAGAACGCCGGCACGCCCTACGACATCGTGCGCGCCCTACGCCCCGGGCGGATCGGCTCGCGCCAGAGGTACCTCTCGCTGTGGGGCCAGGACGAGGTGCGCGCGGACCGCCTGACCACCACCGCGGGCGTCCGCTTCGACCGCCAGGAGGGGGCGAGCCAGGCCGCCGACATCGCGGCGAACCCGGCCTTCCCGAACCTCTTGCCCGCGGTCCGCTTTTCGGGCGGCGGTCCGGACTTCCGCTGGCAGAGCTTCTCGCCGCGGCTCGGCGTCTCGTGGGCGCTGGGCGAGGACCGGCGGATCGTCCTGCGCGCCGGCTACTCGCGCTTCGCCGCCCAGCTGCACACGACGCTCGTCGACCGGCTCAACCCTCTCGGCACGTCGTCGGCGACGCTCGGCTTCCTGGACGTGGACGGCGACGGGATCTACGACTCGGCCGAGCCGACCTTCCTGCTCGCGACGCAGGGGATCGATCCGCTGAACCCGGGCGC